>JBKJKI010000070.1:0-21140 GCA_046597475.1 Polaromonas sp. | reverse complement strand
ATTTCGCCAACCTTCTTGGCAAAGCTGTCAGCAGCACCAAAGATGGTGTCCAGCGCCTTGGGGAAGCTGGACGCCAGGCGCCAGCGGATGGCAGCGGCTTGTGCATGCACCGCGGGCGCAGCACCTGCGGCCAGAACGCCTGCAATGCCTGCGTTCTTAATAATTAGACGACGATCCATTAGGTGTACTCCAAAAGTGGTTTGAAACAATCTTGCAGCAATGGAGATCCCACACGGCAAGGACTGCTATGAGTCAATGCGGATTGTAGGAACCGATATAACCCTACTCGTGGGGGTTTTCCCTCGAAAACCCAGTCGACGAGCGGCTCTTCAGGATTCTGAAAGGATTGAACGCAGGGTCTCTTAGGCAGCCTGCGCAACAGGTGCCAACAGCTCCACAAAACGCCGCGCGATCGATGCCTGTATGCCCGCCGGATCCAGCCCCTGCAGGGCCAGCAAACGCGCAGGGTCACCGTGTTCGATAAACGTGTCGTCCAGGCCAAGTTGCAGCACCGGCATTGCAATGCCTGCACCAGCCAGGGCCTCCAGCACGGCACTGCCCGCACCACCCAAGGCACAACCCTCTTCTACGGTCACCAGTGCTTCATGGCTGCGCGCCACTTGCAATAACAAGTCAGTGTCCAGCGGCTTGACCCAGCGCATGTTGACCACGGTGGCGCCCAGCGCCTGCGCCGCTTCCAGCGCCGGGTGCAGCAGCGTGCCAAATGCCAGGATGGCAATGCCTTTGCCCTGGCGGCGGATTTCGCCTTTGCCAAAGGGCAAGCCTTCCAGCCCAGCCTGCTGCGCAACCCCTACACCGGCACCGCGTGGGTAACGCACGGCCACTGGGTGGTTTTGCGCAAACGCGGTACTGAGCAATTGGCGGCACTCGTTCTCATCGGACGGACAGGCCACGCTCATATTGGGAATGCAACGTAGGTAGGCAATGTCATACGCACCGGCGTGTGTGGCGCCATCGGCGCCGACCAGGCCCGAACGGTCCAGCGCAAACACCACCGGCAGGTTCTGGATCGCCACGTCGTGTATCAACTGGTCATAGGCTCGTTGCAAGAAGGTGGAATAGATCGCCACTACGGGCTTCAAGCCCTCGCAGGCCATGCCGGCGGCAAAGGTCACTGCATGTTGCTCGGCGATGCCAACGTCGTAGTAACGGTCCGGGAAGCGTTTGTGGAACTCGACCATGCCCGAACCCTCACGCATGGCGGGTGTGATGGCGACCAGGCGTGGGTCGGCTTCGGCCATGTCGCACAACCAATGGCCAAACACCTGGCTGAAGGTGGGCTTGGGTGCCACGGCGGGTTTTTGCACACCGACTGCCAGGTCGATCTTGCCGGGAAAGTGGTAGGTCACCGGGTCGGCCTCGGCCAGCTCGTAGCCCTTGCCCTTTTTGGTTACCACATGTAAGAACTGCGGGCCGTCCAGTTGTTTGATGTTTTCTAGCGTCGGAATCAAGGAATCCAGGTCGTGGCCGTCAATGGGGCCGATGTAGTTGAAGCCGAAATTTTCAAACAGTGTGGCCGGCACCACCATGCCCTTGGCGTGCGTTTCCAGCCGCTTGGCCAGCTCAAACAGCGGCGGGGCCACCTTGAGCACCTGTTTGCCGACGTTTTTGGCCGACGCATAAAACTGCCCGCTCATGAGCTGCGCCAGGTAGCGGTTCAGCGCGCCCACCGGCGGGCTGATGCTCATGTCGTTGTCGTTGAGCACCACCAGCAGCTTGCAGTCACACACGCCCGCATTATTGAGTGCCTCGAAGGCCATGCCAGCGCTCATGGCACCGTCGCCGATGATGGCCACCGCGTGGCGGTCTTCACCTTTTTGTTTGGCCGCCATTGCCATGCCCAGCGCGGCTGAAATCGAAGTGGATGAATGCGCGGTGCCAAAAGTGTCGTATTCGCTTTCTTCGCGGCGCGGAAACCCGCTGAGGCCACCGAGCTGGCGCAGGCTGTCCATGCGCTCACGCCGGCCCGTCAGGATCTTGTGCGGGTAGGTCTGGTGGCCCACGTCCCAGACCAGGCGGTCGTCTGGCGTGTTGAACACATAGTGCAGCGCCACCGTCAGCTCGACCGTGCCCAGGTTGGAGCTCAAATGCCCGCCGGTTTGCGACACGCTGTGCAGCACATAGTTGCGCAATTCGTCGGCCAGCGTCTTGAGCTGGGCGCGTGGCAGCAACCGCAGGTCTGCGGGGCTCTTGATGGTTTCAAGCAGTGGGTACATCGTGGTGTGCCTTGTTGTTTGCGGGCGCTGCGCGCCTCATCCCTGGTGTTTCCTGGCCATGATCAGGTCTTTCGATTCACCAGCATGTCGGCCAGCGCACTGAGCGCCTCCGTGTGCCGGAGTTCGCTGGCCTTCAGGCTGTGATGCGCTTGCGACAGCAGCTCCTGCGCGTAATTGCGCGCAGCGGGCAAGCCCATCAGCGACACAAAAGTGGGTTTGTCCTGGGCCGCGTCCTTGCCGGCCGTTTTGCCCAATGTGGCTGAATCGGCCGTCACGTCGAGAATGTCGTCAACCACCTGGAAAGCCAGGCCAACCGCCGCGCCGTATTCGCGCAACGCGTTATGTGCCGCCGGCGAGATCGCGCCGCAGGCGGCCCCCATCATCACACTGGCCTGCAACAGGGCACCGGTTTTCAGGCGGTGCATGTCGTGCAACTGCTCCGACGACAGGGCCTTGCCCACGCTGGCCAGGTCAATCGCCTGCCCGCCGGCCATGCCCTGGTAACCGGCTGCCTGGGCCAGCATGCGGCACAACACGGCCTGAGACCTTACATCGACCGAGCCGTCCTCCGGCGCCAGCAATTCAAAGGCCAGCGCCTGTAGCGCGTCGCCAGCCAGCAGGGCCTGCGCCTGGCCGAACTTGACGTGCACCGTGGGTTTGCCCCGCCGCAGGATGTCGTTGTCCATGCAGGGCATGTCGTCGTGCACCAGCGAATAGGCGTGGATCAGTTCAACCGCGCACGCTACACGCAGGGCTGCGGCCGGGCTGCCCTCCACCGCTTCGCAAGCGGCCAGGACCAGCAGCGGACGCATTCGTTTGCCGCCGTCGAGCACCGCGTAACGCATCGCGTTCCCCAGGCCGGCCGGGGCTGGCACCGGCTCGGGCGGCGCGACCCAGTGCATCAACGCCTTTTCTACGGCAGCGAGTTGCCGGGCGCTCCAGGCGGCCAGCGCAAAAGATGTGTGCTCAGTCAATGATCTACTCTTGGTTCCAGGGCTTGAGCTCGCCGCCTTCCAGCACCTTGATCTGGCCCTCCACCGCTTCGAGCTTGCCTCGGCAGAACTTGAGCAACTCGGCTCCGCGCTGGTAGCCGGTGAGCAGCTGGTCCAGCGGCAGCTGGCCCGATTCAAGCCGGGCCACCAGGGCTTCGAGCTCTTCCAGCGCAGCTTCATAACTGGCCGGGGAGGTCGGGACGGGAGAGGGGGACGTTTTTGCCATGGTATTGGTTCAATGCGTTGATTTTAGGCTGTTACGCAGCGTCTGCCGGCGGGCTGTCATTGCCAGCGGCGGCGGCGGCCCTCTGCGGGAAGCGATCCATGCCCGGCGCGGGGGTGCTCACGTTACAATCAAGCTCGGTTTCCGTCCCAGCGGCCCCGGCCATGCGGCAAGCAGCCTGCCTGTTCTTCTAACCCCGAACCGCCTCTTTTCGGCCAACGCATGTCAGACCTAAGCCTTCGCTTGCTGCAGGCCACCAGCCAGCTTCCCATCTCCAGCTATTTTGATGTCGGCCTGTACCAGCGAGAGCAGCAAAAACTGTTTGCCCGCGGCCCGCGTTACGTCGGGCACGAGTTGTCGGTGCCTAACCTGGGCGACTACTACGCGCTGCCGCAGGAACTGGGCGGGCGCGCGCTGGTACGCAATGCAACCGGCGTGGAGCTGATCTCCAACGTCTGCCGGCACCGCCAGTCGACCATGCTGCAAGGCCGTGGCTCGCTGGGCAACGGCGCCGACAGCAACATCGTATGTCCGTTGCACCGCTGGACCTACAACACCCAAGGCGAACTCATCGGTGCGCCGCATTTTCAGGTGGACCCCTGCCTGAACCTGAACCGCTACAAGACCAGCAGCTGGAACGGCCTGGTGTTCGAGCACAACGGCCGCGACATCGCCGCCGAGATGGCCCCGCTGGGCCCGATGAAGGATCTCGACTTTTCGGGCTACCAGCTCGACAAGATCCACCTGCACGCGTGCAACTACAACTGGAAAACCTTCATCGAGGTCTACCTCGAGGACTACCATGTCGGCCCCTACCACCCTGGCCTGGGCGCGTTTGTCACCACGGACGACCTGCGCTGGGAACTGACGCCGAATTATTCGGTGCAAACCGTCGGCGTGTCCGACAAGCTGGGCAAGCCCGGCACCGACGTCTACAAAAAGTGGCACGACGTGGTGCTGCAATACCGGGACGGCGCGCCGCCCAAGTACGGCGCCATCTGGCTGACCTGCTACCCGCACATCATGGTCGAGTGGTACCCGCACACGCTGGTGGTCAGCTCGCTGCACCCGCAGGGGCCGGACAAGACGCTCAATGTGGTGGAGTTTTTCTACCCCGAGGAAATCTGCGCCTTCGAGCGCGAGTTCATCGAGGCCCAGCAGGCCGCCTACATGGAAACCTGCGTCGAAGACGATGAACTGGCGCTGCGCATGGACGCCGGCCGCAAAGCGCTGATGCTGCGCGGCGACAACGAATTCGGCCCCTACCAGAGCCCCATGGAAGACGGCATGCAGCACTTTCACGAGTGGTATCGCCGCGAAATGGGCGCCAGCAAAACCACGCAGATGATCTGAAGCCAGGTGCCGCAAGCCATGCGCTATTTATTTAATAGCAAAGTATGGCCGTACTTAGTGGACTACAGCCTGTTTTCCTTATAAAAACAAGAAAAATACGCCATGCAGGCTTTCTGGATGCTTTTTTCCTCGTTCATGTTCGCGTCCATGGGCGTGTGCGTCAAATACGCGTCCGCCCATTTCAACAGCGCCGAGCTGGTGTTTTACCGGGGGATTTTGGGCCTTGTCTTCATGACGGCCTACGCCCACGCGAGCGGCATCTCGCTGCGCACCCGCTATCCGGCCATGCACACGTGGCGCAGCGTGATCGGCGTCATGTCGCTGTCGGCCTGGTTTTACGCCATCGCCCACCTGCCCCTGGCAACGGCCATGACGCTCAACTACATGAGCGGCGTCTGGATTGCCGCCTTTCTGGTCGGTGGTGCGCTGATGCTGGGGAAACCGGGCAAAAGCGGTCCGCGGCAGGGCCCGCTGGTGCTGGCGATTCTGGCCAGCTTTGCCGGCGTGGTCATGCTGCTGCGCCCTGCGATGGACCAGAACCAGAGCTTTGCCGGCCTCATCGGCCTGTTGTCAGGCCTGGGTGCCGCCTTTGCCTACATGCAGGTCATGGCGATAGCCCGCATGGGCGAGCCCGAAATACGCACGGTGTTTTACTTTGCCGTCGGTACCGCGGTGGCCGGCGTCATCGGCATGGCGGTGGCGGGCGTGTCACCCTGGAGCTGGCGGCAGGCGCTCTGGCTGCCGCCCATAGGCATCCTGGCTTCGCTGGGGCAACTGGCCATGACCAAGGCCTACTCCATGTCGGCCAAGCACGGCGGCACCCTGATGGTGGCCAACCTTCAGTACTCGGGCATCGTTTTTGCCGCCCTCTACAGCCTGATTCTTTTTGGCGACAATATCCCATTGATGGGCTGGGCCGGCATGGCGCTCATCATCCTCAGCGCCGTCGCGGCCACCGTGTTTCGCGCGCGCGCCGCTCCCAACGCCCCGGCAGAAGAACACTGACAGTCACCTCGAAGGAGCCTGAAATGGACTACACCACCCTGATCTCTAGCGAGCAATTGCAGGCCCTGATCGCCGGGCGCCTGCCGCTGCGCGTGTTTGACTGCAGCTTTGACCTGATGCAGCCCGGTGCCGGCGAAGAGCAGTATCTGGCGTCACACATTCCGGGCGCGGTTTATGCCGATCTGGACAAGGCGCTCAGCGCAAGGCATGGCGTGCCCGGTGCGCACGGCGTACTGACCGCCAGCGGCGCCGACGCCCCCGCCTCAGGCGGCCGCCACCCGCTGCCCAATCGCGAAAAATTCGCCACCTGGCTTTCAATCGTGGGGTTTGCCAACAACATGCAGGCTGTCGTCTATGACCGCAACGGCGCCAACTACTGCGGCCGGCTGTGGTGGATGCTCAAATGGGCAGGCCATGCCAACGCAGCCGTTCTCGATGGCGGACTGCAGGCCTGGCAGACTGCGGGCGGCGCCGTCAGCAGCGGTGAGGAAGCAGCGCATTTCCAGACCAATTTCATGCTTGCGCCCGCGCTGGCGACCCTGGTTGACGCTCAACAGGTCGCCGATCAGCTTGGCCGGCCGACCCAGACGCTGATTGACGCGCGTGCGACGCAGCGTTTCACCGGCGAAATCGAACCGCTGGACCCCGTTGCCGGCCATATTCCGGGGGCGCTGAACCGGCCTTTCAGCCAGAACCTCGGCCCGGATGGAAAATTCAAGCCCGCAGCCGAACTCAGGATGGAGTTTGATCAGTTGCTCGGCGGGCACGACCCCGCCACGGTGGTGCACCACTGCGGAAGCGGGGTCAGCGCGCTACCCAATCTCATCGCGATGGAAATCGCCGGCCTGGGCCGCAGCGCGCTTTATGCCGGCAGCTGGAGCGACTGGTGCAGCGACCCCAGCCGCCCGGTGGCAAGGGGCTGACCAGCCCTGGTGACAAGGCCTAGTTGGCGGGAGCGCCACTGGCGGCGCTTGCAGGGGGCATCACGGCAGGGCTGGGAGTCGAAGAAGGCGCGGGGGTACTGGCTGGAGCGGAATAGCCAGGCGCGCTGCTGTCAGTTTTTTTATTGCAGCCGGCCAGGCCCAAGGCCGCAGCCAGGACAATCGCCACGCCGGCAGTGGACTTGAGGGTGGACGTGTACATTTCGTTTCCTTGAGTTAAAAAAATGACAGCGGCTGAATCTCAGCCAGGCTTGAATCTAACCCCCAGACTTTTGCCATGTTTATGAGACGTTGGCTCAAGGGTTTGTAGGATTTTTCCGCCTTCAAGGGTGCACGGCTTAATGAACGACCAGGCCCGCGCCATTGATGGCAAAACGCATGACCACCTCCTGGCCTTGGCGTGAAACACAGGCGTCGGCCGAGGCCACAAGCGCCTCGACATCGCTCCATGTCAACGCCCGGTAGCCGTCGTCATAGCGTTCCAGGCGGCCTTCTGCCCGAAGAGTGGCGCGCGGGACCAATGCCGCTTCTTCCTAGCCGAGGCTGGCGCTGAGGGTCAGGATGGCGGGCTCGCTGAGGGCATCGGTCATCTCGAAAAGCACGGCAATCAGCACCATGCGCAAGTCGTCACGGCACACCTGGACAGGTGGCGTGTTGACGTCATTGACCAGACGAAAACCACAAAAATGAAGCCGGTTTGCCATCAAGCCGATGCATTCAGCAACGCCGGCACTCAGTTCCGTCAGGGTGTCCGGCTCAGGCGCCAGCCAGCTTGAGATGTCCAGGCATTCGGCAAGCGCCGCCTTGGCGAATGCGTTGATTTCTTCTGAACAGTTTCAAAGCAAGAAATTTGCAAGTCAAGGCGACCCAAGCGACCCGTTTGACGCCGCCGCCGCAGCCTCAAGCAGCTACTTTTCCCCCACTCAGTTCGGCAATCGCCTGGCAGATGCGGGCCACCGTTGAGGGCTTGGACAGGTGCGCGTCAAAGCCGCTTTGCAGCGCGCGCTCGGTATCGACCTGCCGGCCGTAGCCGCTCAGGGCGATGGCCTTGAGCTTTGCCAGGCCGGGGCGCTTGCGGATTTCACGGATCAGCTCATAGCCGTCCATGCCGGGCATGCCAATGTCGCAAATCAGCAGGTCATACGTGCTGGCCTCCAGCAGCTCCAGCGCCTGCTGGCCGCTGGTTGCCATGTCGGCGCTGGCGCCTTCCTGCTGCAGCAGCGCGGCAAAGGGCTCCAGCAGGTCAATCATGTCATCGACCAGCAGTATCCTCAAGCCCTTGAGGTTTGCCGCTTGTAGCGTTGCCATCGACTCTTGCGGCTTGTGGCTGGCCAGGGGAAGCCAGATTGTGAAGATGGCGCCCTTGTTCAGGCCCTCGGATTCCGCCAGCACCCGGCCGCCCTGGGCGGCGGTCAGCTCGCGCACCAGCGCCAGACCCACACCCAGCCCGGTATTTTGCTGCTGGCTCACGCCCTGTCCCGCCTCCTGCATGAACATGCCGAATACCGCAGGCAGGGCGTCTGGGGAAATTCCATAGCCGGTATCGCTGACGGCAAATTTTGCAAACCCTGCCTCGTGCGACAAACACAGGCCTATGCTGCCGCCCGATGGCGTGAACTTGATGGCATTGTTGATGAGGTTCCAGAAAATCTGTTCGGTGCGAATCCGGTCGCACAGCACCAGCACTTCAGAGGCGTCACTTTCGTAGCTCAGCGTCAAATCTTTTTTTCGAGCGGCATCCTGGACGGCCGCCGCAATCGAAGCCGCCACCTCGTCAAGATTGACCGGACTCAGCCTGAGCGTGAGCTTGCCGGTGCGTGCCCGGGACAGATCCAGCAGGTCGTCAATGATCTTGGCCTGGCTGGCAATGGCCTGCTGGATAATCCTGCTGGCGCGCGCCACCGCGGGAAGCGCCCGGATTTCGGGCTGGCTGGCCAGCAATTCGATATTGACCTGGATCAGGTTCAAGGGATGCTTGAGCTCATGCGACATCACCGCCAGGAACTGGTCCTTCAGCTCGTTGGCCCGCAGCTCCACGGCCAGCAGTTCCTCGCGCTGGGTTTGCTGCGTCCTGCTTTCCGTCATGTCGCGGGCAATCTTGGCAAAGCCCCGTGACTTGCCTTCCAGATGCATGACCACGCCGCTGCAAAAAAAGGTGTGGCCATCCTTGCACAAATGCCAGCGTTCGTCCATGCAGCGCCCGTTCTCGCGGGCGCAGCGCAACTCTTCGGCGGGCGCGCCGGCGGCGCGGTCTTCAGGCGTGAAGATGAGATCGTAAGTCTGTCCAATCGCGTCCTTTTCGGCATGGCCAAAGATGCGCTCGGCGCCCTGGTTCCAGGTCGTGATCAGGCCGTCCTCGTCCACCGTCAGGATGGCGTAGTCCTTGGTGGTTTCAGCGGCAATGCGCAGCCGCTCCTCGCCGGCGCGCACGCTCTCTTCGGCTTTTCTGAGCGCGATTACATCGACAAAGGTCAACACGGCGCCCACGATGCGGTCGTCGGCGGTGCGGTAGGGCCGAATGCGTCCCAGGTAAGACCGGCCTTCACTGCTGCTGATCTGCCGCTGGACAACATTGAGGTTCTTGAAGACTTCAGCGATATCGCTGGCCATCAATGCGTAGTCCAGCTTGTGGGTGATGTCCAGCAGTGAGCGGTTGATGTCCGACGCAATCAGGTTGAAGATGCTGGCCGCCTCAGGGGTATAGCGCTTGATGCGCATGCCCCGGTCGATGAAGATCGTGGCAATGTCGGTGGAGGCAATGAAGTTTTGCAGGTCGTCGTTGATCTTGCTGGTTTCCTCGACCTTGAGCTTGAGCTCGAAGTTGACCGTGGTCAGCTCTTCATTGATCGACTGGAGTTCTTCCTTGCTGGTTTCCAGTTCCTCGCTGGCCGAGCGCAGCTCTTCATTGATGGCCTGCAGCTCTTCGTTGGACGCCTTGAGCTCTTCGGTCGAGGTCTCGCCCTTCTCTATGGTTTCCTGCAGATGCCCCTTGAGCTGGCTGATTTCGGTTTCAAGCTGGTTGATGACCCGCTGATGCGCCGGATCTGCGCTGTCCGCCAGCGCATCGCCCGCCTTGTCGGCCACTTCGTCAAACATCACCAGCATCAGCCGTGACTCGCTGCCCGGCTCGCCGAAGAGTCTTACCGTCATCTGCACCAGCACCCGGGTGGCGCCCCGCTGGACCGCAACCGGCCGGGTCTGCACTGGCGCGCCCGACTGGGCAAGCTGGAAAAGCGCCGTGCGCAGTTCTGGCCGCAACTCGTGTGGCACGTTGGTCAGCAGGTTCAGCGAGGGTGCGCCGCTGCCATGCTGCAAAAACCTGCCGGCATTTTCAGACAGATGCAGCACCGTGTGCCGGGCGTCGATCAGCACGCTGGGCGCCCCCACCTGGTCAATGAACTTGCGGTGCAGTTCGGCGAACGACGACAGCGCCGGTTCGCGGCGTTCCGGCTTTTGCCGCGCGGCAGGCGTGAGCTCGCGCGCGACGTCCGTCTCCAGAGGCAGCTGACGCAACACCTGGGCGTGCGGATCGGCCTTGTAAATGCGGTTTTTCTTGTCCACCACCGTGAACAGTCGGGACGCCGCATCGCCCGATTCGGACGTACCCAGAAACAGCAGGCCGCCCGGCTTGAGCGCAAAGTGGAACATTTCCAGCACCTGGGTCTGCGCCGCACGGTCCAGGTAGATCAGCAGGTTGCGGCAGAGAATCAGGTCCAGCCGTGAAAAAGGCGGGTCGCGCAGCACGTTGTGCTGGGCAAACAGTATTTTTTCCCGGATCTGCTTGAGCACCCGGTACTGCTCGCGCTCCCTGGTGAAGAACTGCCGCAGCCGGCCGGGCGACACATCCGCCACGATGGAAGCCGGGTACAGGCCGGCGCGCGCCGCCGTGATGGCCCTTTCATCAATGTCGGTCGCAAAAACCTGCATTTCCCCGGCGAACTGCTGCAGCTCCATCTGCTCGCGCAGCAGCATGGCAATGGAATAGGCTTCCTCACCGGTGGCGCAGCCAGCCACCCACACCCGCAGCGGCTCGTCCGGCGAGAGGTTGTCAAACAGGGCAGGCAATAAGTCCCGCTCCAGCGCCTCGAAGGCCTCGCGGTCGCGAAAGAAGTTGGTCACGCTGATCAGCATGTCCTGCAGCAGCGGGATGGTTTCCTCGGGGTGCTCGCGCAGGTAGTCGCGGTAGGCGGGCAAATCAGGCAGCCCCCTGACCTGCAGCCGGCGTTCGATGCGGCGCAGCACGGTGGCCCGCTTGTAATGCCGGAAGTCATTATTGGAATAGCGCCGCAGCAGGCCCATGATGTCGCCCAGCGCCTCCTCTGACTGCCTGGCGGCCTCGGCATTCTCAAGGGGGATCACTTTCAGCGAGGATGCGGCATCCCTGGGCAGGCTGATGCGCCTGGCATTGGCCCACAAGTCCAGCAGGCGCTGGGGCATGTCAGCCGCGCTCAGGATGAAATCGACCATGCCGGTCGCAATGGCGGCCGTGGGCATGCCGTCATACGCGGCATCCTCCGGCGCCTGCGCCAGCGTCACGCCGCCCCGCTCCTTGACCCGGGCCAGTCCCACCGCGCCGTCGCTGCCGGTGCCGGTGCCCGACAGCACGATGGCAATCGTCCTTTCCCGGTGAGCCTGCGCCAGGCTGCGGAAAAACAGGTCAATCGCAATCGGCCTTCCGCTGACGCGGCTAGGCTCGGTCAGCCGCAACTCGCCATCCCTCACCTCCATGTCGTGGTTGGGCGGGATGACGTAGACATGGTCGGCTTCCATCGCCGTGGTGCCGGCGACCTGGATCACCGGCATTTGCGTGACCCGCTGCACTATCTCCGCGACATTGCTCTCATGGTTGGGCGACAAATGAAGAATGACCACGAAGGCCATGCCGTTGCCGGCGGGCATGTGCTCGAAAAATCGCAGCAAGGCCTCCAGGCCACCCGCCGAAGCGCCCAAGGCAACGACGGGAAAATCAAGCGAACTTGGCATCACGTCGTCAAATTCTTCAGGATCGGGCTGGGCATCAGACAGGTCGGGCATGGCGAAACCATTGGTTGTCAAAGGATGGTAACGCCGATGACCATGCAAGGAAACCGTATCGGCTTCGGACAGGCCAGCTGGCTGCAACTGAGCGCCGGCGCCGGCGCCGGCGTTGACGTTGACGTTGACGTCAAGAGGCCATTAAAGGCTGCGTCAATGACCCGGGTGGCGGGACACCGTCATCGGCATGGGCGTGGTTTGCACTTCACCCGGCTCCGGCGGCGTGCTCAGCGGCTCTGCCGGTTCGGGAGGCGGCACATTGGGATTGGTGGCCATGGTTTGCTTTCAGCGAATGGGTTATTTTGGAGCGGGAAATGCGGACGCAAACGCCGCATCCCGTCCCGATTTTCCTCCAGCCTGCTCATCATTGCCCATCGCCCACTCAAAACCGGCATGCGCAGCTATCAAAAACAGGGCCCTTGATCGTTTCCGGCCGTGCCGCCGTGGTGCTACCATCCTGAAACTGGTTTCAGCATCACCCCAATCCAGTCTCCTTTTTAGCCTGCACATGCCCACCAAGAAACCCCGGCCGCCCGCCCCGCCTCATGTCCGAGCCACCATTGCCGACGTTGCCATGGCGGCCGGTGTTTCCAAGGCCACGGTATCGCGCTTCCTGAATCACCGGGAAACCCTGCTGACACCGGACATCGCAAACCGGGTCGAGGTCGCCATCGCCGCACTGTCCTACAGCCCCAGCCCGATGGCTCGGGCGCTCAAGCGCGGGCGCTCGCGGCTGATCGGCCTGGTCGTGGCCGACGTGACCAATCCCTTCTCGGTGGCGGTGCTGCGTGGTGCGGAAAAAGCCTGCCAGGAGGCCGGCTACCTGCTGATGCTTTTCAACCTGGGCAATGACAGCCGCTGCGAAAGCAAGGCGATTCAAGCGCTGACCGCCTACCAGGTGGAAGGCCTGATCCTGAACACGCTGGGCCAGGACGCCGGCGCGGCCACGGACGCAGCGCGCCATGGCAAGCCCGTGGTTCTGGTGGACCGGCGCCACCACGACATGCGGGCCGATTTCGTCTCGCTCGACAATGCTGGCGCCGTGCAGCTGGGCGCAAGCCACCTCGTGAAGGCCGGTTACCGGGAGCTGATGTTCATCTCGGAACCCATCAAGAACGTCAGCTCACGCAAGGAGCGCGAGGCGGCATTTCGCAGCTTTGTCAGCGATTCCGCAGCCGATACGCCCGACCTTCAGGGCTGCACTTTTGAAAGCAGCGAAGACGACGGCGTGCTGCTCGATGAGGCACTGCGCGCCCTGCGTCAGCGTGCCGGAGGACGGCTTGCCGGCGTGATCTCCAGCAACGCCGTCGTCACGCTCAGGGTGGTGGCCGCCATGGCGCGACTGGGCTGGCGCTTTGGCCCCGACCTCGGGCTGGTGGGTTTTGACGACACCGAGTGGTCGCCCTACATCGGCCCAGGCATCACCACCATTGCCCAGCCCACCGACGAGCTGGGCCGGCTTGCCGCGGGCTGCCTGATAGAACGGCTCAAAGGCCTGGATCTGCCGCCACGCCAGATATTGCTGTCGGGCCGGCTGCTGGCGCGAGGCTCATCCGTCCCGGGCGGCGCCATCTCCACCATTCAAAGCTAGGGTTTTCCCCGAGTTACAACAGGGGTAGGCTTGCTTTTATAATTCAATGAAACCGGTTTCAGAGTTTGCAGAAAGCGGGCTCCGCGCCCAACCCCCAGGAAACCCTTGATCCGTCAAAATAACCAAGTGTTTGCGCCACGGCTGACGCCACCACCTCACTCATGAACTACACATTCCAATTCGGTGACGTCTTTGCGGCCTGGCCGCTGCTGCTCAAGGGCACATGGAACACCATAGAGCTTTCGCTGCTGGCCATGCTGCTGGGCCTGGCGCTGGCCATCGTCTGCGCCTGGGGCAAGACCGCCGGCCCTAAGCCTCTGCGCTTTCTGATCAACGCCTATATCGAGCTGATCCGCAACACGCCGTTTCTGGTGCAGCTGTTCTTTTTCTTCTTTGCACTGCCGGCGCTGGGCCTGCGCTGGTCGGCCCACACGGCCGCGCTGACGGCCATGGTCATCAACCTGGGCGCCTACGCCACCGAGATCATTCGCGCGGGCATCGAGTCCATTCCCAAGGGCCAGGTCGAGGCCGGCCTGGCGCTCAACCTCAAACGCCATGAGATCTTCCGCTTCGTCATCCTCAAGCCCGCGCTCAAGGCGATCTACCCGGCGCTGACCAGCCAGTTCATCCTGCTGATGCTCAGTTCCGCCGTGGTGTCGGCCATCTCGGCGGACGACCTGACCTCGGTGGCCGCCAACCTGCAGTCGCAAACCTTCCGCAGCTTCGAGATCTACATCGTCGTGGCCGTGATTTACCTGCTGCTCGCGCTGGCGTTTTCCGCGCTGTTTCGCGTCATCTACAAAACCAGTCTCAACTACCCGGATCGTCGGTAATGCGCACTTTCGGATTTCCTGAATTCCTGTTCATCCTTGAAGCGGCCAAATGGACCATCGCGCTGTCGATGATCGCCTTTGTCGGCGGTGCCATCGGCGGGCTGCTCGTGGCCCTGGGCCGCACGTCTGAAAACCGCGTCGCGCAATGGTTCTCGGGCGGCTTCATCCAGATTTTCCAGGGCACGCCGCTGTTGCTGCAGCTTTTCCTGGTCTTCTTCGGCGCACCGGTGTTGGGCTTTGACATCAACCCCTGGATTGCGGCGGGCGTGGCGCTGATTCTGAACAGCAGCGCCTTTCTCGGCGAGATCTGGCGCGGCTGCATTCAGGCCATTCCCGGCGGGCAGGTCGAGGCAGCGCATGCGCTCAGCCTGTCTTACGTCTCGCGCATGCGCTTCGTCATCCTGCCGCAGGCCTTCAAGATCGCACTGGCGCCCACCGTCGGCTACATGGTGCAGATCATCAAGGGCACCTCGCTGGCGGCCATCATCGGCTTTGCCGAAATCACGCGCGCGGGCCAGATCATCAACAACGCCACCTTTCAGCCGCTGATTGTGTTCAGCGTGGTGGCGGCCATCTACTTTGCGCTGTGCTGGCCGCTGTCCCTGCTGGCGGCCCACATGGAACGCCGGCAGGCTGCGGCGCTGGCACGCTGAAAAGCAAACTTCTTTCAAGCTTCTTTCCTTAACCCCGATTCCCCAGCCCCGTTTCTTTCACCCCAAACCGGAGACTTTCCATGATCAAGTCCATGCAACGCCGCGTATTCACGGGCACCGCCCTCGCCTCAGTCCTGTCTTTGGGGCTGGCCGCCACCCTGTCCGCCTGGGCGCCTTCGGCCAGCGCGCAGACCGTGGCCGACATCAAGAAAAAAGGCGAGCTGACCATCGGCATGCTGGTGGATTTCCCGCCCTACGGCACCATGAACAGCAGCAACCAGCCCGATGGCTACGACGCCGACGTGGCGCGACTGCTGGCCAAGGACCTGGGCGTGAAGCTCAACCTCGTCCCGGTCACCGGCCCCAACCGCATCCCCTTCCTGCTGACCAACAAGGTGGATCTGCTGGTCGCCTCGCTCGCCGTGACGCCCGAGCGCGCCAAGCAGGTCCAGTTTTCCAAGCCCTATGCCGCCGCCAGCATCGTGGTCTACGGTGACAAGAAAGCCGCCATCAAGGCTGCCGCCGACTTGAAGGGCAAGCGCGTCGGCGTGGCCAGAGCCAGCACGCAGGACGTGGCACTGACGGCCGTGGCGCCCGAAGGCACCGAAATCCGCCGCTTTGACGATGACGCCTCGGCCATGCAGGCCCTGATGTCCGGCCAGGTCGATGCGATCGGCTGCTCCACCACGGTGGCGGCGCAGATCGACAAGCGCGCGCCTGCCAACACCTACGAAAACAAGTTCCTGCTGCGCCAGCAGGTCATGGGCGTGGCCATGCGCCCCGGGCAGGCAGAGCTGCTCAAGACCGTGGATGACTTCGTTGCCAAAAACACGGCCAATGGCGAGTTGAACAAGCTCTACCGCAAATGGCTGGAAACCGACCTGCCAAAGCTGCAGTAAACCCCACAACCCGACGGACGACGGTGATTTCATGACAGACACAATGCAGACCCCAAACCGGGCCCCAGCCGCTGGTGCCGAGCCCATCATCCGCATCGAAGCCGTGGACAAATGGTTTGGCCAGTTCCAGGTGCTGACCGACATCAACCTGTCCGTTGCGGCCGGGGAACGCATTGTGGTCTGCGGGCCATCGGGCTCGGGCAAGTCCACGCTGATCCGCTGCATCAACCGGCTGGAGACCGTGCAGAAAGGCCGCATCGTCGTCGACGGCATTGAGCTGACCGCCGGTGGCAAGAACGTGGAATCCGTGCGGCAGGAAGTCGGCATGGTGTTCCAGCAGTTCAACCTGTTTCCGCACCTGACGATTTTGCAGAACTGCACCCTGGCGCCCATGCGCTCGCGCGGCCTGAGCCGGGAAGATGCTGAAACCATCGCGATGAAATACCTCAAGCGCGTGCGCATTCCCGAGCAGGCGCTGAAATACCCGAGCCAGCTCTCGGGCGGCCAGCAGCAGCGCGTGGCGATTGCGCGCGCCCTGTGCATGACGCCCAAGATCATGCTGTTTGACGAGCCCACTTCCGCACTCGACCCCGAGATGGTCAAGGAAGTGCTGGACACCATGATCAGCCTGGCCGACGACGGCATGACCATGTTGTGCGTGACCCACGAAATGGGCTTTGCCCGCAGCGTGGCCGACCGCGTGATCTTCATGGCCGACGGCAAAATCATCGAGCAGGCGCCGCCGCAGCAGTTCTTCAGCAATCCGCAAAACGAAAAGACCCGTAATTTCCTCGGGCAGATCCTGAATTCGCAGCATGCCCACTGACGCCGCCGCTCCTATCCTGATTTCGCTGTCGTCTTTTGGCGCCGCCGAAGTGCGCCGGCATGGGCAACTCTGGTTTACCCGGCTGAGTCTTGCCGCAGGCGCCGATGGCGTTGAAGTGCGCAGCGAACTGCTGCTTGACCCGGCGACGGAACTCCCCGCCATTGCGCAGGCCGTGCGTAGCGCCGGCAAGCAGATGGTTTACTCCTGCGCCGACTACCTCTGGGCTGCCGACGGCAAGCTGGACATGGCGGCACTGGAAAGCGCCCTCGCCGCAGCAAAAATCCTGGGTGCGCCGCGCATGAAAATGGCCATAGGCGGCTTCGGCCCGTCGTCAAGCTCCTCGCTGAAGGAATTGCGGGAACGGCTGCAGGCCGCCGGCACCGAACTTGTCATCGAGAACGACCAGACGCCGCAGGCCGGCACGCTGGCGGTCATGCAGGACTTTTTTGCTGCGGCCAACGCCCAGGGTTTGTTCCTGGGCATGACCTTTGACATGGGCAACTGGCACTGGACCGGCGAGTGCCCGCTGCAGGCCGCCAGCGCGCTGGCGCCGCAGGTGCGCTATGTGCACTGCAAGGGCGTGCAACGCCCGCCGCAGCGCTGGGTCGCCGTGCCGCTGGCCGAGTCCAGCGCGCCCTGGCGCGCCATCTTGCGCGCCCTGCCGGCCAACGTGCCCTGGGCGATTGAATACCCGCTGATCGGTGACGACCTGCCGGCCGTCACGCGCCACCAAATTGAGCAGTTGCGCGCACTCGCGGCCAGCATGGCGGCGCGCCAACACGCCTGAAAATCGAAAGAACCCACCATGACAAGCGCGCTGGACGTGATTACCTTTGGCGAAGCCATGATGCTGCTGGTGGCTGACCGGCCCGGTCCGCTGGAGCAGGCACAGGCCTTTTACAAGCGTACGGCAGGCGCCGAAACCAATGTCGCCATTGGCCTGGCGCGCCTGGGCCTCAAGGTCGGCTGGGCCAGCCGCTTGGGCACCGATTCCATGGGCCGCTACCTGCTGGCCGCCATGAGGGGCGAAGGCATAGACTGCTCGCACGTCATCTGCGACGCCACGCAGAAAACCGGCTTCCAGTTCAAGGGCAAGGTCATCGACGGCAGCGACCCGCAGGTCGAATACCACCGCCAGGGCTCGGCCGCCAGCCACATGGGCGTGGCCGACATTGACGAAGCCTGGCTGCTCTCGGCGCGCCACCTGCACGCCACTGGCGTGTTTGCCGCGATCTCGGCCACCACCCTGCCGGCCGCCCGCAAGACCATGGAAATCATGCGCGCCGCCGGCCGCAGCGTGTCCTTCGACCCGAACCTGCGCCCCACGCTGTGGGCCTCAACCGACGTGATGCGCGCGGCCATCAACGACCTGGCCACGCTGGCCGACTGGGTGCTTCCCGGCCTGGAAGAAGGTCTCATCCTGACGGGCGAAAGCACACCCGAAGGCGTGGCCCGCTTTTACCGCCAGCGCGGCGCCAGGCTGGTCGTCGTCAAGCTGGGCGCCGCCGGCGCCTGGTTTGACAGCGACAGCGCAGGCACGGGCCATGTGCCGGGTTTCCCGGTGAACGAGGTGGTGGACACCGTGGGCGCCGGTGACGGCTTTGCCTGCGGCGTGATCAGCGCCCTGCTTGACGGCCTCTCTGTGCCCGAGGCCGTGAAACGCGGCGCCTGGATAGGCGCGCGCGCGGTACAGGTGCTGGGCGACAGCGAAGGCCTGCCGACACGCGCCGAACTAGCCGCTGCCAGGCTTTAACCATGAAAACTGCTATGCGCCAACACATCCTGGTCTTTCGCGAACTGCCTCCTGACCAATTGGCACGCCTGCAAGCCGTGCATGAGGTGACGGTCGCCAATCCGCGCCTGCCCGCGCAGTTGCCGGCGTTTCGCGCCGCACTGGCCACGGCCGTTGGCATGATAGGTTCCAGCTACCCGGTCGATGAAGCGCTGCTTGCTAGCGCGCCGCAACTCAAGGTGATTTCCAGCGTGTCCGTTGGCGTTGACAACTACGCCCTGGGCGCGCTGGCGTCCCGCGGCGTCATGCTGTGCCACACGCCGGGCGTGCTCGACGAGACCGTGGCCGACACCGTGTTTGCCCTGCTCATGGCCAGCAGCCGACGCATCGTCGAACTCTCCAACCTCGTGCGCGAAGGCCGCTGGACAAAAAACATCGGCGAAGAGCTGTTCGGCTTCGACGTGCATGGCAAGACCCTGGGCCTGCTGGGCTTTGGCCGCATCGGCCAGGCGATTGCCCGCCGCGCCGCGCTGGGTTTTGGCATGCCGGTGCTCTACCATGCACGCCGGCCGGTCGACCTTGCCACGCAAGCACCCGAACTGCAGGGCCGCGCCTTGCACACGCCCCTGAACGAGCTGCTGGCGCGTGCGGACATCGTGGTCGCCATGCTGCCCTTATCAAGCAGCACGCGCGGCATGATAGACGCCAGCGTCTTCGGCGCCATGAAGCCGGACACGATTTTCATCAACGGCGGACGCGGCGCCACGGTGCGGGAAGACGCGCTGCTGCAGGCGCTGGACCACGGCACGCTGCGCGCCGCCGGCCTGGACGTGTTTGCCACCGAGCCCCTGCCCATGGACTCCCCGCTGCGCACCCACGCCAAGGTCACCGCCCTGCCCCACATCGGCTCGGCCACGTTTGAAACCCGGCACGCGATGGCGGAACTGGCCACGACCAGCCTGTTGCAGGCCTTGGCGGGTGAGCGGCCGGCAGCCGTGTTTGACACCTCAGCTTATTAGTAAAATCGGCAACCAGTCCATATACAACGGGCTTCACCAGCTATTGAATCGATAGCTGACAAAGGATTTGAAATTCGAATCCTGGGTTCACCCCAAGCCCCGCGCCGCGCTCAATGCGCGTGCACCAGCCCGCTGATCAGCGTCACCAGCGCGATCCCTAACGCCAGCCAGGCGATCTGGACGGCGGTCTCGCTGGCGGTCGCGCGCTTTTGAAGCTGGGGGATCAGGTCCGCCAGCGAGACCTTGACCAGGGCGGCACGCCGGTTGCCCGAGCTGCTTTGGCGCAACACGATCAGATCGCCCATGTGGTGCGGCACTTCGTGCACCAGCACCGCCAGCGTCGCGACCACGCCCAGGCTTGTGGTGATGGAAATTGCCGGCATGGGCCACACGGCGCTTTATGCCGGCAGCTGGAGTGACTGGCGCAGTGGCCCCTATCGCCCCGTTGCTCAGGGCTGAGCGTCCGCAGCGTTGAGGAGCGGCCTTTGATCAACCCCCTTCATATCGCTTTTACGACCGAAAGCGGACGTCCCATCACCAGTTAACCAGCGTCCCGTCATGCTGCAGCCGGTTGACCGGCAGGTAGGCGCGCTGGTAAGGGTATTTGGCGGCGAGCGTTTCGTCGATCTCAACGCCGTGGCCGATGGCTTCGCCGCAGTACATGAAGCCGTCCTTGAAGTCATAGCTGTGAGGGAAAACTTCGTCGGTCTGCTCGGTGTGGCGCATGTATTCCTGGATGCCAAAGTTGGGAACCCAGGTGTCAAAGTGCAGGGCCGTGCCCATGCACACCGGCGACAAGTCGGTCGCGCCGTGGCAACCGGTACGCACCTGGTACATGGCGGCAAAGTCAGCAATGCGTCGCAGGTGCGTCAGGCCCCCGGCATGCACAATGGTCGCGCGGATGTAGTCGATCAACTGGTTCTGGATCAGGTCCTTGCAGTCCCAGATCGAGTTGAAGATTTCACCCACTGCCAGCGGCGTGGTGGTGTGCTGGCGGATCAGCCTGAAGGCCTCCTGGTTCTCGGCCGGCGTGGCGTCTTCCATCCAGAACAGATGGAACGGCTCCAGCGACTTGCCCAGGCGACCGGCTTCAATCGGCGTCAGGCGGTGGTGTACGTCGTGCAGCAAATGAATGTCCGGGCCGACGGCCTGACGTACGGCGTCAAACAGTTTCGGCGCGTGCAGCAAATACTTTTCGCTGCTCCAGTCGTGCTCGCTGGGCAGGTCGCTGTCAGCCGGCTCATAGAACATATTGCCCCTGCCGACGCCATAAACTTTTTCCAGGCCGGGGACGCCGCTTTGCGCGCGTATGGCCTTGTAGCCCATTTCCTTGTAGCGCAGCACTTCGTCAACTGTGTGTTCGATGTCGCTACCGTTGGCATGGCCATAGACCATCACGCCCGAGCGGCTGCGGCCGCCAAGCAACTGGTACAGCGGCAGGTTGGCGGCCTTGGCCTTGATGTCCCACAGCGCGGTATCGACGGCGGCAATCGCGCTCATCGTGACCGGCCCGCGTCGCCAGTACGCGCCCTTGTACAGGTACTGCCAGATGTCCTCGATCTGCTGCGGGTCGCGGCCGATCAGGCAGGGAATGACGTGGTCTGTGAGGTAACTGGCCACGGCCAGCTCGCGGCCGTTGAGCGTCGCGTCGCCGATGCCGGTCAAGCCTTCGTCGGTTTCGATTTTCAGGGTGACAAAGTTGCGGCCCGGGCTGCAGACGATGACGCGTGCGTTGGTGATCTTCATGCTGGATGGGGTGGTGGGAGTTGGGCCATGGCGCCAAGCATGCCGAGGCTGTCGAT
>JBKJKI010000080.1:0-2969 GCA_046597475.1 Polaromonas sp. | reverse complement strand
AGCAGCCTCTAAATCAGGCTGCTGACCTAGCTTCATATTGGGGAATTTTCTTCATATTTATGTGCCACGCGATAGAACGGTACAACCGGCATGTAGTCGATGAATCCCCCTTTTTTGAATTTTTGGATCGTTAGATTTTCGGGAGCGCTGAAATGGAATTGTCAGCTTTATTCATGGTAATTGGTACTGTCGTGTCGGCGATGGCTGCTGGGTGTTGGCGCCGACCGAAAATTGACCCACCTATAGGCCTCGCGCCGACCGAAAACTGACCCAGGTGTTCTACTACTCCTGCCTAATCATTAGGCGGGAGAATTAATAGGTGATCACCATGGAAATGTTAGGCAAAGTTCGACGGATGCACCTGCGCGACAAGCTGTCGCTGCATGAAATCTCAAAGCGCACGGGGCTGTCCCGCAATACGCTGCGCAAATGGCTGAGGAAGCCCGAAACCGATGTGGTTGCGCCGCCTCGCTACGTGCGCGGCAGCATGCCAAACCAGCTCACGCCCTACCACGCCACGCTGGAACAGGCCCTCAAGACCGACGCCCATCGCATCAAGCAGAACCGCCGGACATCCAAAGCCCTGTTCGAGCAGATCAAGGCCGACGGCTACGCTGGCAGCTATAGCCGCGTCACTGATTTCACCCGCGAATGGCGCGGCCGGGAAGGCAATGCGCCACGTGCCTTCGTACCGCTCAGCTTCGAGCAGGGCGAGGCCTTCCAATTCGACTGGAGCGAGGAAGGCCTGGTCGTCGGCGGCATCTACAGACGCATGCAGGTATCGCATCTGAAGCTGTGCGCCAGCCGGGCTTTCTGGCTGGTTGCCTATCCCAGTCAGGGCCACGAGATGCTGTTCGACGCCCACACCCGTTCGTTCGCTGCGCTGGGCGGCGTGCCGCGCCGGGGCATTTACGACAACATGAAAACGGCGGTGGATAAGGTCAACAAGGGCAAGGGCCGGATCGTCAACGCCCGCTTCGCGGTCATGTGCGCCCACTACCTGTTCGATGCGGACTTCTGCAACGTGGCCTCGGGCTGGGAAAAAGGCGTGGTCGAAAAGAACGTGCAAGACAGCCGCCGCCGCATCTGGATCGAGGCGCAGACCCGCAAGTTCGCCTCGTTCGAGGAACTCAATGCGTGGCTTGGCCAGCGCTGCCGGGCGCTGTGGGGAGAACTGCGTCACCCGGAGTATCCCGCGCTGAGCGTGGCCGACGTGCTGGAACAGGAGCAATCGCAGATGATGCCGATGCCGACCGCGTTCGACGGCTACGTGGAAAAGGCGGCGCGGGTATCAAGTACCTGCCTGGTGACGGTAAGCCGCAACCGCTACTCGGTGCCTTGCGAGTTTGCCGGGCAGATGGTCAGTACGCACCTGTATCCGGGGCGGGTCTGCGTGGTGGCCGGCGATGCGGTGGTCGCCAGCCACGAACGCGTTGCCGAACGTGGCCAGGTGCGCTACGACTGGCAGCACTATATCCCGCTGGTGCAGCGCAAACCGGGTGCACTGCGCAATGGCGCACCGTTCGCCGACCTGCCCATACCGCTGCAAAGACTCAGACAAGGGCTACTTCGTCACGCTGGCGGCGACCGGGTGATGGCGCAAGTGCTCGCTGCCGTGCCCACCGCGGGCCTGGCAGCGGTGCTGGTGGCGGTCGAACTGGTCGTCGAATCGGGCGTACTCAGTGCGGAACATGTCGAGAATGTGCTGGCGCGGCTCAATGCCGGACCGCTGCCGGCATCGGTCGAGACCAGCTTGCAGCTCAAGGAAGCCCCGCTGGCCAACACCAGCCGCTACGACACACTGCGTGCCGGCGCTGGCGTTCAGAACGCCCTGGAGGTCGACCATGCGTGATATCGCCGCCGAACTGAAGGAACTGCGCCTGCATGGCATGGTCAGCGCCTGGGCCGATCTGCACGACCAGGACGATAGCGCGCTAACTGCATCGCGCTGGCTGGTCGAGCACCTGCTGCAAGCCGAACATACCGACCGGGCCATGCGCTCGGTCAGTCACCAAATGTTTGCGGCCAAGTTCCCTCTGCATCGTGACCTGGCTGGCTTCGATTTCGACTCGTCCAAGGTCGACCAGGTACTGGTACGACAACTGGCCACCATGACGTTCACGGACACGGCGCAAAACGCTGTACTCATTGGCGGCCCAGGCACCGGCAAGACTCACTTGGCCACCGCGATTGCCGTTGCAGGCATTGCGGCCAAGGGCAAGCGAGTTCGCTTTTACTCCACGGTCGACCTGGTCAATGTGCTGGAACGGGAAAAACGCGACGGCAAGGCGGGCCGACTCGCGCTGTCCCTGCTGCGCATGGATCTGGTCATTCTGGATGAACTTGGCTATCTTCCCTTCAGCCAGGCCGGCGGCGCCTTGCTGTTCCACCTACTGTCGAAGCTGTACGAGCACACCAGCGTCGTCATTACCACCAATCTGAGCTTCGCCGAATGGTCAAGCGTGTTCGGTGACCCCAAGATGACCACGGCCCTGCTTGATCGCTTGACCCACCACTGCCACATCGTGGAGACAGGGAACGAATCCTACCGATTCCAGCACAGCAGCATGGCTGCCAAGGGCCGAATCAAGGCGCGGGAACAGAAGCGCAAGAGCGCAGGGGCAACCGGGAGCGACGCCGATAGCGGATAAGACCATCGAAAAAATCAACGATATAAACCATTTATATATTTAAACCGCACAAGCGAAATAGAAGGGGAATCCGTTCCGGGCTACGCCCTCCACGGATTCCCCTTCTTTATTTGGTACACTTATCCACAGCTGCTACTCAAAAACGCAGCGTCTCGCCCTGGGTCAAATTTGGATCGGCGCGGTGGGTCAATATTGGATCGGCGCCAACAGCATACCGTCGTGGGCACCGCAGGTAACGTTTCCGACGTGACGCAAGCGCATGCTCTGTTGCACGGCGATGAAGTGGCAGCCTTCGGCGACGCCGGCTATCAGGGTGTT
>JBKJKI010000236.1:0-32118 GCA_046597475.1 Polaromonas sp. | reverse complement strand
AGGCTCGATCAGGCGGTCCAGCAGGCCGTGCTCAGCGTACTTGGGGTGCTTTTCAATGTAGGGCCAGAGGCTTTCCATGACTTCGGTCGTGGCCTGAATAAATTCCGGTTGACCGGGGTTGCAGGCGGCGACATGGCTCAGAAAGCCGTCCAGGTTCTTGTATTTCATCCGTCCAGTTCCTCAAAATGGTGCATGAACTCATGCAGAAACAGCATTTTGCCGTGAAAAAGGGGCGTTTTACGCGCCTGGTTGCTGCGCCAGGTCTTTCTGCACCAGCTTGGGGTATTGCCGCGGCAGCCCATGCCCCTGGCAAGACAGCGGGCGTGGGCTGCTTGTCTGTTGGCGCCGGGCTCTCGGCTTGGGCCTGCGTGGCTGCCCGCTTCAGCGTCCGCGCAGGAACAGGCTGTCAAGCTCCTTGAGGCTGACCTGCCGCCAAGTGGGCCGGCCGTGGTTGCACTGGTCCGAGCGTTCGGTGGCCTCCATCTGGCGCAGCAGTGCGTTCATCTCGTCCACCGTCAGCCGCCGGTTGGCACGCACCGCGCCGTGGCAGGCCATGGTGGACAGCAACTCGTTGCGGGCGCGCTGAATGACGGTGCTGCCCTGATGCTGCGCCAGTTCGGCCAGCACGCTGCGCGCGAGTTCCACGGCGTCGCCCGCAGCCAGGCTGGTGGGCACGGCGCGCACCGCCAGCGTTCGGGGTGAGAAAGGCGTGACTTCAAGGCCTAGCGTGGCCAGGGTTTCGGCGCTGGCTTCGGCCGTGGCGACTTCCTGAGCGGTGGCGGCGAAGGTCGCCGGAATCAGCAAGGGCTGGCTGGCGATGCGGGAGGTGTCGAGCTGGCTTTTCAGGCGTTCATAGACGATGCGCTCATGGGCGGCATGCATGTCCACGATGATCAGGCCCTGGGTGTTTTCGGCGAGGATGTAGACGCCCTGCAATTGGGCCAGGGCGCGGCCCAGTGGCCAGTCGCCGCCTGGCAGCGTGTCTGATGGAGCGGCATTGTCGCCCTGGTGTGGTGATGGGTCCGCAAGCGCGGTGGCGACGGGAGCAGGGTTTCCCGGCACGCCCGGCAGTGCCGGCCACATCGCCTCGAAGTCGGACGCATGGCTGTTTCGGTTTGCTCCGAAATTGATAGCTGACTGTAACCGTATTTGCTGGGCATAAGCCTGATTTGATCCAAAAACCGGGTTTTCGGGCTGCTGCAGGGGCATGTCAGGCAGGAGGCTGGTGCCGGAGGCCGCCGCCGAGCGCGGCGCGGCCAGCGCGTTCTCGGTGGCATGGCGAACCGCCTGGTGCACTTCGCGGCTGTCGCGAAAGCGCACCTCGATCTTGGTCGGGTGCACGTTCACGTCGACCCGCGCCGGGTCGATCTCCACATACAGCGCATAGACCGGCTGGCGCTGTCCGTGCAGCACGTCTTCATAGGCGCTGCGCGCCGCGTGGGTGATGATCTTGTCGCGCACATAGCGGCCGTTGACATAGGCAAACTGCTGGTCGGCGCGCGAGCGGGCGGCGTCCGGAATGCCGGCCCGGCCCCAGACGTGCACGGCGGGCAGGCCGTCGGCGCGCCTGGCCGTGCTTTCATAGCTGACCGCGATGGATTGCCCGACAAAGTCGGCGCCCAGCACATCGGCCAGGCGCTGGTCATGGGCCGCGCGGCCGTCGGGCGAATCACCGCCGCAGGCGCGCCACTGCTCAACCAGCTTGCCTTCGTGCCAGATGGCAAAAGCCACATCGGGCCGCACCAGTGCATGGCGGCGCACGGCCTCGATGCAGTGCGCCAGCTCGGTGGCGTCGGTCTTGAGGAACTTGCGCCGCGCGGGGGTGGCGTAAAACAGCTCGCGCACCTCGACGCTGGTGCCGCGCGCGCGCGCCGCCGGCGCCAGCTCGCCGGTGCGCCCGTCGAGCCGCCAGGCGTGTTCGGTGTCCGGGGTTCTGGACATGAGGCTCATGTCGGCAATCGAGTTGATCGCGGCCAGCGCCTCGCCCCGAAAACCCATGGTGCCCACGGCTTCCAGGTCTTGCAGCGAGGCGATCTTGCTGGTGGCGTGGCGCCTGAGGGCGATCGGCAGCTCTTCGCGCGCAATGCCCTGGCCGTCGTCCTCCACCAGAATCAGCCGCACGCCGCCGGCCAGCAGGCGCACCGTCACCTGGGTCGCGCCGGCATCGAGCGCGTTGTCCACCAGCTCGCGCACCACCGAGGCCGGACGCTCAACCACCTCGCCGGCCGCAATCTGGCTGATCAGTTCATCGGGGAGGTCGCGGATGGGACGGCGCGGGGCCTGATGCAAGTGAGGCAGGTGAGGCAGGGAAGTCATTGGCGCTGATTTTAGGCGCAGCCCCCGGGCGAAAGACCCCGTGAAGACCTGTCAAAATCACGGTCATGGAACTAGCTGCCTTTCTCATTGACTTCATTCTTCACATCGACAAACACCTGGAGGCTTTTGTCACAAGCTACGGCACCTGGGTCTATGCCTTGCTCTTTCTCATCATCTTTGTCGAGACCGGCGTGGTCATCATGCCCTTCCTGCCCGGGGATTCGCTGCTCTTCGTGGTCGGCGCCATGTGCGGCGTGGGGCTGATGAGTTATCCGCTGGCGGTCGGCCTGTTGTTTGCCGCGGCAGTGCTGGGCAACCAGTGCAACTACTCCATAGGGCATTACTTCGGGCCCAAGGTCTTCCAGTGGGAAGACTCGAAACTGTTCAATAAAAAGGCCTTCAACCAGGCGCACGCGTTTTACGAGCGTTATGGCGGCATCACCATCGTGGCCGCGCGTTTCATGCCTTTTCTGCGGACCTTTGCTCCCTTCGTGGCGGGCGTGTCCCAAATGACGCGCAGCAAGTTCATGCTGTACGACGTGCTGGGCGGCGCGCTCTGGGTGGGCGGCATCGTCACGGCGGGTTTCTTCTTTGGCAACGTGCCCTTCGTCAAGGCGCACCTGGACAAGATCATCTGGGCGATGATTCTGGTCCCCGGCCTGCTGGTGCTTTTCGGGGCTTGGCGCGCGAAACGTCAGGCCCGTCAGAGCACCGTCTGAAACGCCCTGCAAGGGCTCACTCTCGCACCCTTTCAATCTGACAAGCTTCTGAATGACCGTTATTGCCCCGCAAGTTTCCAGCGTACGCACGCTGCCCGAACTGCTGGCCTTTCGGGTGGCGCAAAGCCCACGGGGCGAGGCCTACCGTGAATTCAACGCCAAAACCGGCCAGTGGGTCAGCACGCGCTGGGCCGCGTTCAGCGAGCGTGTCACGCAATGGCGCCAGGCGCTGGCGGCGATGCGGCTGCCGCCCCATGCCAGCATCGCCATGCTGCTGCCCAATGGCCTGAACGCGGTGAGCCTGGATCAGGCGGCGCTGGCGCTGGCTTGTGTGCCGGTGCCTTTGCATGCCATTGACAACCCGGGCAGCATTGCCTACATCCTGTCGGACTGCCAGGCGTCCATGCTGATGGTGTCTTCGCTCGCGCAGTGGCGCGCGATTGAGCGCCTGGGCCAGGCACTGCCCGCGCTGCGCGCCGTGGTGGTGACCGACGAAGCCGTGGCGACCGCGCCCATGGGCGAAGCCGTGGCGCTGTATTCGCTGGCCGACTGGCTGGCGGCAGGCGCGGGGGCAAGCGCCGCTGTGCAGGCGCCGGCCGCAGACGACCTGGCGGCCATCGTCTATACCTCGGGCACCACCGGCAAGCCCAAGGGGGTGATGCTGACGCACCGCAACGTGGTGGCCAACGTGCAGGCCATCCTGCAGCGCGTCGTTCCCACGCCGGACGACGTCTTCCTTTCCTTCCTGCCGCTGTCGCATACCTTTGAGCGCACCGCCGGTTACTACCTGCCCATCGCGGTGGGGAGCTGCGTGGTTTACGCGCGCTCGACCGCCTTGCTGGCCGAAGACCTGAAGAGCGTGCGGCCCTCGGTGCTGATTTCGGTGCCGCGCATCTACGAGCGGGTGTTTGCCAGGCTGCAGGAGTCGCTGACGGGCTCGCCCTTGAACACCCGCCTGTTCGAGGCCGCGCAGGCGGTGGGCTGGCGGCGCTTTTGCAAGGCGCAAGGTCTGGCGCTGGCCGACGCCGAGCGCAGCCAGTGGGCCGCGCTGGATGCGCTGGCCTGGCCGCTGCTTGATCGGCTGGTGGCGCACAAGCTGCGGGCGCAGTTTGGCGGGCGGGTGCGCGTGGCCGTGAGCGGTGGCGCGCCGCTGTCGCACGCCGTGGCGCGCTGCTTTCTGGGGCTGGGCGTGCCGGTGCTGCAGGGCTACGGCATGACGGAAACCTCACCCGTGGTAGCGGCCAACGGCGTGGACGACAACGACCCCGCCACCGTCGGCCGTGCGCTGCCGGGCGTGGAATTGCGCATCGGCCAGAACCGCGAACTGCAGGTGCGCGGACCGTCGGTGATGAAAGGCTACTGGAATCGGCCCGAAGACACGGCCCGCGTGCTGACGGCCGACGGCTGGCTGTCCACCGGCGACCAGGCCGACATCGCCAACGGACGCGTACGCATCATGGGCCGCATCAAGGAGATCATCGTCACCTCGACCGGCGAGAAGGTGCCGCCGGGCGACCTGGAGCTGGCGATTGCCGTGGATCCGCTGTTCGAGCAAGTCCTGGTGGTCGGGGAAAACCGGCCCTTCATTGCCTGCGTGGCGGTTGTCAACCGGGCCGAATGGCAGCGTCTGGCGGCCTCGCTCGGGCTCAACCCCGACGACCCGGCCAGCCTGGGCCTGCCTGCCGTTCACCAGGCGGCGCTGGCGCGCATTGCGCTGCAGGCCAGGGACTTTGCGCGCTACGCCACGCCGCGCGCCGTTTACCTGACGCTGGAGCCCTGGACCCTCGAAAATACGCTGATGACGCCGACGCTCAAGCTCAAGCGCAACAACCTGATGGCGCGTTATGCGCAGGAGATTGATGCCCTGTACCGGCCCGTCGGGCATCCGGCCTGAGCGCCGTCCCGGGCCTGCTGCGGTAGAGCATGACAAAAAAAAGCCTCGCTGAATTTCAGCGAGGCTTTTTTGAGGGGGAGATCGGGACGGGAGCGGACTCAGCGTTTTTTGCCGACCTCGTTACCGATGAGAGCGCCGGCGGCGGCGCCACCGACGGTGCCCAGCGTGCTGCCGCCCGTTATGGCACTGCCTGCCACGCCACCGACCACCGCGCCGGCGGCGGTGCCGATTTGGGCATTGGTCGGGTTGGTGCCGCAAGCGGTGAGCGCGATCAGGGAGGCTGCGGCCACCGACATCAAAATTTTCGTATTCATACAAGTCACCTTTTTTCGGAAGAAACCAGGCTTGATTGCCAGCGGCCTTCACGGTGGAATCTGCCGACGCTGCCTGTGGTTTCACTGTAGGCCTGCCATTGGCGCGGCCCTGTAGGAGGAAATCCCCGCTGGCCGTCGTCTTGCAGCGGTCCTGCGTGAGGGCTTACATGGCGCGATTGCGGGCCATCGGCGGATTTTTGGCGAAATAGCGCGCGATGCCGCGCATCAGCGCATCGGCCAGCTGGATCTGGTAGGTGTCGCTGCGCAGCCTGGCTTCCTCGTCGGGGTTGCTGATGAAGGCGGTTTCCACCAGCACGCTGGGTATGTCGGGCGCCTTCAGCACGGCGAAGCTGGCCTGTTCCACCCGGGGCTTGTGGAGTTTTCCCACATTGCCAATCTCGCCCAGCATGGCGCTGCCCAGCTTCATGCTGTCCTTGATCTGCGCGGTGGTGCTCATGTCGAACATGACTTTTTGAACCTGCGCGTCCTTGGCCTTGACGTTGATGCCTCCCACTAGGTCGGCGGAATTTTCCTTGTCGGCGATCCAGCGGGCGGCGCTGCTGGAGGCCCCCTTTTCACTCAGCGCGAAAACGCTGGCGCCCTGGGGGGTGGCGGTGAAAAAGGCGTCCGCATGAATGCTGATGAAAAGATCAGCCTTCACACGCCGCGCCTTCTGCACGCGAACCTGCAGCGGCACGAAGAAGTCGGCATCGCGCGTCAGGTAGGCGCGCATATTGGGCTGCTGGTTGATCCGGTCGCGCAGCCGGTGTGCGATCTGCAGCACCACGTCTTTTTCGCGCGTGCCGCCGGGGCCGATCGCGCCCGGGTCTTCGCCGCCGTGGCCGGGGTCCAGCGCGACGATCACCAGCCTGTCGGTTCTGGATTCCGTCGCCAGCACCGGCGGCAGGGCTGTGACGGGGGACCTTGATTTTTCAGGCGCGGCAGGCAAGGGCGGCCGGGCCTCCGGCGGCGGCTTGCCAGCTTGCCGCGCAATCAGGTTGCCCAGCGGGTCGGCGTCCGCGCCCGTCGCCGCCGGGGGTGGCGCTTCGGCCGGGTCGCCCGCAAGCCGCTCGGCAATCAGCGCTTCCAGTGGGTCTGCCGCCTGGGCGGGGTAGAGATCCAACACCAGCCGGTACTGGTAAGCCGCAACCGGTCGCAAGGTGAACACTTGGGGCAGCATGGGCTTTTTCAGGTCCATCACCAGGCGCACCACGCCGGGCGCATTCTGGCCCACGCGAATGCCCGAGATGTTCGGGTCGTCCGATTTCACCTTGGCCACCAGCTCGCGCAGGGCCGGAATCAGGTCGATGCCTTCGATGTCGACCGCCAGGCGCGGCGGCTCGGGAATGAAAAACTGGCGGGCCTTGATTTCCACGTCGGACTCGATGGTCAGGCGTGTGTAGTCTTTGGACGGCCAGACGCGCACCGCCACGATGGTGGCGCCGCGCGCGATGTGCTGCGTGCCCAGCAGCAGTACGACGCTGCCGAGTTGCAGGGCGCTGCGGCGGCTGAGGGGGGGGTGGAGGGGCGGTTTCGTCATGCCAGCAGTTCAAGCCCGGTGGGGGTGCAGGCTTTCAGGGTGACGGAGCGCGATTCGTTGGCAAGCATGTCGATGGCAATCACAAGGTCGGGCTGGGGCAGATGGCCTGCGGCCTTTTCGGGCCACTCGACCAGCTTGAGTCCGGGGCTGGCGAACAGGTCGCGAAAGCCGGCTTCTTCCCACTCGTCGGGGTCGTTGAAGCGGTAAAAGTCAAAGTGCCAGATGGACAAGTTGGACAAGTTGGACAAGCCAGGCTCCTGGCCCGGATTGTGACCGCCCGGCGCAGCCGGCGTCGGCAGCAGGTAGCTTTCCACCACGGCATAGGTGGGGCTTTTGATGCGGCCCTGCACGCCCATGCTTTTGAGCAGGTGGCGCACAAAGGTGGTTTTGCCCGCCCCCAGATCGCCCTGCAGTTCAATCAGCGCCCGGCCGATGGCGGGCTTGCTGGCCAGCTCTTGCGCAAAGGATTGCGTCGCTGCCTCGTCCTGCCAGACAATGCTTTTTACAATCAGGGGGTGACTATCAGCCATCATTTGAACGGTCATCAATTAGTTTCTCAAATTCGGACTTGGGCGCGTGAGCTTGGATTCTCGCAAATCGGCATTGCCGGGGTCGACCTGTCGTCGGCCGAAGCCGGCTTGTCGGCCTGGCTGGCCGCGGGATTCCATGGCGACATGCATTACATGGCGGCGCACGGGCTCAAGCGCGCCAGGCCGGCCGAGCTGATTCCAGGCACGGTCAGCGTCATCACCGCGCGCATGGACTATTTGCCGGCGTCCACGCCGGCCGCGCCCGGCGAGTGGCAGGCCATGGAACTGAGCCGCCTGGAACGGCCCGCCGAGGGCATTGTCTCGGTCTATGCCCGGGGGCGCGACTACCACAAGGTCATGCGCGGCCGCCTGCAAAAGCTCAGCGAGCGGATTGGTGCGCAGGTCGGGCCGCTGGGCCACCGCGCCTTCACCGATTCGGCGCCGGTGCTTGAGGCCGAGCTGGCAGCGCGCAGCGGCCAGGGCTGGCGCGGCAAGCACACGCTGCTGCTCAACCGCGAGGCGGGCTCGATGTTTTTCCTCGGCGAAATCTATGTCGACATCGCCCTGCCGCCCAGCGAGCCGGTGAAGCCGCACTGCGGCAGTTGCAGCGCCTGCATCAGCATCTGCCCGACGCAGGCCATTGTTGCGCCCTACAAGCTCGATGCGCGCCGCTGCATTTCCTACCTGACGATAGAGCACGCCGGGCCGATTCCGCTGGAGCTCAGGCCGCTCATGGGCAACCGGATTTACGGCTGTGACGACTGCCAGCTGATCTGCCCCTGGAACAAGTTTGCCCAGCGCAGCGCCCTGCCGGATTTTGACGAGCGCCAAGGCCTGAGCGGGCAGCAACTTGTGACTTTGTTCGCCTGGAGCGAAGACGCCTTTTTGCGCTTCACCGAAGGCAGCCCGATCCGGCGCATCGGCCACGCGCGCTGGCTGCGCAACATTGCGGTGGCCATGGGCAATGCCTTGCGCAAGGGGCCGGCCGACGAGGCCGCGATCCGGCTCAGCCTGCAAGCGCGGGCGGGGCATGAGGACGAGGTGGTGCGTGAGCATGTGCTTTGGGCGCTTTCACAATAACAAGGTCACAAGGCCGTTCGGGAGGCATGAAGCCCGCCAAAAGCAGGATTTTTCAGTGAAACCGCCCTCTAGTCCAATAGCTGTCGTTGTACTTCGCTATTAATAATATAGCAACCAGCGTTGCAGAAAATTTCGAATCGGGCCGCAGCCAGGGTCAGGGCAGCAGGCCCAACGCGAAGGGCAGACTCGCCATGCCCAGCACCGTTGACACGGTGACCAGGCCCGCCACGTAACCGCCGTTGTAGCCCATGCGCGCCGCCAGCACATAAGCGCTGGAGGCGGTCGGCAGCGCCGAAAACGCCAGCAGGAGCGTGGCCTCCGCGGGCGGAAGGCCAAACACCCGGCTCAGGCCCAGCGCCACGATAGGCAGGAAAAAATGTCGTATCGACAGCACCCCCGCCGCCAGGGTCTTGGCCTGCGACAGATGGCCAAGCTGCATGCCGGCGCCGGCCGCCATCAGGCCCAGCGCAATTGCCGCCGCGCCTATGCGCGTCAGCGTGGGCTGCACCCACACGGGCAGCGTGAAGCCCAGCAGGTTGGCCACCAGGCCGGTGGCGGTGGCCAGGATCAGCGGATTGCGCACCAGTTCACGCAGGAAGCCGCGTCCCGCATGCCTGGCCATCGGCCACACCGCTGCCACGTTCGAGAGCGGCACGCACACGCCGATCAGCACCGCGAACAGCTGCAGACCCTGGCTGCCGCCCAGCCGGTCGGCCAGCGCCAGGCCGATGAAGGAGTTGAAGCGAAAGGCCACCTGCGCACTGGCGGCATGCTCGCGCGTATCGATGTGCCGGCCCAGCCAGGGCAGGTAGGGCAGGCTGTAAGCCAGCGCGATGCCCGCCAGCCCGAGCAGCAGGCCGCAACTGATCAGGCTGGAGGCGGCACCGAAGTCAAGCGGGCTTTTGACGATCGACTGGAACAGCAGCACCGGAAACAGGAAGTAGTACACCAGGCTCTCGACCTGCTCCCAGACGGTGCGGTTCAGTGCGGTGTAGCGGCAGACAAGGTAGCCGCAGAGAATGAGAGAGAAGTCCGGAAAAAGAAGTTGCGCGTAATTCACCGGTCGAGAATAACCGCAAAAAATCCGGGTTTGCCCTTAGGCCATAAGCAGGCTCTTATCGTAATCCACAGGTGTCAGTCGCGCCGCCTGCGCTTACGATGCCTCCTGGATTCATCGCAAGGAACCGAACATGCAACGCCGCTTTCTGTTTGCCCTGTCTGCGCTCGCCCTGACGGCGGCTGCCCCGCCGGTGCTGGCGCAGGCCTATCCCAACAAGGTCGTCAAGCTGCAAATACCGTTTGCGCCGGGCGGCACCACCGACATCATCGGCCGCGTCATCGCCGACCCGCTGGGCAAGGCCCTGGGCCAGGTGGTGGTGATTGAGAACAAGGCCGGTGGTGGCGGCGTGATTGGCGCCACCGACACCGCGCGTGCCACGCCCGATGGTTATTCGCTCGGCATGGCCACGGTGTCGACCACGGCGGCCAACCCGGCGATCAATCCGAAGATTCCGTACAACCCGCTGACGGATTTCACGCCCATCATCAACATTGCGGCCACCCCCAACATCATTGCCGTGCACCCCAGCTTTCCGGCGCGCAACTACAAGGAGTTCGTGGCCGAGCTGAAGAAAAACCCCGGCAAGTATTCCTTTGCTTCCTCGGGCTCGGGCAGCATTGCCCACCTGCAGATGGAGCTGTACAAGAATCTCAGCGGCACCTTCATCACCCATATTCCCTACCGCGGCTCGGGCCCGGCACTCAATGACACGGTGGCCGGCCAGGTGCCCATCATTTTCGACAACTTGCCTTCGACCTTGCCCTTTGTGCAGCAAAAGCGCCTGATTGCGATTGTGGTGGCCGCGCCGCAGCGCCTGGCCGTGTTGCCCGACGTGCCGACCTTCAAGGAAGTCGGGCTGGAGCCGGTCAACCGCATGGCCTACTACGGCATCGTGGGGCCCAAGGGCCTGCCCAGGGAAGTCATCGAAAAAGTCAGCGCCGGGGTGAAGAAGGCGCTGGAAGATCCGGCCGTCCGCAAGCGCATTGAAGACACCGGTTCACTCATCGTTGCCAATACGCCCGAGCAGTTCGCGGCGCAGATCAAGGCCGAATACGAGGTGTACAAGAAAGTCGTGGCAACGGCCAGGCTCAGCCTCGAATGAGTCACAGCCCCTGAACGGCGGCGGTTTCTTGGGGCCGCCCCTGCGGCAATGCGCGCAGGGACGGCCTGTTTTTTTTGCTATCGTCAAGGCCATGAAGCTTACAGACGCCAGCCAGAGCGGCATTGATGGATTTATCGACGCCTTGTGGCTCGAAGACGGCCTGAGCAAGAACACGCTCGACGCCTACCGGCGCGACCTGTCGCTTTATTCGGCCTGGCTGGGCGCCAAAGAGCAGGGCAGCCGGACGCTCGATGACACGGTGGAACACGACCTGAATGCCTATTTTTCGGCCAGGCATGCGGCGACCAAAGCCACCTCGGCCAACCGGCGGCTGACGGTTTTCAAGCGCTACTTCCGCTGGGCGCTGCGCGAACGCCTGATTTTGGCCGACCCGACACTCAAACTCCAGTCGGCCAGGCAAGCCCTTCGCGTGCCCAAGCTGTTGTCCGAGGCGCAGGTCGAATCCCTGCTGGCCGCGCCGGCCGAAGACAGCCCGCTGGGCCAGCGTGACCGCGCCATGCTGGAGCTGATGTATGCCAGCGGCCTTCGTGTCAGCGAGCTGGTCGGGCTGAAGACTTTTCACGTCGGCCTCAATGAAGGCGTGCTGCGCGTCATGGGCAAGGGCAGCAAGGAGCGGCTGGTGCCTTTCGGCCAGCTGGCGCGGCAATGGATGGAGCGTTACCTGGCCGAGGCGCGCCCGACGATTCTGGGCGGGCAGCAGACCGATGATCTTTTTGTCACCGGCCACGGCCACGGCATGAGCCGCGTGATGTTCTGGAAGCTGGTCAAGAAATACGCCGGCCTGGCCGGCATCCATTCGCCGCTGTCGCCGCATACCCTGCGTCATGCGTTTGCCACCCACCTGCTGAACCACGGCGCCGACCTGCGCGCCGTGCAGATGCTGCTGGGGCACGCGGATATCTCGACGACGACGATTTACACCCATGTGGCGCGCGAGCGCCTGAAGTTGCTGCATGCGCAGCACCATCCGCGCGGCTGAGCGGAGCAATACCTGCAAGGCCGCAGCGCCGGGCCGCCCCAAGCAAGGCCAGCCCGCTCGGGGGCATCCTTCGACAGGCTCAGGACGAACGGAAGAATGAGACGACAAGCGTGGGGGTGCCTCTCCCACCAGCAGGGGCCGCGGAACCGGCTTCGCCGGGCCGCAGGCGGGGGCATCCTTCGACAGGCTCAGGACGAACGGAAGGAATGAGACGGCAAGCGTGTGGGGGTGCCTCTCCCACCAGCAGGGGCCGTGGAACCGGCTTTGCCGGGCCACAGGCCCAGCGGCCCCCTCGGGGGGCAGCGCAGTACGCGAAGCGACAAGCGTGGGGGCTCTACTTGTACATGTAGTCGCGCTTGAAGGGGTAGGCCGACTGCGCGCCCTTGAGCGCCGCCCCGCCTGTTTCCCCCGAGGGACGCGCGGCCAGCACCTGGTGCAGCGAGATCCAGCCCTGTTCGAAGCTCATGGCGCTGCCGGCCAGGTACAGGCGGTAGGCGCGCAGGATTTTTTCGGCGCGATCGGCGCCGCCGTCCCTGGCCAGCACCTCGCGCGCCGCCCCAAGCCTGGCCTCCAGTGCGTCCGACCAGTCCCACAGCGTGCGGGCATAGTGCGGTCGCAGGTTTTCGGTGTCGACCATCTCCAGCCCCGAGCGGGCCAGATGTTCCAGCACCGCGCTGACATGCAGCAGTTCGCCGCCCGGAAAAATGTATTTCTCGATGAAATCGCCCAGGCCGGCGCCGAGCTGCCGGTTTTCAAGACCGCCGGCCGTGATGCCGTGGTTGAGCACCAGCCCGCCCGGCGCCAGCAGGCGCATGATCTTGCCGAAATAGGCGTCCATGTTGGCTTGCCCGACATGCTCAACCATGCCGACAGACGAGATCTTGTCGAAGGGCCAGTCTTCCGGCAGTTCGCGGTAGTCGCGCAGTTCCATGCGCACGCGCTGGCCCAGGCCCTTTTCTTCAATCAGCCTTTGCACATGCGCGTGCTGGTTTTTCGACAGCGTGATGCCGGTCGCGTCGACCCCGTAATGCTCGGCCGCCCACAGCAGCAGCCCGCCCCAGCCCGCGCCTATGTCCAGAAAACGCTCGCCGGCCCGGAGCATCAGCTTGCGGCAGATGTGGTCAAGCTTGGCTTCCTGCGCCTGCGCGACCGACATGCCGGCGTCGCGGTAGTAGGCGCACGAGTAAACGCGGCGCGGGTCCAGCCACAGCGCATAAAAGGCGTCCGAGACGTCGTAGTGAAACTGGATTTGCGCCGCGTCTTTGGCCCGCGTGTGGGCCGCTAGGGACTTGGCGCGGTGCAGCCAGCCCGACCACCACCGGGTATCGCTTTGCACCGGGTTGCCGGGCAGCAGCCGGGTGACCGCGCGCATGACGTCGCGCATGGCGCCTTCGAGTTGCAGCTTGCCTTCGACATAGTCCTCGGCCAGCGCGCCGATCTGGCCGGCCTTGAGCCGGGCGATGCTGGACCAGCTGGAAAACGAGAGTTTGACGGGTGCATCAGCCGCTCCCACCCGCTGGCCCTGCGGGAGCTGCAGGGCGATGCCTGCGGGAAGGCTCGGCACCTGCACGGGAAGGTCGGGAACCAGGCGCCGGGTCATGCTCAACTCCTTTCGGTGGTGAGTCAGTCTAGCGCGGCTGGAATATTTCTGCCATCCCCTGAACGGGGGGAGGGGAACCCGCGCGAACTCGGGCTCAGGCGCCGGTGACCAGCAGCGCCAGCTCGGCTTCGTCAAAACCTGCTTGCCGGCGGGCCTGCAGGTTCAACGGGCCCCTGAGGCGGGGCGCGCCGTACTGGCGGGCCAGCAGCGCATAGGTCGCTACCGGCTCCAGGCCGCGCTGGGCACAAAGATGGCGGTACCAGTGGTTGCCGATGGCGACATGGCCAATCTCGTCACGCAGGATGATGTCCAGAATGGCCACGGCGCGCAGCGCCTCAGTCGTGCCGACCTTGCGCAGCTTGGCCTGCATGGGAGGCGTCGCGTCCAGGCCTCTGGCCTCCAGCGTTCGCGGCACCAGCGCCATGCGCGCGAGCACGTCGCCCTCGGTCTTTCGGGTCATGTCCCACAAACCGGTGTGGGCCGCGAAGTCGCCATAGTCGTGGCCCATGCGCTGAAGCAGGGCGCGCAACAGGCTGAAGTGCTCGGCCTCTTCGGTGGCCACCTTCAGCCAGTCGAGGTAGTAGGCGCGCGGCATGCCGCCAAAGCGCCAGAGGGCATCCAGCGCCAGATTGATGGCATTGAATTCGATATGCGTTACCGCGTGGAGCAGGGCGGCCAGACCTTCGCCGGTGAAGGGCGAGCGCTTGGGGACATCGAGGTGCGAGCGAAGCTCAGGCCTTGCCGGGCAGCCCGGAAGCCCGGAGGGCGCTCCCATGGGTTGATCGATTGCTATTGAAAACGTAGCTACATGTGACCGTAGATACTGGACAAGAGCCACTTTTCGTTCAAAGTCAGGCTCCAGCAGGGCGGCCAGGGCAAGCTGGCGGAGTTCTTCGGTGGGTGGCGTCGCGGTCATGGCCGGATTGTCGGTGATCGGCCCCGGACGAGCGGGTGTTTGCCCGCCTTCCTTACAATCAAAAAAACCAATTTTGAGTCTGTTTTCTCAAGGATCCCCATGGCCATTTATCAGCTGGACGATTTCATACCGACCATTCACGGCTCGGCCTGGGTGGCCGACAGTGCCCAGGTCACGGGTCAGGTGACGCTGGCCGAAGACTGCAGCGTCTGGTTTGGCGTGGTGGCGCGGGGGGATGTCGAAGGCATCAGTGTGGGCAAGGGCTCGAACATCCAGGACAACAGTGTGCTGCATGCGGACGAGGGTTCGCCGCTGGTGATCGGCGAAAACGTGACGGTGGGCCACCAGGTCATGCTGCATGGCTGCACCATTGGCGATGGCTCGCTGATTGGCATCCAGGCCGTGGTGCTCAATGGTGCGAAGATTGGCAGGAATTGCCTGGTTGGCGCCGGCTCGCTGGTGACCGAGGGCAAGGAGTTCCCCGACGGCTGCATGATCCTGGGCAGTCCGGCCAAAGCCGTGCGGCAACTCTCGCCAGAACAGATCGAGGGTTTAAAAATGAGCGCGCAGCGCTATATAGAGAATGCCCGGCGTTATAAAACCGGGCTCAAGAAGATTGCCTGAACCGTACCTGGAACATGACCAAACCCAACAAATACACACAAAGAGCCAACGCCATGGTTCTTATTCAAGCAGGCGCAGCGCCCCCTCGGGTGGCAGCGCAGTACACGAAGCGGCAAGCGTGGGGGCCTGATGTCTGAACTCCATAAATTTATCTTTGATGGCCTGCCGGTGCGCGGCATGCTGGTGCGCCTGACAGACTCCTGGCAGGAAATCCTCAAGCGCCGCCAGGCCGCTGGCGGCTATCCGGTGGAGGTCATGCATCTGCTTGGTGAAATGACGGCCGCTGGCGCGCTGATGCAGAGCAGCATCAGCTTCAATGGCGCGCTCATCCTGCAGATCTTTGGCGATGGCCCGGTCAAGCTGGCGGTGGCCGAGGTGCAGCCCGACCTCAGCCTGCGTGCCACGGCCACCGTCACGGGCACCGTGGACGCCGGCAGTTCATTGAGCCAGCTGGTCAACATGAACAACGAGGGGCGCTGCGCCATCACGCTGGACCCCAAGGAAAAGATGCCGGGGCAGCAGCCCTATCAGGGCGTGGTGCCGCTTTTTGGCGACAGTCACGAAAAAATCGAGAAGCTGAGCGAGGTGCTTGAGCATTACATGCTGCAGAGCGAGCAGCTGGACACGCGTTTGATTCTGGCGGCCGACGGCAATGTGGCCGCCGGCTTGCTGATTCAGCGCCTGCCGGTGAAAGGCCAGGGCAATCTGGAGGGGCAGCTTGACCGCGAGGCCCATGAAGACCAGATCGGCATCAACGAGGATTACAAGCGCATCGCCATGCTGGCCGGCACGCTCAAGCGCGAAGAGCTGCTCACGCTGGACGTCGACACGATTTTGCGCCGCCTGTTCTGGGAGGAGCCGCATACGCGCTTCGAGCCACTGGGACCGAGCTTTGGCTGCAGCTGCTCGCGCGATCGCGTGGGCAGCATGCTGCGCGGCCTGGGCACGGCGGAAATCGAAAGCATCATTGCCGAGCGCGGCAAGGTCGATGTGGCCTGTGAGTTTTGCGGCGCGCAGTACGCCTTCGACCCGGTGGATGCGGCGCAAATCTTCACCCGCCAGGTCCACCAGCAGCCGCCAGCGCCCACAGTGCAGTAGACCGCGTCGGCAGGGGCACCGGCCAGGCCGGATGTGATCAGCCCGTGGCGCCGCGGCTGGCGAGCAGATCGCTCAGCAGGCGGTGCTCGCAGGCCGGGTCGCTGCACTTCTCGCACATCCATGCCCATGGCCTGGCTTTTTTGCCGGCTGGCGCACGCTGCAGCGGGCCTTGCCCAAGCAGGCTGCCGCAGGCCTGGAGGGCGTGCTGGAGGCGTTCTTCACCCAGGCCGTAGATGACCCGGTAGGCAATACCGGCATGGTTCAGGGCTGCGCGGATCTGCCGGTCCGAGGCTTCCCCGGCCGCTGACCAGATATCCAGTCCCGTCAGCAGCACCAGGTCATGGCTTGCCATGTCTGGTGCAAGTGTGGGCTTGTCGATCTGTGCGACAGCGGTCGGCCAGCCCGAAGTGTTCAGGGCATCGGACAGGGCTGCTGCGAGTGCTGATTTTCCGGAGCCTGGCGCACCGACAAGTGCAATTCTCAGCACGTCTTGCCAGGGCGCGAGCCGGCCTGCGATGCAAACCGCTTATGGGTTGATCTGCACGAAAATTTCATTGGGCTTGACCATGCCGAGCTCGCTGCGGGCCTTTTCCTCGACCATTTCAAGGCCTTCCTGCAGATCCTTGACCTCAGCGGCCAATTGGTCATTGGCCAGCTGAGCCTGCGCATTTTTTGCGAGCTGCTCGTCCAGACGCTGCTGCATTTCACGCACGCTGGGCACGCTGCCCCTGCCCATCCATAGCTGCGCGTGGAACAGCAGCAGCAGCAGAACCAAAATGGCAGGAACGATGCGGTTTCCCACGGCTCAGGCGCCTCAGCGGGCGTTAGCGCAGGTTATAAAAGGCAGCGCGACCGGGGTAGGTGGCGATCTCGCCGAGATCTTCCTCGATGCGCAGCAACTGGTTGTACTTGGCCATGCGGTCAGAGCGTGACAGCGAACCGGTCTTGATCTGGCCGGCGTTGGTGCCGACGGCAATGTCGGCAATCGTCGAGTCTTCGGTTTCGCCCGAGCGGTGCGAGATCACGGCGGTGTAGCCGGCGCGTTTGGCCATCTCGATGGCCGCGAAGGTTTCGGTCAGTGTGCCAATCTGGTTGATCTTGATCAGGATGGAGTTGGCAATGCCCTTGTCGATGCCTTCTTTCAGGATCTTGGTGTTGGTGACGAACAGGTCGTCGCCGACGATCTGGACCTTCTTGCCAAGCCGCTCGGTCAGTATCTTCCAGCCGTCCCAGTCACCTTCGGCCATGCCGTCCTCGATGCTGATGATGGGGTATTTGTCGACCCAGGTCGCCAGCATGTCGGTCCACGCGGTGGCGTCCAGGCTCAGGCCCTCGCCTGACAGCACGTATTTGCCGTCCTTGTAGAACTCGGAGGCGGCGCAGTCCAGGCCGAGCGCGATCTGCTCGCCAGCCACAAAACCGGCCTTGTCGATGGCTTCGAGGATCAGCTGGATGGCTGCCTCATGGCTGGGAACGCTGGGGGCGAAACCGCCTTCGTCACCGACGGCGATGCTCATGCCCTTGTCAGCGATGATTTTCTTCAGGGCGTGGAACACCTCGGCGCCATAACGTACGGCTTCACGAAAGCTCGGTGCGCCGACCGGGATGATCATGAACTCCTGCAGGTCCAGGTTGTTGTTGGCGTGTGCGCCGCCATTGATGACGTTCATCATGGGCACAGGCATCTGCATGGCGCCGCTGCCGCCGAAATAGCGGTACAGGGGCAGGCCGGCTTCCTCGGCGGCGGCGCGGGCCACGGCCATGCTGACGGCGAGCATGGCGTTGGCACCGAGGCGCGACTTGTTGTCGGTGCCGTCCAGGTCGATCAGCGTGCGGTCGAGGAAGGCCTGCTCGCTGGCGTCCAGGCCAAGCACGGCTTCGGAGATTTCGGTGTTGATGTGTTCAATGGCCTTGAGCACGCCCTTGCCAAGGTAGCGCGACTTGTCGCCGTCGCGCAGTTCGATGGCCTCGCGCGAGCCGGTGGACGCGCCCGATGGCACGGCCGCGCGGCCCATGACGCCGGACTCCAGCAGTACGTCGCACTCGACGGTGGGGTTGCCTCGGCTGTCAAGAATTTCGCGGCCGACGATATCAACAATTGCGCTCATTTCAGTTCTTTCAAATCAAAAAATACAAACATCGAGACGGACCTGCAAGCTCACTGAAAACTGTTTTCAAGGTAACCATTTCTCTTGGTCACACGGTCCAGTTCAAGCAGGGTTTCGAGCAGCGCCTTCATGTGCTTGAGCGGCACGGCGTTGGGGCCGTCGCTCAGGGCTTTGGCGGGGTCAGGATGCGTTTCCATGAAGAGGCCGGCCACACCGACAGCAACGGCGGCGCGCGCCAGCACCGGCACCATCTCGCGCTGGCCGCCGCTGCTGGTGCCATTGCCGCCTGGCAGCTGTACCGAGTGCGTGGCGTCAAACACCACGGGCGCCAGCGTCTCGCGCATGATCGCCAGGCTGCGCATGTCCGAGACCAGGTTGTTGTAGCCGAAACTCGCGCCACGTTCGCAGGCCATGAAGCGGTCCTCGTCCAGGCCTTTTTCGCGCGCCGCGGCTCGTGCCTTGTCAATGACGTTTTTCATGTCGCCGGGGGCCAGGAACTGACCCTTCTTGATGTTGACCGGTCGGCCCGATTGCGCCACGGCGTGAATGAAGTCGGTCTGGCGACACAGGAAAGCCGGGGTCTGCAACACGTCCACGACAGCGGCCACGGCGGCAATCTCGGCTTCCGAATGCACATCGGTCAGGATGGGCAGCTTCAGCTCACGCTTGACCTTGGCCAGAATCTCCAGGCCTTTTTCCATGCCGGGGCCGCGAAAGCTGGTGCCGCTGGAACGGTTGGCCTTGTCATAGCTTGACTTGAAGATGAATGGAATCCCCAGCGAACTGGTGATTTCCTTGAGCGTGCCGGCCGTATCCATCTGCAACTGCTCGGACTCGACCACACAAGGGCCGGCAATCAGGAAGAAGGGCTGGTTCGGGCCAATCTCGAATCCGCAAAGCTTCATGGTCAGGCCACCACTTTCAGGGGCTTGGCGGCAGTTGCTTGCGCCTGGACCACTGCCTGGTGCTCAAGCGCCGCGGCAATATAGGCGTTGAACAGGGGGTGACCGTCCCACGGCGTGGACTTGAACTCGGGGTGAAACTGAACGCCCATGAACCAGGGGTGAACGTCCTGCGGCAACTCGACGATTTCGGTCAGGTGTTCGCGCTGCGTGAGCGCGGAGATGACCAGGCCTGATTTGCGCAGCGCGTCGAGGTAGTTGACGTTGGCTTCGTAGCGGTGGCGATGGCGTTCGGTCACCACGTCGCCGTAGATTTTGTGCGCCAGGGTGTCCTTGGCGACATCGGAGCTTTGCGCGCCCAGGCGCATGGTGCCGCCCAGGTCGGAGTTGGCATGGCGTGTCTTGATGGTGCCGTCGGCGTCTTTCCATTCGGTGATGAGGGCAATCACCGGATTGGGGCTGGCCGGGTCGAATTCAGTGCTGTTGGCATCCTTGAGCCCGGCGACATGACGGGCAAATTCGATCGTGGCAACCTGCATGCCCAGGCAGATGCCGAGGTAGGGGATCTTGTTTTCGCGGGCGAAGCGGGCGGCGCAGATTTTGCCTTCAACGCCGCGCACGCCAAAGCCGCCAGGCACCAGGATGCCGTCAAACTGCGACAGGCAGGACACGGTTTCCGGCGTCAGGGTTTCCGAATCGAGGTAGGTGATCACGACCTTGGCGTGATTCCTCATACCGGCGTGGCGCAGGGCTTCATTGAGCGACTTGTAGCTGTCGCTCAGGTCAACATACTTGCCGACCATGGCAATCCGGACTTCGGTCTTGGGATGCTCGGTCTCAAAGACCAGATCGTCCCAGCGCTTGAGGTTGGCGGGCGGCGTATTGAGGCGCAGCTTGTCGCAGATCAGGCCGTCCAGGCCTTGCTCATGCAGCATGCGCGGCACTTTGTAAATCGTGTCAACGTCCCACATGGAGATGACGCCCCACTCGGGAACGTTGGAGAACATCGAGATCTTGTCGCGCTCCTCGTTGGGAATGCGGCGATCGGCCCGGCACAGCAACACGTCGGCCTGGATGCCGATTTCGCGCAATTGCTTGGCGGTATGCTGGGTTGGCTTGGTCTTGAGTTCGCCCGCCGCGGCAATCCAGGGCACATAGCTCAGATGCACGAAAGCGGTATTGTTGGGCCCCATGCGCAAGCTCATCTGGCGCACGGCTTCAAGGAAGGGGAGCGACTCGATGTCGCCCACGGTGCCGCCGATTTCCACAATGGCCACATCCACGGCGTCTGGTGTGTCATAGCAGGCGCCGCGCTTGATGAATTCCTGGATTTCGTTGGTGATGTGCGGAATCACCTGAACCGTCTTGCCGAGATAGTCGCCACGGCGCTCCTTCTCGAGAACGCTCTGGTAGATTTTTCCGGTGGTGAAGTTGTTCGCCTTGCGCATGCGCGTTTCGATGAAACGCTCATAGTGGCCCAGGTCCAGGTCGGTTTCAGCGCCGTCGTCGGTCACGAACACCTCCCCGTGCTGGAAAGGTGACATGGTGCCCGGATCCACATTGATGTAGGGATCGAGCTTGATCAAGGTGACTTTGAGGCCTCGCGATTCGAGGAGCGCTGCTAAAGAGGCTGAGGCGATTCCCTTGCCCAGGGAAGACACTACACCGCCGGTGACGAAGACAAATTTGGTCATGCTGGGCCCGAACCGCAAGTTCGCTGAGGTGGTAAACGGAGATTATACGGTTTGACCAGCCGCGCGCCGCCCTTGCCGCGCTGACAAAAGCGTCGTTTGCCTGCGCCGCCCGCCCAACTGATACATTGCTGGGCATGACCAATCAAGCGAACGAGGCTGGCGCCGATGAGCCGGCGGAGCTGGCCGGCAAACATATCGTGCTCGGCCTTTCAGGGGGCATTGCCTGCTACAAGGCTGCCGAATTAAGCCGTGCGCTCATCAAAGCGGGGGCCACGGTGCAGGTGGTGATGACCGAGGCGGCCGAACAGTTCATCACGGCGGTGACGCTGCAGGCGCTCAGCGGCCGACCGGTCTACACCAGCCAGTGGGACGAGCGTGAGGCCAACAACATGGCGCACATCAATCTCTCGCGCGAGGCCGATGCCATCGTGATTGCTCCCTGCAGCGCTGATTTCATGGCCAAGCTGCTGCATGGCCGCGCCGACGACTTGCTGAGCCTGATGTGTCTGGCACGCCCCATCGACAAGGTGCCGCTCCTGATCGCGCCCGCCATGAACCACGAGATGTACGCGCATCCGGCGACACAGCGAAACTTTGTTCAGCTGAGCGCGGATGGCGCAACGGTGCTGGGCGTGGGCAGCGGCTTCCAGGCTTGTGGCGAAACCGGTGACGGCCGCATGCTCGAGCCCGAGCAGCTGCTGGAAGACATCATTGCGTTTTTCACACCCAAGCTGCTGGCGGGCCAGCGCGTGCTGGTGACGGCCGGGCCGACCTACGAGGCGATAGATCCGGTGCGCGGCATTACCAATCTTTCAAGCGGCAAGATGGGCTTTGCGATCGCGCGCGCCGCCCGCGAAGCGGGGGCCGAGGTCACGCTGGTGGCCGGCCCGGTCGGCCTGCCCACGCCGCGCGGCGTCACCCGCATCGACGTGAAATCTGCACAAAACATGCTTGAAGCCGTTATGTTGCGGTTGCAAGATGCTACGCTATTCATAGCGACGGCGGCCGTGGCCGATTGGCGACCAGCCTCGGCATCGACCCAGAAAATCAAGAAGGACGGCTCCGGCCAGGCGCCGCAACTGGCGTTCACGGAAAACACCGATATTCTGGCGACCGTCGCCAGATCGCCTGCGGCCGAGCAGGGCAGGCTGTTTTGCGTGGGCTTTGCCGCCGAAAGCCATGATCTGCTTGAGAACGCCCAGGCCAAGCGCCTGCGCAAGCAGGTGCCGCTGCTGGTCGGCAACATCGGCCCGGCCACTTTCGGCCGGGACGACAACGCTCTGCTGCTGCTGGACGCGCAGGGGGCGACCGAATTGCCACGCGCTTCCAAGCGCCTGCTTGCTCGCCAATTGATAGCAGAAATAGCCCGTAGAATAAGGACTACAACCTGATTTGGCTTGAAAATACATGAAAATCGATATCAAAATTCTTGACCCGCGCCTGCAGGGCAATCTGCCCGCCTACGCGACGCCTGGCAGCGCTGGCCTAGACCTGCGGGCCTGCCTGGAGGCGCCGCTGACCCTGGGCCCCAACGCCTGGCAACTGGTGCCCACGGGCATTGCCCTCTACCTGCACAACCCCGGCTATGCCGCGATGATTTTGCCGCGCTCCGGTCTGGGTCACAAACACGGCATTGTGCTGGGCAATCTGGTCGGCCTGATTGACAGTGACTACCAGGGGCAATTGATGGTCAGCGCCTGGAATCGCAGCGACGTGGCTTTCACGATAGCGCCCATGGAACGCATTGCGCAACTGGTCATCGTTCCGGTCGTGCAGGCGCAGTTCAATATCGTGAGCGAATTTCCTGAGAGCGAGCGCGGCGAGAATGGGTACGGCTCGACGGGCAAGGCATGAAATCCCCGAGCAAGTCGCTTTTGTGTAGGTGTTTTCCTACAATAGTCGCCCGCAGCTTCCCACGGGCCGACAGCACCGGGGACCACTTGTGCGGTCCCGAAATACGCCTCTAATCAGGGCAGGTGGACCTCTCGGACTGCGCCTTCATGCGAGGCCGCAACCGGTCAGGATGCCATGAACACCATTCAAGGAGATTTTCAATGCGTCCAGCTTTTCGTATCCTTTCAACTGCCACCACGGTCATCGCGATGGCGACGCTGGCAGCCTGCGGTTCAGTGCCCATGGGCCCGGACGGGCAATATCCTGCTCAGTACCCGGCCCAAAGCCAATATCCGGCGCAAAACCCCTACCCGGCCCAATATCCAAGCCAATACCCTGGCCAGTATCCGGCGCAAGTGCAGCAAAACCCCAACTATGCTGAATATGGCCGGGTCAGCAACGTGGAAGTGTTTCAAACCCAGGAGCAGGCAAAAGGCACCGGTCTGGGCGCCATCCTGGGCGGCGTGGCCGGCGGCGTGATCGGGCACCAGATTGGCGGGGGAACCGGTCGCGACGTGGCGACGGTCGTGGGTGCCGTGGGCGGCGCTGTCGCCGGCAATGCCATCGAGAAGAATCGCAATCCAAACGTGAGTCAGGTCTACCGCGTCACGGTGCAGCTCGACAATGGACCGGCGCGTGCCTATGACGTGCCGTCGACCGGTGACCTGCGCATTGGGGACCGTGTGAGGATTCAGAACGGCCAGCTTTTCCGTTATTGAAAAGCCTTGGGGCAACGCAAAAAGCGGTGCGCCAGCATGACTGGCGCACCGCTTTTTTCTCGTCATGCTGCTTCAGTGAAGCGCGTCGCTGCCGGGCAACTGGGGTGCCAGCGTGAAAAATCCGGTACCCAGCGAACCCTCGCCGATTTCCTGCTCTGTGGCATCGCGCACGGACTCGACCTTGACCGCCAGCCGGATGGCAATACCCGCCAGTGGATGGTTGCCGTCAAGCACCACATGTTCAGGATAGACATCGGTGACGGTGTAGATCTGGCCTTTCGGGATCTGGGATCTGGTGCCTGAAGGCATGGCGGCTCCGTCAAAGGTCATGCCTTCTTCCAGTTCTGCCGGAAAGAGCTTTCTGGCTTCGAGAAAAACCAGGTTTTCATCGTAGTCACCGAAGGCATTTTCGGGCTCCAGATGCAGTTCGAGCTGGTCTTGCGCCTCGTGGCCCTGCAGCGCTTCTTCAATTTTGATCAGCAAGTCATCGCCGCCCAGCAAGAACTCCACCGGTTCGTCGAGTTCGTCCAGTACCTCGCCCAAAGTATCTTTCAGCGTCCATGTCAGGGCTACGACGCATTGCGGGGTGATTTTCATCGGACAATTGTCCCATGGATGTCAATCAGCCCCTCGCCCTTCTTGCCGGCCTCAGCCCGGCCCAATTCATGCGTCGCCACTGGCAGAAAAAGCCGCTCCTGGTGCGCCAGGCCATCCCGGGTTTCCGGCCTTTCCTGAGCCGCGCGGCGCTGTTCAAAATGGCCGCACGGGAGCAGGTTGAATCCCGGCTGATCGTCCAGGAGGGCAAGGGCTGGCGCATGAAGCAGGGGCCGCTCGCGCCCAAAGGCCTTCCCCCGCTTGCGCGCGAGGGCTGGACGCTGCTGGTGCAAGGCGTGGATTTGCACGAGCCTGCCGCACATGCACTGTTGCAGCAGTTTCGCTTTGTACCCGATGCGCGGCTGGATGACCTGATGATTTCGTTCGCAACGTCCGGTGGCGGTGTCGGGCCGCACTTTGACAGTTATGACGTGTTCCTGTTCCAGGCCAGCGGTCGCAGGCGCTGGAAGATCGGCCAGCAGAAGGACTTGACCCTGCAGCAGGGGGGGCCGCTCAAGATATTGCAAAACTTCGAGCCGGATGAAGAGTTTGTGCTGGAAGCCGGCGACATGCTCTATCTGCCACCGCGTTATGCGCACGACGGGGTGGCCGAAGCGAGCGTGGGTGAAGACGGAAACCCCATGGATTGCATGACCTATTCCATAGGGTTTCGTGCGCCGGGCCAGACCGAACTGGCGGCAGAACTGCTGCATCGGCTGGCGGAGATCAGCGAAGATGCGGCCGAGGCGGCCGGGCAGGAAAAGGTAGGGCGGGCCGCCCGCGCGCCGCGCAACTACCGTGACCCGAAGCAGGACGCGACCGCGAGCCCCGCAGCCGTGCCGGCCGGCCTTTCGGATTTTGCGACACAAGCCGTGCTTGAGGCCTTGAAAGATCCCCTGGCCCTTGGCTGTGCGCTGGGTGAGTATCTGACCGAGCCCAAGCCCTCGGTCTGGTTTGACGAGCCCTCAGTCATCTGGGACGGCGAGGCCATCGAGACAGGCCGCTCAGGCATTGCGCTTGATGCGCGCACCCGCATGATGTATGACGCAGCGCATGTCTTCATCAACGGGGAAAGCTACCTTGCCAGGGGCCCGGATGCCAGACTGATGCGCCAGCTGGCTGACCAGCGCCAGCTTGCCGCACGGGAATTGCGCAAGGCGAGTGCGCCTGCGGTGGCCCTGCTCAATGGCTGGCATGATGCGGGCTGGCTGCGGCAGCTGTCCGTGAACGATTGAGGTTTGCGAAGGAGCTCGCATGACGCTTGAGAACGGAAGAATTTTGCCGGGCCCCCTTCTGCAAGGGCGGTTCAGTGGACGAAGCGAGTTTGCCGAACTCGTTCGCCAGGCCTTTGCTGCCGCTGCGACCCAGGGGTGGCGCGAGATCATGGTGTGTGATCTCGACTTTGCTGACTGGCCTCTGGGGGAGCGGGCGTTTGTCCAGGCCCTGGGCGACTGGTCCAGAACAGGCCGTAAATTCACCATGATCGCCAGAAGTTACGACGAAATTGTTCGAAAACACGCCCGTTTCGTGACCTGGCGAGGAAGCTGGGCGCATATCGTCGAATGCCGCGGCAGTGCTGCCAGTGCTGCCGACAACCTGCCCAGCGCGCTCTGGAGCGGCCATTGGGTCTTTGAAAGAATCGATGTGCCGCGCTGCAGCGGCGTGGCCGGCCCGGAAGCGGACAGGCGCGTCGCCTTGAAGGAGCGCTTGAGTGAACGGCTGTTGCACAGCTCGCCCGCCTTTGCGGCCACGACTTTGGGGCTTTAGTGTGGTTTTCCGGTGGCTTGTCGTTGCGGGGCTGCGTCGTTTCGTTGCCTAAGGGGTACTAAGGGTTTTCATGGTTGAACTATCCGGCATATAATTTAAAGCTGGGTAGAAAGAGCTCGAGTCCTTTCCCCCGGTCAAAACATAACTTGAATTCTGGTTTGGGTTTCTTTTGGCAATTTCCGGAAATTGTTTTCTTCAATATCATCAAGGATCGTAAAAATGAACAAGTCCCTCGTATTGGCAGCTATCGTTGCCGCTGTTGCTCTTGCTGCTTGCGGTAAGAAAGAAGAAGCGCCTGCGCCTGCTGTTGTCGTGGTGCCTGCACCTGCTGAGGCGCCTTCTGCCCCAGCCGCTCCTTCCGCCGAAGCCGCTGTTGCTGCAGCCACTGGCGCTGCTTCCGCTGCTGCCGGCTCTGCTGCTGTCGCTGTGGACGCCGCCAAAGATGCAGCTTCCGCTGCTGGCGCAGCTGGCGCCTCTGCCGGTGCTGCTGTCGAAGCCGCCAAGAAGTAATTTTATTGCTCTTCGCAAAAAGCCGCCTTTGGGCGGCTTTTTTCTTGGCTCTTGAAAATCAAAAAACCCGCTGCCACCCGTCACCGGTGAGCGGTCGAGGTGGCAAGCGTCTTCAAACCCTTAGCCAGGGCGTGCCGCAGCTTGGCTCAGCAACCACAATGTCGCTTTCATGGCAGCCCAGTGCCGTGGCCATCGCCGCCCGCGCCAGTTCAGGCCGGTTGTTTTTCTGGCTCAGATGGGCTGCCACCAAATGCTTCAAGCCGCTGTGCATCACGGCGCGCGCGATGTCTGCTGCCGCGTCATTGGAGAGGTGGCCGTAGTCTCCGCCCACCCGGCGCTTGAGGAATGGCGGATAAACCGACTGCTCAAGCAAGTCGGTGTCGTGGTTGCATTCCAGCAGCATGGCATCGCAGCCCTGCAGGTGCGCCAGCACATGCGCCGTTGCATGCCCGAGATCGGTCAGGATTCCCAGCTTTGCCGAGCCGTCGGTGCAACTGAGCTGCATCGGTTCCCTGGCGTCGTGCGGCACGGTAAACGGCGTGACTTGCAGGCCGCCCAGGTCGATGGTCTTGCCATCGCGCGCCGTGTGCAGCAAGCCGTCGAAATCCGGCGCGCCTATTGCCGCATGGCTTCCCTTGCTCATCCATACCGGGATCCGGTAGCGAAGTGCCAGCGAACGTGCGCAGCCAATATGGTCACCATGCTCATGCGTGATGAATACCGCGTTGATGTCTTCGGGCTGCAAGCCGGCCTCGCCGAGGCGGAGCAGCAATTGACGTATGCCCAGTCCGCAATCGATGAGGACGCGCATGGGCATCAGTCCCATGGCCTCGACCACCGTGGCGTTGCCGGTACTGCCGCTGCCCAGACTCCTGAATCTCAGCACGGGCGCAGTCGGGTCAAATAGTCATGGCCCGACATGCGCAAGATGCCTTATTTCAGGTCGTCGGCGATCACCTGCACGATGCGCTGGGCATTGGCCGACGATTCAGGCGTGCCCTGGGCATTGAGAACGGAGACCGTGGTGCTCTCGCCCTGGCTCTTGACGTTGATGCGGTATTTCAGCGGGGGAACTGCTGCGGCCGATCCGCTGAATAGCTTGCTGAAAAATGAGGGTTCGGTCTTGTTGGTCACGGGTTCGACGTAACGCACGAAATAGGTTCCCTGGCTGCGATCGCGGTCTTCAACGGTAAAACCGGTGCGGTCCAGCGCCAGCCCGACGCGGCGCCAGGCGCGGTCGAACCCTTCGTCCAGCTGCACGACAGGCTGGTTGCCTACCGTCGCCACGCGCGAGGTCTGCCGGGTTGCCCCGGCGGCAATCAGGGCCTTTGACTGCTCCTGTGTCACGCCCAGCTTGACCATCAGGCGGCGCAGGAACTCCGCTTCCAGTTCAGGGTCGGAGGGCCGGGGTTGCCAGACGGTGCTGTCGCCCGAGGAAGCGCTGCCGGCCTTGGCGCCGGTCACCACTTCGACCATGCCGCGATGGCTGATGTAAATCTCGGTTCCGCCATCGGGCCTGCGTTCCAGGCGGGTGCGGAATTTGTCGCGCTCGCCGGTGGAGTACAGGCTTTCGAAGACCTTGCCGATGGTGTTTCGAATGAAGTCCTGCGGCAGCTTGGCGCGGTTCTCGGCGAAATCGGTTTCCATGATGCCGAGGTTTTCCTGGTCCTGGGCCAGCAAAAAGCCGCTTTCCAGCCAGAAATCACGCACCGGCGTCCAGAGTTTGTCAGCGGGCTGGCTGACCACCAGCCAGCGCTGCGTTCCCGCACGCTCTATTTTCACGTCCCCCAAGACATTGGCGGCCGTTGTCACTGTCTGCGTGGGCTGGCCAATCTGGTAGCTGCTCGCCGTCACGGCGCTGCCGGGTACCGCGTAACGCGTATCCCGGCTGAGTTGGGTCAGGTCTGGCGGTACGTCCAGTGAGGGCCCCTTGTTGCCGCTTGATTTGTAATCGACCCGCTCGCCTTCCATTGTGTCGCGGATGCTGGAGCAGCCTGCCAGGAGGCTGACGGCGATGACCGCGGCGAGGGCCACGGCATGCCGGTTTTGCACAAATGCAGGGCGCTGATGAAATGTCGGCAATAGTTTCACTTGGGAATTCCCTTAAAAATCAGATCAGGCCGCAGGTGCGCAGCGCGTTTTCAACAGCCGCTTCGCTGGCTGTCTCAAGCGGCGTCATGGGCAGGCGCAGCGTGCCACCGCAAAGTCCCATCCGGGCCATGGCCCATTTGACGGGAATCGGGTTGGCTTCGATAAACAGGTTTCGGTGCAGCGGCATCAGCCTGAACTGCAACTCCATGGCGCGTTTCGTGTCCCCGGCCAGCGCAGCCATGCAGAGCTCATGCATGAGGCGTGGCGCAATGTTGGCCGTCACGCTGATATTGCCCTGGCCGCCGCACAGCATCAATGCGACGGCGGTCGGATCGTCACCCGAATAAACGGCAAAGCCCTTGGGGGCTTCCTTGATGAGCCACTGCGCGCGTTCGATGTTGCCGGTGGCCTCCTTGATGCCGACGATGCCGGGCACTTCCGCGAGGCGCAGCACGGTGGCGTGCGCCATATCGGCCACGCTGCGGCCCGGAACATTGTACAGCACGGTCGGCAAATCACCGACAGCCTCGGCGATGGCCCTGAAATGCAGGTACTGGCCTTGCTGTGTCGGCTTGTTGTAGTAGGGCACGACCTGCAGCTGGCAGTCGGCGCCCACCTGTTTCGCGAATTTGGCGAGTTCGATGGCCTCGGTGGTGGAGTTGGCGCCGCAGCCGGCCATGATGGGCACGCGCTTGTTGGCCTGCTCGACCGAGACGCGAATGATTTCGCAGTGCTCCTCGACATTGACCGTGGGCGATTCGCCCGTGGTACCCACCACGCAGACGCAATCGGTTCCTTCGGCAATATGCCAGTCAACGAGTTTGCGCAGGGCGGGATAGTCCACGCTGCCGTCTTCATGCATGGGCGTTGCCAGTGCAACGATGCTGCCAGTAATGGGTGTCATGTCGTGCTTGTAAGGTGCTTGGCTGGAGTGATGGGCGGCGTCAAGGAGTTGAAGGCCGGCCCAAAAAGCCAAATGTGCATTCTACCCAGAGCTTAAAGCAGCGGATAGCGTGCTGGTTCGGCGCCGGCGGCTTCACGCACGGCTGCAATGCGCTGGACAAAGCGCGGCGTCTGACCGGATGGCCCCGACTCAAAACCGTCTTCAAACGCCACCACGCGCAGAGCGCGGCATACGTCCAGCAGCTCGCCAGGGCGAAGCAGAAAGTCGGGGCGCGAGGGCTTTCCGACGGTTTCGTTACCCTGGGTAAAGGTTTCGTAAATCAACACGCCGCCGGGAGCCAGACTGTCCAGCAGCGTGGGCAGCAGCGGGCGCCACAGGTAGTTGGTCACGATAACCGCGTCGAACTGGCGGCCGGCAAAAGGCCAGGGCCCGTTCTCGATGTCAGCCACCACGGCTTCGCGGTCTCCGGCTGGAATGATTGACGCTATTGATTCAATAGCGGACTGCGACCGGTCTACAAGGACCAGCGGGTGATTTTTTGCATGAAACCAGCGTGCGTGGCGGCCCTGGCCGCAGGCTACGTCCAGCACCACCCCGAATGGGGCCACCAGGTGCGACCAGCGCCTGACCCAGGCGGAGGGGGGCTCTGCACCATGCGGGCAGTTTGCAGTTTTTTTGTGAAGTATCATTTTAATAGCAAACTATGCCGATGGTTGTTGGACGATAGGCCAAAATCATCCAAAAAACCAGTCTGGAGGCTTAAAAACAGGCCCACAACTGGTTGGCCATGGTGAACAGGAAATCGGGGCGGGTGTAGAGGGAAAATACCGCGAGCGAGGCCGCGATGATCGCTACCCACAGCACAATTTTTCGTGTCACTTCACGCTCCCTGTGGCAACTCGGTCGGGTGGCCGCGCACAATGGCGGCCTCGCGCACCGGCAGGTTGACCAAGGCCGCAAGCACCCCCAGGCCAATGGCGATGTACCAGACGATGTCATAACTTCCCGTGCGGTCATACAGGTAACCGCCCAGCCAGACGCCCATGAAAGAGCCAATCTGGTGGCTGAAGAAGATGAAGCCGCCCAGCATCGACAAATGCTGGATGCCGAAGATCTGCGCTACGACCGCGTTGGTGGGCGGAATGGTCGACAGCCACAGCAGGCCCATGATGCTGGCAAAAATATACACACTGGCCGGGCTGATGGGCGCGGCCAGAAACACCGCAATCACCACGGCGCGCAAGAGGTAAATGGTGGCGAGAATTTTTCTCTTGGCGATTCGCTGGCCGAGCACACCCGCCGCGTAGGTGCCAAACACATTGAAAAGGCCAATCAGCGCCAGCGCGTAGCTGGCCACCTGCGGCGGCAGGCCCTTGTCCCTGAGGTAGCTGGGCATGTGCACGCCGATGAAGACTACCTGGAAGCCGCAGACAAAATAGCCCGCCATCAGCAGCTGAAAACTAGGGTATTTGAAAGCCTCCCGCAGGGCCTGGAGAATCGTCTGCTCGCGCCGCTGGGTAGGCCCGCCGGCAAACCCGCCTTCACGCAGGCCGAGTGCCAGCGGCATCATGAGCAGCACCGCGCCGCTCAGCACCAGCAGGGCGTTCTGCCAGCCAAAGCTGCTGATCAGGAAACCCTCGGTGGGCACCATCAGGAATTGACCAAACGAGCCCGCCGCCGCCGCCACACCCATGGCCCAGGAGCGCCTGTCAGCTGAAATATGGCGCCCGATCACCCCGTAAATCACCGCATACGTTGTGCCGGCCTGCGCCGCGCCAATCAGCACGCCGGCCGTCAGGGTGAACAGCAGGCCGGTCGGCGACAGCGCCATGCCCACCAGCCCCAGCGCGTAGAGCAGCGCACCGCCCACGATCACCCGCAGCGCGCCAAAACGGTCAGCCACCATGCCGGCAAAAATGCCGAAAACACCCCAGGACAGGTTCTGCACCGCCAGCGCAAATGAAAACGTCTCCCGCGTCCAGCCCTGTGCCTGCGTGATGGGTTGCAGCCAGAGTCCGAAACCATGGCGTATGCCCATCGAGAGGGTCACAATCGCCGCGCCACAGATCAGCACCTGTTGCATGGACAGGGTTCGGCTAGTGGCTGGCTCGGATGCAATGGTCGTCATGCAGCGACTTTAACGAAAACCCGGAAGCGGCGCCGCGCGCGGGGAAAGTTCAATGAGCTGTGGATACGTACAGCTTCTTTCGTGGTCACGGTCTACAATCCGCGCAAATCCCAGAACATTCATGGCCGACAAACACCCCACAGATCCTCCTGCCTACTCTGAAGGCTCCATTCGCGTGCTCAAGGGCCTGGAGCCCGTCAAGCAGCGCCCGGGCATGTACACGCGAACCGACAACCCGCTGCACATCATCCAGGAAGTGCTCGACAACTCGGCCGATGAAGCGCTGGCCGGGCACGGCAAGAAGATCAAGGTCATCCTGCACACCGACGGTTCGGTGACGGTGGAAGATGACGGCCGCGGCATTCCGTTTGGCATGCACCCGGAAGAAAAGGCGCCGGTCGTCGAGCTGGTGTTTACCCGGCTGCATGCGGGCGGCAAGTTCGACAAGGGCAAGGGTGGCGCCTACAGTTTTTCGGGCGGCCTGCATGGCGTGGGCGTCAGCGTGACCAATGCGCTGTCCAAACGGCTTGAAGTCACCTCCTACCGCGAAGGCATGGTGGCCCGGCTGGCGTTTTCCGGTGGCGACGTCATTGAAAAGCTGGTCTTGCGCAAGGCGGGCGAAGGCGAGCAGACGGAAGGCGGAGAAAACCAGCCCCGCGACCGCAAATCAGGCACCACTGTGCGTGCCTGGCCCGATGCCAAATATTTCGAATCGTCGGCCCTGCCGATGGCCGAGCTGACCCACCTGCTGCGCAGCAAGGCCGTGCTGATGCCTGGCGTCACCGTGACGCTGGTGGTCGAGAAGACCAAAGAGGTGCAGACCTGGGTCTACAAGGGCGGTCTGCGCGACTACCTGATGCAGACCCTCAACGCCGATCCGGTGATTCCGCTGTTTGAGGGCGAGGGTTTCGCCGATGCGGCGCACGACAGTTTTGCCGAGGGCGAGGGCGCCCAGTGGTGCCTGGCCTTCACCGAGGACGGCCAGCCGGTGCGTGAGAGTTATGTCAACCTGATC
>JBKJKI010000205.1:0-36750 GCA_046597475.1 Polaromonas sp. | reverse complement strand
CTCACCAGGCTGACGAAGATGTCTTCCAGCGAAGACTGGGTGGATCTCAACTCCTTGAAGTCGATGCCGTGGTCGTGCAGGCGGCGCAGCAGGTCGGCAATGCCGGTTTCCTCGCTCTGCGCGTCGAAGGTGTAGACGAGTTCGTTGCCATCGCTGGACAGCGCCAAGGCCGGATTCGCGAGCGCCGCCGGGATGGCCGTCAACGGCGACTTCAACTGCAGGCTGAGCTGCTTGGTACCGAGCTTGCGCATCAGCACGTCCTTGTCCTCAACCAGGATCAGCTCGCCCTTGTTGATCACGCCAATGCGATCGGCCATTTCCTCGGCCTCTTCGATGTAGTGCGTGGTCAAAATGACGGTGACGCCGCTTGCGCGCAGGTTGCGCACCATCTGCCACATGCCCTGGCGCAATTCGACATCGACGCCGGCGGTAGGTTCGTCGAGAAACAGGATCTGCGGCTCGTGCGACAGCGCCTTGGCAATCAACACCCTGCGCTTCATGCCGCCCGGCAGCGTCATGATCTTGCTGTCCTTCTTGTCCCACAGCGAGAGCTCGCGCAACACCTTTTCAATGTGCACCGGATTCGCCGGCTTGCCAAACAAGCCGCGGCTGAAGCTGACGGTGGACCAGACCGTTTCAAACGCGTCGGTCGAGAGCTCCTGCGGCACCAGCCCGATCTTGGCGCGCGCCGCACGGTAGTCGCGAACAATGTCGTGTCCGTCGGCCGTCACGCTGCCCGAACTCGGCCTGACGATGCCGCAAACGATGTTGATCAGCGTGGTCTTGCCGGCGCCGTTGGGCCCCAGCAGCGCAAAAATCTCGCCGCGCCGGATCGTGAGGTCCACCGACTTGAGGGCCTGAAACCCCGAGGCATACACCTTGTTGAGCTTCTCAATGGAAATAATGGTTTGCACGGGAAAACCTCGTAAAAAGTGCCGCTAGTCCAATGAATACGGGTATCAATAGCTATTAAAACAGGAGCGTCCGCCGGCGGCGACGGTCGCTGACTGGCGCGCCGTCGGCACGTTGCGAATCCAGCGGCAGAGTCTGGCAGTTTAGACATGCCGGTGCCCGCGCGACCTCGGCTCCGCGCGCGGCAGCTGCGCGGCGCGCTCATGCAGCGCCTCGATGATGCGACACTGCGGCCCCGTGCCATCGCAGCGCGCGCGCAGGCTCACCAGGTCGTCCTGCAGCGCCTGCAATTCGGCCAGCCGCTCGCCCACATGCTCGATGTGGGATTCCAGCGTGGCATTGGCGGCCGCGCAGTCCGCTCTCTCGGCCAGGTCGAGGTTCAGCAGCGTGCGCACTTCGCCAAGCGACATGTCCATGGCACGGCACAGGCGAATGAACCTGAGCTGGTGAATGTCGCCATCGGAGTAGCCGCGGTAACTGTTGGATGAGCGGGCGCCGGGCTGCAGCAGGCCTTCCTTTTCGTAAAAGCGGATGCTGGCAGCACTGACGCCGCTGAGTTTTGCGGCTTTCCCGATCAGGTGAAGGGGGCTTGCGTAAGGCATGGCTTGACCTTGAAGTGGGTTCAGGGTTTCCAATCTTCCCACAGGACACCCCGCCATGAACGATTGCTGCGATAGCCCTTCCACCTCTTCTGCCCATTCCGCCCTTCCAGGGGCGCCGCCCGCATCCGCCGGGGCCATGCGCTTTCGCATCCCGGCGATGGACTGCGCCGTTGAAGAGGCGGACATCCGGCGCGTGCTGGCCGACGTGCCGGGCATCCGCTCGCTCAACTTTCAGCTGGTGGCGCGCACGCTGACGATTGATGCGCAGGCCGAAGCCCTTCAGGCGGCGGTCAGCGCAATAGGCCAGGCGGGCTACAAGATGCAGCCGTTTGCTGACGCCGGACCCGTCGGCCCAACCCATGGCCATGGCGGGCACAACCACGCGCATGACCAAGGCGGCCTGCCCTCGGGCCTGCCGCGCCTGGCGGGCGCGCTGGTGCTGGCCGGGGTGGCCGAGGCGATCAGCTTTTTTGCCCCCGCCGGCCTGCCCTGGACGCTGGCCGGCATGGCCGTGGCGCTTGCCGCCATCTTCATGGCCGGGCTTGAGGTGTACCAGAAGGGCCTCACGGCCTTGTTCAGGCGCCGGCTCAACATCAACGCGCTGATGACGGTCGCCGTCACCGGCGCCTTCCTGATCGGCCAATGGCCCGAGGCCGCCATGGTGATGGCGCTGTATGCCATCGCCGAGCTGATCGAGGCCATGGCCGTTGACCGCGCGCGCAACGCCATCAAGGGCCTGATGGCGCTGGCGCCCGAGGAGGCGGAGGTCCGCGGAGCCGACGCAGGCTGGAAAACCATGGCGCTGGCTGACGTGCCGCTGGGCGCGATGGTGCGCGTCAGGCCCGGCGGCCGCATTCCGCTGGACGGCATCGTCACGGCGGGCGCCAGCGCCGTCAACCAGGCACCGGTCACCGGTGAAAGCATGGCCGTCGACAAGGCCGTTGGCGATGCCGTTTTCGGCGGCACCATCAGCGAAACCGGCGCGCTTGAGCTGCGCGTGACGGCGGCCGCCAGCGACAGCACGCTGGCGCGCATCATCCACGCCGTCGAGCAGGCGCAGGGCAGGCGCGCGCCGACGCAAACCTTCATCGACCGCTTCGCCTCCATCTACACGCCCACCGTGTTCGTCATGGCGCTGGCCGTTGCGCTGCTCACCCCGCTGCTGCTCGACTGGACCTGGCTGCAGGCGCTGTACAAGGCGCTGGTGCTGCTGGTGATTGCCTGCCCGTGCGCGCTGGTGGTGTCCACGCCGGTCACCGTCGTCAGCGGCCTGGCCATGGCTGCGCGGCGCGGCATATTGATCAAGGGCGGCAGCTACCTGGAGGACGCCCGCCTGCTCAAGGCCGTGGCGCTCGACAAGACCGGAACCATCACCCAGGGCAAGCCGGTGCTGGTGGCGTGGCAGGCATGGAACGGCGCGGATCAGGCCGAAGTTGGCCGTCTTGTGGCCACGCTGGCGGCGCGCTCCGACCATCCGGTGTCCATTGCCATCGCGCAAGGGCTGCGGGACGGCAAGCTGCAAAGCGCTCTGCCAGTCGAGACGGAGGAGACGGTCGAGATGCTTGAAGCGCTGTCGGGGCGGGGCGTGCAGGGCCAGATTGGTGGAAAAGCGTACGCGCTGGGCAACCACCGGCTGATGGAGGAGCGCGGGCAATGCTCGCCCGCGCTGGAAGCGGCGCTGGCCCTGCATGAACAGCAAGGCCGGACGGTCACGCTGCTGGCCAGCGGGCAGGGCGTGCTGGGGATTTTCGCGGTGGCCGACACCATCAAGCAAAGCTCGCGCGCGGCGATTGCCGAGCTCAAGGCGCTGGGCGTGACGCCCGTCATGCTCAGCGGCGACAACGTCGCCACGGCCAGCGCGGTGGCGGCGCAGGCCGGCATTATTGATGCGCGCGGCAACCTGCTGCCCGAAGAAAAATTGGCCGCCATCCGGCAGCTGCAAGGCCAGTACGGCGCGACCGGCATGATAGGCGACGGCATCAACGACGCGCCGGCGCTGGCGCAGGCCGACATCGGCTTTGCCATGGGCGCGGCCGGCACCGACATTGCCATGGAGGCGGCCGACGTCGTCATCATGAATGATGACCTGCGGCGCATTGCCGAGACGGTGCGCCTGTCGCGGCGCACGCATGCCGTGCTGTGGCAGAACATTGCGCTGGCGCTGGGCATCAAGGCCGTGTTCCTGGGTCTCGCCGTGTTTGGCAGCGCCACCATGTGGATGGCCGTGTTTGCCGACATGGGCGCCAGCCTGCTGGTGGTGGCCAACGGCCTGCGGCTGCTGCGCGGCAAGGCCTGAGGCGGCTGCCAACCGGAATTCTCCGGTTCAGCCCGTCAAAATACCGGTATTCTGGCAAAAACAGGCTTTAGCCCAATCAGTATGGTCATTGTTTGCTATAAAAAATATAGCTCACGTCAGTCGGTGGCCAGCGGGCTGAGGCCCACCGCTTCATGCTCGGCCTGCTGCGCGGCGATGGTGTTGATGTTGGCCGCCTGCTCGCTGCAGTAGGCAAACAGCGCATCGAGCTCGGTGGATTTATCGAACACCGCATCGGCTCCGAGTTCGGCGGCCCGCCGGCGAATTTCCGGCGTGGCGAAATTGGTCAGCAGCACCACCTTCTGGTAGGACTCGCGGTTTCTGCAACCGGCCAGCACGCCAAGGCCGCTGCCCTGCTCCAGAAACAGGTCAAGAATGGCCAAATGCCATTCGCCATCGTGCAACTCCAGCCAGCGCGTGGCTTCCGCCTCGGTGGCAGAACATGCCGCGACAGTGACATCGGCAATCTCGCGCAGCGTCTCGATCAGGTTTTTGAGGATGACGGCATTGTCTTCGGCGAGGTAGGTGATCAGTGTTTTCATGGGTGGCGCACGGCGTGTTGCGCTGCCCGGGTGCAGCGCATGCTTCATGCCTTCCTTGTCCCATGGGAACACCGGCGGCAGGTAATAGCTGCCATCTTCCAGCGCGTGGCGAGGTAGGACAAGGCGGCAGCGTCAATCCACGCCGGGCCGCTCCTCGCTGCCACCCGGGTGTACCGCAAAGCGCGCCGGGTCACGCCCATGCACGGGCGCGTCGTCAGGCCAGGGCCAGCCGCCAAACTGCGTGCGGCGGTAGTCGTCCATGGCCTGGGCAATTTCCGCCTGGGTATTCATCACAAACGGGCCATATTGCGCGACCGGCTCGCCAATCGGCCGGCCCTGCAGCAGCAAAAATTCCGCCTCGGCGTCAGCGCCGTCCTCGCCGTTAACCAGTTCCACCTCGACGCTCGCGCGCAGCTCGATCGCGCAATGCTCCTGCACCTCCTGCCCGCCCACCGTGACCGAGCGCCCCTTGAAGAAATAGAGCTGGCGCCGCGTGTCCTTGCCGTTGGCGGCGGGCAGCGTCCAGCGCGCGCCGGGCTCCATGCGCAGGGTCCAGATTGCCACGTCGGCCCCGTCCTGCGCCGCCCAGGAGTCGGGCGGCGGCGCCAGGGGTGCGGGGGCTCTCTGCAGCTGGCCGGCGATGACGGCCACCTCGGTGTGCCGGCCCTGTGCGTCGCTGGCCGTCAGGCGTGGAATGTTTTGCGACCAGAGCATGGTGAAGTTCGGCTCGGCCATCTTGGCTGAAGCCGGCAAATTCAGCCAGATCTGGAACAGCTCCAGCGGGTTGGCTTCATCGGCCTGGAGCAGCGGAAACATCTCGGAGTGCACCACGCCCTGGCCGGCGGTCAGCCACTGCACGTCGCCGCGCCCGAAGCGGGCCTTCGCGCCGAGCGAGTCGGCATGGTCTATCAGTCCCTTGCGGACTATCGTCACTGTCTCGAAGCCGCGGTGCGGATGCGCCGGAAAGCCCGGCACCGTGCTGCCGTGGTACATGCTCCAGCCGTCCTTGCGGCTGAAGTCCTGGCCGATGTCGCGGCCCGCCAGCGAGTCGGCCGGCCCCAGCTGCGCATTGGCGCGCGGATAGGCGTCGTCGTGGTAGGCGCAGAACAGGAAGGGGTCCATGGTTTTCCAGGGAAAACCCAGGGGCTGGATCCGGACAATCGGGCTGGTGGACATGATGGGCGCTTTCAAAAAATAGCAGTTGAGGTCACGCTGATCTGCTTTCAAGTCAGGCCTGTGGCGGCCTCGCATAGACCGTAAGCAAGCGCTAAGGCCACAGACAGTCGTGGGCTCGTCCTACGCGGGGCGACGAGGCCGGGGCTTATGGTCAGGGTTCGTCCTTTGCAGCTGCTGGAAAATAATTTTCAGCCAGCCCTTGGCCGAGGCAGCAAGCACTGCTGGAGCGCCAGGTTGGCGCGCATTTTTTCTCCACTTTTCCTCATCACCTGCAAGGATCGATATGAAATTTTCCCTACTTCTGGCCGCCCTGATCGCAACCCTGGGCCTTGTCGCCTGCGAGCGGACCGTGGTTACGCCCACGCCTGCCGTGGTGACGGTTCCAGGACCCGCCGGTCCGACCGGTGCGACCGGCTCCACCGGTTCGACGGGTAGCACTGGTTCAACCGGAGCCACGGGAAGTACCGGCGCCACCGGCGTTGAAGGCAACAAGGGCGAAACCGGCAAGACCGGTGGCGACACGGTGGTGATCGTTCCCGCCAAATAAGCCGCAGCGCCCCCTAACTCGATCGGCCATCGAAGTGCCGGACCGGAATCGATGAAAGGTCGAGGTTTTCAAGGCAGCGGATATTGACCGCGGCCATCCGCTTGCCCGCTATATCCGTGCCCTCGCCGAAGGGATGAATGCCGCAGTTCGCGCAAGACCGGTGCTTGATGACATGCTTGTTGACCAAATCGGTCGCCACATCCTGGTCCGGCGTAAGCAGGCGCAGCTGGTCTCGCGGCACGAACCACAGCAGCGAACCCTTGCGCGAGCACATGGAACAATTGCAGGACAGGGCTTCGCTGATGTCGCCCCCGACTTCAAAGGCTACCCTGCCGCAATGACAGCTTCCCGTGTAGTTCATGTGCGCTGCTCCTTCTGGTTAAAAAAATATCGTAATGGCTCAGGCCCGGCAGCATGACGAGGCGCTTGCGTGACATGTTCTCCCGCTGCCAGGCAGCCGTCGTGCGCCAACACTAACGATATCGTTCTGGAATCTCGTCCGCAAATGGATAGAGTGAAAAGTAGGGCCTGGCCTCCTCGATGACTCGCTGGAACGAGGGCCTCTTCGTGAGCCTGTCCAGATAAGCGCTCAGGTTGCCCGATTCCTGCGGGAAGGGCTGCACCGTGCTGGCATAGAAAAGCGCTGGCGCAGCGGCGCAATCAGCCATGCTGAAGATGTGTCCGGACACCCAGGTTCTGGCAGACATGTGGCGGTCAATCATCGCGTACGCCGTATCCAGCGTCGCCCGTTCATGGCTCAAATCGCCCTGAGTTCCGCTGATCCGGTCACCGACGATCTTTTGCATGGGCGCCTGCACATACTGGTCAAACAGGCGATCCCAGTGGCGTACCTCCATCGCGTCTTCCCAATTGCCGGGTATCAACGGCTGCGCACTCTTGAAGAAGTGATCCAGGTATTCGATGATGAGGGTGGACTCAGGCACGTCGCGATGGCGAACGTGATCCCGGAGGACCGGAAACTTGCAAAGCGGCCAGACCGCGCCCAGTTCAGCTCTGTCCACCTGGTTCCCGAGGTCAATGATTCGTCCATCAAACTCGCACCCGCTCTCGTAGAGCGCGACGAGAACTTTTTGGCAGAACGATGAGAGGGGGTGGTAGTAAAGAGTCAATGCCATGATTTCGAATCCTGTCTCGCCGCTCCGACTTCGCCAAACGCTGTCACGGCATCGCAATCACCATCCACGACACGCCGAAGCGGTCGGCCACCATGCCGAAGGACGAGGCAAAAAAGGTCTTGGTCAGCGGCATCTGCACGTGGCCGCCGTCGCCAAGGGCGTCGAACAGGCGCTTGGCCTCGGCGTCACTGGCGGCGGTGATCGACAGCGACATGCCCTTGAATTCAGGCTTGCCGCTGGCCATGCCGTCGGAGGCCATCAGGGTGGTGTCGCCAATGCTGAAGCTGGCGTGCATCACCTTGTCGGGCGGCGGCGCCGAGCCCTCGGGGCAGCCCTCGCCGGCCTGCGGCTCCGGGTTGTCCTTGTAGTGCATCAGGTCGATGAGCTTGGCGCCCACGGCGCCTTGGTAAAACGTCAGCGCCTCTTCGCAGCGGCCTTCAAAAAACAGATAGGGCTGGACTTGCATGGCGATCTCCTTTTTCAGGGTTGATGAATTCAGGGGGCGGAGTCTTGCTGCGCGGCCGACAGCATGGCGTCGCAGCGCTTTTGCATCTCCTCGAAGGAGACATCTTCAAGGTGGTTCAGGATATGCCACTTGTGGCCGAAGGGGTCCAGCAGCGTGCCCGAGCGGTCGCCGTAGAACTGGTCCTTCACCGGCTCGAGCGCCTGCGTGCCCGCTTCCAGCGCGCGCCGGTAGACGGCATCCACATCGGCGACATACAGCGCAATGGCGACGGGCGAGCCACCCAGTGTCGTGGGGCTCTGGTTGCCCCAGGCGGGCATTTCCTCGGCCAGTATGAGCCGGGAGCCACCGATTTCCAGCTCGGCATGGCCGACCAGCCCGCCGCCCATGGATATGCGTCCGACCTCGATGGCGCCAAAGACCCGGCCATAAAACGCGATGGCGGCGTTGGCATCCTTGACGGACAGATAGGGCGTGATGGCATGAAAGCCGGCGGGGATGGGGTTGACGCTGCTCATGATGCTTCTCCCTGACATTGGAAACGGACAATGGCGAATGGCCGGGCGCTGCAGGCAGTCTTCAGGAGTCCAGCAGCGTCTCAAAGCCGCCGAAGACCATTCGTTTGCCGTCAAAAGGCATGTCGCCCAAGGCCTTCATGCGCGGGTCCTTCATGAACTTCTCGTTGCCTGCATCGCGCACGGCTTTCGACGGCCACTCGATCCACGAAAAGACGACGGTTTCGTCACCCTCTGCTTTCACGGCGCGCTTGAAGTCGGTGACCTTCCCGTCCGGCAAGGCATCGCCCCAGCATTCCACGTGGCGGGTTGCGCCAAATTCCTTGAACAGCGAAGCGGCTTTGGCTGCCATCGCGCGATAGGCCTCCTTGTTGCCCGCAGGCACTGGAACCAGATATCCGTCGATATAACTCATGATGTCACTCCTTGAAAAGTTGGGCTGCCGGTGTGGCCCGGCACGGCGTTCGGGTCCATGTAGACCAGCTCCCAGATATGGCCATCCAGGTTTTGGTAGCCGTGCCCGTACATGAAGCCGTGGTCCTGCGGCGGGCGCGGCGTGCTGGCGCCGGCCGCCACCGCCTTGCGCACCATCTCGTCCACCGCCGCGCGCGAGTCGCAGGACAGGCAGACCAGCACCTCGGTGCTCTGGCGGGCGTCGGCCACCGGCTTGGTGGTGAAGGTCTTGAAGAAGGGCTCGACCAGCAGCATCACGTAGATGTGGTCCTCCGACACGATCATGCAGGCGGCGTTCTGGTTGGTGAACTGCGGGTTGAACGAGTAGCCCAGGGCGGCAAAAAAGCCCTTCGCCTTGTCGAGGTCCCTGACGGGCAGGTTGACGAATATCTGCTGTGTCTCCACGGTGATTGCTCCTTTGCGAAATGGCTATGACAGCGCTGGCAAAACGGCGTACAACACGTTGGACACGGCTTGTGTACACCGTCCACAAAAGACTATCAAAGATAATGGACAGTGTCCACATCCAAAAGTAACAAGCCATGACAAGCACGCCCAAGTCCGTTACAGCGCGCAGCACCTATCGCCACGGCGACCTGCGGCGCGCCTTGCTGGAAGCGGGTATTGAGCTGGCGCGCAGCGGCGGCCCCGATGCCGTCGTGCTGCGCGAGGCCACGCGCCGCGTCGGCGTGGCGCCCAACGCGGCCTACCGGCATTTCGCCAGCCGCCAGGCGCTGCTTCAGGCGGTACGCGCGGCGGCGCTGTCAGCGCTGGCGGTGGCCATGGAGGCCGAGCTGGCCGCGCTGCCCGCTGACTTGCCGCCAGCCGATTTCGCGCGCGCCAGCGTGCGCGCGGTGGGCACCGGCTACCTGCGCTTTGCCCGGGCCGAGACCGGCCTGTTTCGCACCGCCTTCGTGGCCTCTGGCGATTTGCAGCCCACCGCACCGGACCCGGCCAAGGCAGGCGAAAGCGGGCTGAACCCTTTTGAGCTGCTGGGTGCGGCGCTGGACCGGCTGGTGGACGCGGGCGTGATGCCGCCCGAACGCCGCCCGGGCGCGGAGTTCCTCGCCTGGTCCGCCGTGCACGGGCTGGCCATGCTGGTCATCGATGGGCCGCTGGCCAGCGTGGTCGGGCCGCAGATGGAGCTTGTCGGCCAGCGGCTGCTGGACATGGTGGAGAAGGGTCTGTAGGCGCCGGCCCCGGCCGCGAGCAAGCCGGCGCGTCTAAGCGGGCTGGTTCTTGCGCAGCGTCGGCAGGCCGACGCCGGCCGATTCAAAACCGCCATCGACCGCCAACACCTGGCCGTTGATGTAGCTGGCGGCAGCGCTGCACAGAAAGCCGACAGCGGAGGCGATTTCTTCCGTCGTGCCATAGCGGCCCAGGGGAATCACGTCGTGGTAGTCGGAGCGAATCGCCACGCTGTGCACCAGCTTGGCCATGTCGGTGTCGACCGGGCCGGGCGCAATCACGTTGGAGCGTATGCCGACCGTGCCCAGTTCCACCGCCTGCTGCTTGGTGAGCTGGATGATGGCCGCCTTGCTGGTGCCATAGGCCACGCGCAGCGTGCTGGCGCGCAGGCCCGAGATCGAGGCGATGTTGACAATGGCGCCGCCGCCCGAGCGCCTCATGACCGGCACGCAGGCCTGGCTGCACAGAAATGCGCCGTCGAGGTTGACAGCCAGCACGCGCCGCCACTCCTCGAATGTTGTCTCACCAATCGGCTTGAAGACGGCGATGCCTGCGTTGTTGACCAGCGCGTCGATGCGGCCAAAGGCGGCGTCAACCTTTCCAATCGCTGCCTGCACCTGCGCCGGTTCGGACACATCGCAGTGAAGCGCCAGCACGCCGTCCCTGTTGTCCAGCCTTGCCGCAGTCGCGGTGAGCGTGTCCAGGTCGATGTCGAGCAGCGCCACGCGGTGGCCGTTGGCAAGAAACCACTGGGCAATCGCCAGGCCGATGCCGCGCGCCCCGCCGGTGACGACCGCGACCGGCAGCGGGGATGGACTGGCCTTGTTCGGGGAAATGGAGGTCATGGGTGCCTTGTCATTGAAAAAAGCGAAAATCGATGTGCCCCGCGCGGCAGGCGATCAGGCTGCCGGCGCGGGCAGCCATTCTTCGAGCGTGACCTCGAAGGTGACGCAGACGGTGTTGGAACCGGCCACGAAAGGGCCGCCGAAAACGTGGCCCTGCGGGTCCGCCACCACGCCTGTCAGGCTGGCACAGACGGAGCCGTCGTCCAGGCTGCGCACCTCGCCCGCCAGGCTCACGACCTCCACCGCAGGCCCGCCGACGTGGCGGTACTGGCCGTCTCGCGTGCCCAGGCAGGCATCCACCAGGCTGCCCAGCGCGCCGCGCACAAAAGCGTGTTTGAAGCCTTCGGCAAGACAGATTTTTTCAACGCCGAGAACGAGGTCTTCGTTGGGGGCGATACGGCCATAGGCCACGCGCCCCATGCGGCCGTTTTCAAGGACACAGGCGTCAAGCATGGGCCAGCTCCCCGGTCGGCAGGAAAAAGGAAAGATTGGTTTCGGCGTCGTAGGTCACGCGCAATTCGAAACCATCGAGGGAGGTGACCAGCGCTGCGATGGGTTGCCTGCCAACGATGCAGCTGTGAGGCAGGATGTGGCCGCCCCGCACCTCGCCGTCTTCGGTCACGATCGCCGCGTGGCAATGCACGACCGCTTCGCCGCTGGCGTCCTTGCCGAGCGTCGCATTGCCAAAAACCAGGTAGGCCTTGTCGGCATGAATCGGCGCGATATAGGCTGCGACGGCAGTTCCTGACGGGTCGTGCGGGGCAACGCAATAGTCGACCGATTCGAGCTGGCCGCCCAGCAGCGTGGTGGACGCGTTTTCCATGCCGGCCCGGGCCAGCGGCGCCACCAGGGCGTCGTACAGAGAGAGCCCCGACGACAGCGAAAGCCTGACGTGCCGCCCGCGCGCGCTGTGCATGCTTTTGATGCGGACCGGATTGAGGGGTCCGGGGTGGACCAGGGTGCGCGGACCGGGGACGCGCGACATTATTTCGTTCACCAACTGCCTCCTTTATGCTTTTGGCATAAGTTCAAGCTTGCGCTGTCCCGAAGGTCCGGGGCAGGCGACTGCCGGGCGGATTATAGGAGTGCCTATCAATTTGTCGAGGCGGGAAAATCGGGCTCTGGCGGCGGCGAATTTTCAGGCACGGCCTTTGCTTTTTCAGTGGTCGTTCAGCCGCTTTTGCCGACGCCCCAGGGCAGTGCCGGTAGCGCTGCACAGGCCTGCGGGGCACCGCTTTTCCTCGCGTTTTCTTCCGCCGCCGCCTGCAGCTGCGTCAGCTCCGTGCTGGCCCGCATCAGCCGGTTGCCCAGCGCCACACTCCGCGCCAGGCCCAACCGCGTTTCAATCGCCGCCAAGCTGATGGCGGCCACCGGCCGGCCCTGCGCGTTGTACACCGGCACGCCCACGGCCCAGCTGGTTTCAATCACCAGGCCGGGCTGCAGGCAATAGCCTTTCTCGCGCGTTTCGCTGATGAGCTGGCGTATGGCCTCGTCCGTGCAGCGCGGAAAACGCGCGGCCCTGAGCGGTGCATTGCGCGCCAGCACGTCATCGACCTCTTCATCGCACAGCGCCGCAAGCAGCGCGCAGGCACCGCCGCCCACGCCCAGCGGCCAGCGGTCGCCGGCCTTGATGAGCTGGTTGCGGATCGGAAAATCGCCTTCATCGCGCGACAGGCAAATGCTTTCGTAGCCGTGTAGAACCGAGAAGAAAACGGTGTCGCCGGTTTCCACCGCAAGGGCTCGCAAGGCCGGGGCTGCCAGCCGTTGCAGCTCGTAGCTGGGTTCCGCTGCCAAGCCGACGGCAAACGCTTCAGGGCCCAGCCGGTAGCAGCCCGAGGCGCGGTCGCGCAGCACAAAGCCCTCCTCCACCAGGGCCCGCGTCAGGCGTATGGCGGTGGCCTTGTTCAGGCCCAGCCGCCGGCCCACCTCGCCCATGCGCAAGCCGCCTGGCCCCACCCGCGTAAGCAGCCGCAGCACCGACAGGCCGCGTCTGAGGGTTTGGGCGCCGGCCACTTCGGCAGCCGGTTTGAAGGAATCCTGCAAAGACATCAAAAATATTCAGGTCCATATGCTGAACCATGGCCTTGGTAAAAACCCGCGCTGCAGGGTCCATATAGTGAACCTGTTTTCAGGTTGCGGCCCGTATTCGGTGAGGCGAGCATTCGCCAGACCCTAAGCTTTGCGCTGACGCGGCGTCGAATGCTTAGGGCGCTGGTTCACATAGTAAACCCCAAAAGGACCCGCCGTGACCTCTTCCGCCAAGCCTGCCGTCCATATCGTCGGCTGGTCCCATTCCCGGTTCGGCAAATATGACCAGCTCGATCCCGAGACGCTGATTGCCGACGCCGTGCGCGCCGCGCTCGCCGATGCGGGTCTGTCCGCGGAGCAGGTCGATGCCATGGTGGTCGGGACTTTCAACGGCGGCTTTGTCGGCCAGGACTTTCCGTCCTCGCTGGCGCTCAACGCCGAACCGGGCCTGCGCTTCAAGCCCTCGCTGCGCGTCGAGAACGCCTGCGCCACCGGATCGGCCGCCATCTATACCGGCATGCAGGCGATTCGCGCCGGTGATGCCGACGTGGTGCTGGTCGTGGGCTACGAGCGCATGAATGGCCTGCCGACCGCGCAGGTCGGCGATGTGCTGCTGCAGTGCGCCTATGTGAAAGAGGAAAGCTCGAGCACCGGTTTTGCGGGCGTGTTTGCCGGCATTGCGCAGAAATACTTTGACACCCATGGCGACGCCAGCGATGCGCTGGCCCGCATCTCGGCCAAGAACCACCTCAACGCGATGGCCAACCCCTACGCCCATGTGCGGCGCGACCTGGGTTTTGACTTCTGCAACACCGTGAGCGAGAAAAACCCCATCGTCGCCGGGCCGCTGCGCCGCACCGACTGCTCGCTGATTTCCGATGGCGCGGCGGCACTCATTTTGTGCAGCGAGCGCGCGCTGGCCGGCGGCAGCTTCAAGCGCGCGGTGAAGTTTCGCGCTGCCCAGCAAGCCAACGACTACCTGCCTGTGTCAAGGCGCGACATCCTGCGCCTGGAAGGCGCGCAGCAGGCCTGGCAGCGCGCTTTTGCCGAGGCAGGCTGCGCGCTGGACGACCTCTCGCTGGTCGAAACGCACGACTGCTTCACCATCGCCGAATTGCTTGAAATCGAGGCCATGGGCCTGGCCAAGCCTGGCCAGGGGCCGGCCGTGGTGCGCGAAGGCCAGATCCTGCGCGGCGGCCGCCTGCCGGTCAATCTTTCAGGCGGCCTCAAGGCCAAGGGCCATCCCATCGGCGCCACCGGCGTGTCGCAGCATGTGCTGGCCGCCATGCAACTGGTCAACGAAGCCGGCGACATGCAGCTGCCCGGCGCGCAGCTGGCCGGCGTTTTCAACATGGGCGGCGTGGCCGTGGCCAATTACGCCAGCATTCTGGAGCGATCGGCATGAGCCTGGCCGCGCCGCTCGCGGGCATGCCGCAGGGGCTGGCGCAGGTGATGAACCTGGGCCAGCTCTTGAGCCAGACCGCGCGCAAGTTCCCGCTGCATCCCGGTTTCATACAGGGTGAGCGCACGCTGGGCTGGGCGCAGCTCAACGCCCGCGTCGATGCGCTGGCCCACCGCTTCGCGGCCCTCGGCGTGCGCCCCGGCGACCGCCTGCTGGTGCAACTGGTCAACGGGCTGCCGCTGTTCGAGTCGGCCTGGGTGGCCTTCAAGCTGGGCGCGGTGTGGGTGCCGGTGAACCACCGGCTGACGCCCGCCGAGGTGGCCTATATCGCGCAGTCAAGCGGGGCTTCGCTGATGCTCACGCAGCACGCCTTCGACGCGCATGCGGCCGCGGCGCAGGCCGAATCGCCGGCGCTCAAGCAGCTGATCCGGGTTGACGATCCGGTGTATGAAGATATGGCGGCCGGTCATGCCGGTGCGCCGGTCTTCACGGCGGCCGAAGTGGGCGCGTCGCACCCGCTCTGGTTCTTCTTCACCTCGGGCACGACGGGCCGGCCGAAGGCTGCGGTGCTGACGCACGGCCAGATGGCTTTTGTGATCAACAACCACTTGGCCGATCTGCTGCCCGGGCTGCGCGAGAACGACGCTTCGCTGGTCGTCGCGCCGCTGTCGCACGGCGCCGGCATTCACGCCGTCGTCAACGTGGCGCGCGGCGCCGCCAGCGTCCTGCTCACGGGCGAAAGCCTGGACTGCGCGGCCGCGTTTGAAGCCATCGAAAAGCACAGCGTCAGCAACCTCTTCACCGTGCCGACCATTCTCAAGCGCCTGGCCGAAGACCCCGCCGCCGCGCGCTTAGACCACAGCAGCCTCAAGCGCGTCATCTACGCCGGCGCACCCATGTATAAGGCCGACCAGCAGCGCGCGCTCGACGTGCTCGGCCCCGTCATCGTGCAGTACTTTGGCCTGGGTGAAGTCACCGGCAACATCACGGTGCTGCAACCGCACGAACATCTGGAACAAGGTGGCGCGCTGCTGGGCAGCTGCGGCACGGCCAGATGCGGCATGGAAGTCGCTGTGCTTGACGAGGACTGCCAGCCGGTCGCTGCCGGCGTGCAAGGTGAAATCTGCACGCGTGGGCAGGCGGTGTTTGCCGGCTACTGGAACAACCCCGAAGCCAACGCACTGGCGTTTCGCGGCGGCTGGTTTCACACCGGCGACCTGGGCCTGATGGACGAGCGCGGCTTTGTTACCATCACCGGGCGCTCCTCCGACATGTACATCTCGGGCGGCTCCAATGTCTACCCGCGCGAGATCGAAGAAGCCATCCTGGCCATGCCCGAAATCGCCGAGGCCGCGGTCTTTGGCGTGCCTGATGCGCAGTGGGGCGAGTCCGGCGTGGCCGTGCTCGTGCCCTGCGTGTCCGGCGCCAGCCTGGCCGCCGGCGATGTGCTGGCCCATCTGCAGCCGCGCCTGGCCAGATACAAGTGGCCGCGCGTCATCGAGTTCTGGCCCGCGCTGCCCAAGAGCGCCTACGGCAAGCTGGTCAAGAAAGACATTCGCGCCGACTACCTGCGCCGCCGCGAAGCGCCGGCCGATCCCCCTCCGGCGCCCGCCGGGCCAACGCCATGACGGGGTGCGTTTTTACCAAGCTGCGGGTACGAAGGCCCGTCGTACATTAGTCAGCTGCATTTTTTTATTTGAACAATCCAGGAGACAAGCCCATGAATATTTCCCGACGTCATCTGCTCGCCACCGCGGGCGCCAGCGCCATGGCGCTGCCCCTGGGCGGCGCGCTCGCGCAAAAGCCCGCCGAGTTCACGCTCAAATACGGCAACAACCTGCCGATCGCCCACCCGATGAATGTGCGCGCCGCCGAGATGGCCACCAAAATCAACACCGAGTCAAAGGGCCGCATCGCCTTCGAGGTCTACCCGAACAACCAGCTCGGCAATGACACCGACATGCTGTCGCAGGCGCGTTCGGGCGCGCTCGACTACTTCACGCTGTCTCCGCTGATCCTGGGCACCCTGGTGTCGGCCGCGCAGATCAGCGGCGTCGGCTTTGCCTTCAAGGACTACAGCCAGGTCTGGCCCGCCATGGACGGCGAACTGGGCGCGCATGTGCGCAAGCAGATCGCGGCCACCGGCACGCTGTTTGCCTTCGAAAAAATCTGGGACAACGGCTACCGCCAGATCACCACCAGCACCAAGCCCGTCAACCAGCCCGAAGACCTCAAGGGCATGAAGATCCGCATTCCGCCCAGCCCGTTCTGGGTCTCGATGTTCAAGGCCTTCGAAGCCTCGCCCGCGACCATCAACTTTGCCGAGGTGTATTCATCGCTGCAGACCAAGGTGGTTGACGCACAGGAAAATCCGCTTGCCATCATTGCCACTGCCAAGCTCAACGAGGTGCAGAAATACTGCTCCATCACCAACCACATGTGGGACGGTTTCTGGTTCCTGGGCAACAAGAAGTCGTTTGACCGCCTGCCCGCCGACCTGCAGGAAATCGTCACGCGCAACGTCAACGCCGCCGGCCTGAAGCAGCGCGAGGACGTCAGGCTGCTCAACGACAGCGTGCTGGCCGATCTCAAGGCCAAGGGCATGATCGTCAATACCACCAATGCCGAGCTGTTCCGCGCCAAGCTGCGCAGCGCGGGCTTCTACGCCGACTGGCACAAGAAGTTCGGTGCCGAGCCCTGGGCACTGCTGGAGAAATACACCGGCAAGCTGGCATGAGCCGCCGGGCCGCTCCCAAGGCGAATACCGGAGCGCGCAGCGCGGAGCGTAGCCAATGAACGTGGCGCCAGCAGCCCAGGACCCGCAGGCCCCGGGGCCACGCCGGCTGGACCGGCTTGAAAAGACGCTGGGCTGGCTGGTCGAGGTGCCGGCGGCGCTGCTGGTGCTGGCCGACATCATCGTGCTGTTTGCCGGCGTGGTGTCGCGCTATGTGTTTCACAGCCCGCTGCTGTGGTCTGACGAGCTGGCCTCCATCCTGTTCCTCTGGCTGGCCATGCTGGGCTCGGTGGTGGCGCTCAGGCGCGGCGAGCACATGCGCATGACGGCGCTGGTCAACAAGTCGCCGCCCGCGCGTCGCGCGCTGTTCGAGGCCGTGGCCACCGCCGCCTGCCTGGCGTTTTTGCTCATGGTGGTGTGGCCGGCCTGGGAATATGCCTACGACGAGATGGCCATCACCACGCCCGCGCTGGAGATTTCCAACCTCTGGCGCGCCGCCGCGCTGCCGGTCGGCATCGCCCTGATGGGGCTGTTCGCCGCACTGCGCCTGCTGCGCGTGGCCAGCCTGCGCCAGTCGGTGATCGCCGCCGCCATTATTGCGGCGATCGCGCTGGCCTTCTGGCTGGCGGGGCCGCTGTTTGCCGGCCTGGGGCGCTACAACCTCGTGATCTTTTTTGTCGGCGTGGCCGGCGGCTGCGTGTTTGCCGGCATTCCGATTGCCTTTGCCTTTGGCCTGGGCACCTTTGGCTACCTCGCGCTCACCACCGGCACACCGCTGCCGGCGATTGTCGGTCGCATGGACGAAGGCATGTCGCACCTGATCCTGCTGGCGGTGCCGCTGTTTGTCTTTCTCGGCCTGCTGATTGAAATGACAGGCATGGCGCGCGCCATGATCAGTTTTCTGGCCAGCCTGCTGGGCCACGTCAAGGGCGGCCTGTCTTACGTGCTGGTCGGCGCCATGTACCTGGTGTCGGGCATCTCCGGCTCCAAGGCCGCCGACATGGCCGCCATCGCGCCCGCGCTGTTTCCGGAAATGAAGGCGCGCGGCGCCAAGCCGGGCGAGTTGGTGGCGCTGCTGGCCGCCACCGGCGCGCAGACCGAAACCGTGCCGCCGAGCATCGTGCTGATCACCATTGGCTCGGTCACCGGCATTTCCATTGCCGCGCTGTTCACGGGCGGCCTGCTGCCTGCGCTGGTGCTCGGCGTGCTGCTGTGCCTGGTGGTGTACCGGCGCAACCGGTTTGAAGACCTGAGCCAGATCCGCCGCACGCCGTGGCCGCGCGTGGCGCGCCTGGGCCTGATAGCGCTGCCTTCGCTGGCGCTGCCCTTCGTGATCCGCGCCGCCGTGGTCGAAGGCGTGGCCACCGCCACCGAGGTCTCGACCATAGGCATTTTTTATTCCATCCTGGCCGGGCTGTTCATTTACCGGCAGTTCGACCTGCGGCGCATAGTCCCCATGCTGGTTGACACCGCCTCGCTGTCGGGTTCCATCCTGCTGATCATCGGCACGGCCACCGCCATGGCCTGGGGGCTGACGCAGTCGGGCTTCTCGCGGCTGCTGGCCGAATCCATGGGCGCGCTGCCCGGCGGCGCGCCGGTGTTCCTCGCGGTGTCCATCGTGGCCTTCGTGATGCTCGGTTCGGTGCTTGAAGGCATTCCGGCCATCGTGCTGTTCGGGCCGCTGCTGTTTCCGATTGCGCGCCAGCTCGGCGTGCATGACGTGCACTACGCCATGGTCGTCATCCTGTCGATGGGACTGGGTCTTTTCGCGCCGCCGCTGGGCGTGGGCTATTACGCCGCATGCGCGATTGGCCGGGTCAATCCCGACGAGGGCATCCGCCCCATCGTCGGCTACATGCTGGCGCTGTTCATAGGCACGGTGATCGTCGCGGCCATCCCCTGGATCTCCATCGGCTTCCTGTGAGCGACTGGAGTGCTCCCGCCCGAGTTCTCAACAAGAAAAACACCATGACCCGACCACGCCCCCTGGCCCTGCTGCTGGCATCGCTGCTTTCATCGCTGTTTTTCCTGGCGGCGTGCTCGTCCGGCCCGCCCCGGCCCCCGCAGCCCAAGCGCGTGCTTGAGAACTCGCTGGGCATGAAGTTTGTGTGGGTGCCGGCCGGTGACTTCATGATGGGCGGCGACGAAGCGCCCGAGCTGCTGGCGCGCAGCTACCCGCAGTACGAAAGCAAGCGCCTGGCCGATCTCGCCGACGAGGCGCCGGTCCACCCGGTGCGCATCACGCGCTCCTTCTTTTTGGGCCAGCATGAGGTCACGCTAGGGCAGTTCCGCAAGTTCATCGCCGCCTCGGGCTACACGCCCGAATCGATAGCCGACGGCACCGGCGGCTACGGCTACAACCGTGCCTACGACCCGGCCAGGTCGCAGCGCGGCGATGCCTTCGAGGGCCGCGACCCGAAGTACTCCTGGCAAAACCCCGGCTTCGCGCAGGACGACAGCCACCCGGTGCTCAACGTCACCTGGAACGACGCCGTCGCCCTGAGCCAGTGGCTGAGCAAGCAGGAGGGAAAGACCTACCGACTGCCAACCGAGGCCGAGTGGGAATACGCCTGCCACGCCGGCACGTCAACGCGCTACTACAGCGGCGACGACCCCGAGTCGCTGCTGAAGATCGCCAACACCTTTGATGCCGATGCCGCCAGCAACTGGCCGGCCTGGCAACCGTTTGCGCTCAAGGGCCACGATGGCTACGCCTTCACCGCGCCGGTCGGCAGCTTCAGGCCCAACGCCTTCGGGCTCTACGACATGCTGGGCAACGCCTGGGAGTGGACGGCCGACTGGCATGACGAAAACTATTACGCCCAATCGCCGCTGGCCGACCCGCAGGGGCCGGCCGATGGCAGCGTGCGCGTGCGCCGCGGCGGCTCCTGGCACACCTGGTCGCTCTATGCGCGCTGCAGCTACCGCAACTGGAATTCGCCGCAGACCCGCTACACGCTGGTCGGCATGCGGCTGCTGCGCGAGGTGGATGCGGCCGGGGATTGAGTTTTTGAGGAAAAAATGGCTCAAGCCCAGGCAGGTCGGTCGCAGTAAGCTATTGAAAGCATAGCGCGAAGCGCCATCAGTCCTGCCCCGCAGGCGCCAGGGCCAGCCTGAGCTCGTCCGCGTCCAGGGAGCGCGCCGCGCCAAAACCGGCGACCTGCCGCGCGCCCTTGACATGGACCGCCACGAACATGAAGTCGCCCAGTGCTGTCATGGCTTGCGCCTCGGGAAAGCGTTGCAGGTAGGCGGTCCGGCAGGCAGTCCAGGCCTGGCCGCCGGGCTCCAGTACCTCGGCCAGTCCTTCGAGCGTGACCCTGGGCAGGGCGTGAACCGGTTCGCCTGCCACCTCGGCCTGCATGACCAGCAAAGACACCCGTGGCCTGGCCCGCAGATGGCGCGTGTGGGCGGCCAGACCACTGACGTGGATGACCAGGCAAGCCAGCGCCGGCTCCGGCGCCACCACGATGGCATAAGGGACCATGGAAACAAAGGCAGAACCTTCATCGCTGAGGGTCCCCAGGGCGGCCACGCGTTGTGCGTGCAACAGTGAGCGCAGCTCGCCGGTCAATCTGGATTCATGCGACAAGTTTTTTTTCTTTTCAACCGACCGGGTGGCCGATGCCCTAATGCGTCGTCGGGGTCTCGCAGAACTGGCCGTGGCGCTGCGTGCTCATCAGGTCGTGGAAGCAGTCGTGCGACATGCGCAGCAGGCGTTCGTGGTCGCCGCCTTCCATGTACACGACCTCGCTTTCCTCGAGCTCGTCATCGACAACGGTTTCAATACCCCAGGGCATGCCGATAGAGGGCACGGCGCCGGGCTCGCAGCCCTTGAACAGCATGGCGATGCGCTCTTCATCGGCCAGCCGCAAGTCCTTGCGGCCCAGCATGCGCGCCAGCTCGTCCACCACCACCGCCTTGTCGGCGGGGATGACGGCCATCGTGACGGCACCGGTGTCGTCTTCAAGAACGACCGACTTGGCCAGTTGGCAGGCCATGACGTTGGCGCTGCGGGCCGTCTCCGCGCTGGTGCGGCTGTGCGCATGCGGGAATACCTCGTAGCGCGCACCGTGCTGATCGAGGTAGTTGGCTAGAGTTGAGGGAATGGACATGGCAACCTCCTGGAAGAAATGGAATTTCCGGGGCCAGACGGCAATACGGCCGGTGCAGGCCTGTTTCAGTTTAGGCCGAAAGCCGCCCCTTTTGCCAGTGGGGGTGTTGCAGCTGCCTGCTGGTCGATCTGCTGCCCTGCTGCCCTGCTGCCCGACTGGCGGCCGAGCCCGGCCATCGTGCATGCCGTGTTTCCGTCTCGCCGCAGCATGCTGCCGGCGGTGCGCGAGCTGATTGAATTTCTCGCCGCCGAGTGTGCCTGGCTCAGGCCTGGCCGAGCGGGGCGAGGAGCGCAAGCCGGAAGCGACCCGGCAGGCCGTTTCAGCCACGATTTCCAGCAAAAACGGCAGTTTGTCCAGATAATGCGGGCATAGTACGCTATCAAAAACATAGTTAACTGGTGCCTGCGTTGCGCCGCGCCCTGGGTGAGGCTGACAGGCTTCAGCGGTTCACTTGGAGGCCTTGATGCGCGTCGAGGGCGGAGGGATCAGGCGGGCAAGCCATCCAGCGCCGTCACCTCAACCTTCATCTCGTTTACCTGCAGCGGCTGCGCGCCGTAGTCAGAGATGAACGCCACGTCAGCGGCATCGTGGCCGTAGGCCAGCACGATGCGACCGCCGCGCGGCGTGGCTTGCGTGGCGTCAAAGGTGTACCAGCGCCCACCCACGAAGGCCTCAAACCAGGCGTGCAGGTCCATGGGTTCGAGCCCGTGCAGATAGCCCACCACCATGCGCGCCGGGATCTGCAGGCTGCGGCACAGCGCAATGCCCACATGGGCAAAGTCGCGGCACACGCCTGCGCCGTGCTCCAGCGTGTCCAGCGCGTCGGTGCTGGCCGAGCTGACGCCGTAGCGGTAGGCCAGATGCTGCTGGATCCATGCGCGTATCCGTTCTGCCTGCGCGTAGCCGGGTCTGGCGTCACCCACCACCGCCAGCGCTTTTTCCACCATCCGGTCTGACGGGCAGTAGCGGCTTTGCAGCAGGTAGAGCAGTACGTTGTCCGGCAGCTCCGAAATCGGGGTGCGCGGCGCGTCGGGCGCCACGGCAATCTGCGCGTCCACCTCCATCGTCACTTCCACGCCCATGTGCATGCCCCCCTGGGGAACGGTAAGGCGCTGGCACAGGTTACCGTAGCTGTCGACGAACTCGGTCGTCGGCACCCAGGGCTGGAGGTCGTAGCGGTCGCTGATGATCCACTGCGCCTGACCGCTGCGCGGGCGCAGCATGGCCACCAGCGGGCAGTCGGAAGTGGCCGTCACGCTGAGCGTGCAGGCAGCCTTGAGTTTCATGGGCCGGGCTTCCGTCAGCGCGGCGGCTTATTCACGAAGCCGATCACCAGCCCCTGCGGCGTTACCGTGATGCTGCCCGGCTGCAGGCCCATGGCATCGGGTAGCGCCAGGTCTTGCGGCTTGAGCTGGTGCAGCACCACTTCGCGCAGGCTTTGCTCGGCCAGCCTGGTTCCGTAGGCATTGAGCAACTCGGCCGAGCCCGGCGGCAGGTCGTCAAAGCGCAGCGCGTTGACGCGCAGCTGGTAGGCGCGTATCGACTGGTCGCTGGCCTCGTAGCGCAGCGCAAAATCCAGATCGAAGGCGCCGGTGTAGCTGCGCCCCAGCGCCGGTCCGGCGGCCAGCACCACCAGGTCGGTGCCGAGCCGGTTCTGCTCGGGCAGCAGCCGCAGGTGCGGTGCCTCCAGCGTCAGGTCAAGCAGCCCGCCGAGTGGGTAGCTGCGCGGAAAACGCCGGGCCACCGCCTCCTGCAATTGCCCGGCCGACACCTTGTAGCTCGGCTGGCCACCTGGCGTGGCCGAACAGGCGGCCCCGCTCAGCGCCAGCCAGACCGGCATACTCAACAACACTCTGCGTTTCATCCATGACCTTTCAGGCTAGCCTTTCATTGTGCGCCCGCGCGTGCAGGCTGGGTCTGCGCCGCTTCGATGCCCCTGTTGCGCCAGGCGTGCGCACATCTGGTAACCGGCAGACATGAGCTGTCCACATGCCGCGCGCCCAATGAATCTGCCTGGCCGCTTCCAGGATGGGCGCGAGGATGCTTTATGAAAACACTGTTACTGGTTTTGGCCGCCGCCGGGCTGTCGGGCTGCGCCGTCTACCCGGCACCGGCATATGAGGTCTATGGTGGCGCGGGCCCGCCCTATGTGGTCGATCAGCCTGTCTACATCCAGGGCGGTGCCAGTTATGCCCCTTATGCCCCTTATGGCTACGGCGCCTATCCGCAGCCTTACGTCTATCCGCGCTACTATCACCCCGGTTACCGAGCCTTCCCCCGCGCCGCGCCGCCGCGCCACGGCGCACGCTCGAACGCGCACCCGGTGCGCCCCGGTCGCGGCGTGCATGACCGTGGCGGCGACGGGGTGCGCAACCGGCATGACCGCCGCCCCGATGACCCGGGCCGCCGCTAGGACCGTGCCCGGGCTTACCAGGGCTTGATCGCCACCTTCAGCACTCCGTCGCGCTGGTTCGAGAACAGCTCGTAGGCGGCCACGATGTCGTCGAGCTGGTAGTGGTGCGTCACCATCAGCCCCAAGTCAAGCCGCCCCGACTCCAGCACCTTCATCAGGCGGCGCATGCGTTCCTTGCCGCCCGGGCATAGGGCGGTGTTGATGCGGTTGTCGCCCAGCCCGGCGGCGAAGGCCGACAGCGGAATCGTCAGGTCGGTGGAATAAACACCCAGGCTGGACAGCGTGCCGCCGGGCTTGAGCACGCGCAGCGCCGACTCGAAGGTGCCCTGCGTGCCCAGCGCCTCGATGGAGGCATCCGCGCCGCGCCCGCCGGTCAGCTTCATCACCTCGTCAACCACGTCGCAGGTCTTGAAGTTCAGCGTCACGTCGGCGCCCAGCTGCTTCGAGATGCCCAGGCGGTGGTCGCTGCCGTCCACCGTGATGATGGTCGATGCGCCCAGCAGGCGCGCCCCGGCGGTGGCGCACAGGCCAATCGGCCCCTGCGCAAAAATTACCACCGTGTCGCCAATTTTGATGTTGGCGTTTTCCGCGCCCTTGAAGCCGGTCGACATGATGTCGGGGCACATCAGCACCTGTTCATCGCTCAGGCCATCGGGAATCGGCGCCAGGTTGGCCTGCGCGTCGGGCACCAGCACATACTGCGCCTGCGTGCCGTCGATCAGGTTGCCAAAGCGCCAGCCGGCGGTGGCCTTGTAGCCGTGGCAGCCGCACAGCCCCTGCGGGATCAGGTAGCTGCCGTCTTGCGACGGGAAGCCGTCCTGCGCGGCATAGGAGTTGAAGTTGGGGCAGATCGCCCCGGCGATGACGCGCTGGCCCTCGGTATAGCCCTGCACCGCGCTGCCCAGCTTCTCGATCACGCCGACCGGCTCATGGCCCACGGTCAGCCCCTTGGCCACCGGGTACTCGCCCTTGAGGATGTGCACATCGGTGCCGCAGATGGTGGTGGTGGTGATGCGCACCAGCGCGTCGTTGGGGCCCACATCGGGAACCGGCTTGTCGGCCAGCTCAATGCGGCCGGGCGCGACAAAGATGGCGGCTTTCATCATGGCGGTCATGGTCAACTCCTTGAAAAGAGGGTCGTCAGTCAATGAGGGTGCAGGCGCTGGACGGCAAAAAACGCCAAACGCCGGCAAGACGCACCATTAGACCGATTCAGTCGCTAAAAGTCCCCACTGGATGGCCAGCAGTTGACATGGATCAGAAGGCGGCGCTTACCGGCCCACCACCGACCAGCCCGCCTTGAGGTTGGCCTTGTCATTCTCATATTCCCAGGCCGTGCCGCAGCGGTCGCAGCGGTAGCTGGTAAGGGTGACCAGATGGCCGCCGCGCTTTTCCTGGCGGTTGCCGCCCTGCACCAGTTCGGGGTGGCCGGGCGCCTTGCGCCAGTTGCGTTGTATGCCGGCGCAGGAGTCGCACAGGGCCATCTTTTTCAATTCGTTTTGTCGGTTCAGGTCGTCGGTCATGGGGCTGCTCTTTGGGTTGGGGTGGGCGGCGTGTTGCGCCTTGGGGCTGGATGTCGATTGTCGCCCCTTGCTCGCCGGGTCTGAAGCGCCTGCGTCGCGGCCAGTGAATCCGTGAACCTTGAGCCAGATAGGCGGCGATTGCCGAATGCTCTGCCGATACGGTGCTGCGCAAGCGCAGGGTGGGGGGCGGAAGCACGGGCTACGCTTTGTGCGTCAAACAGGCGCTACAGGGCGTCAGGTGCAAGTTTTGGCTCCCGCACCGCCGGGCAAACGCAAGCCGCGCAAACGCCGGTGCGCCGCGTCTTCCAGGTCCACGGGCCGCTGGTTTTTGGCATTCAGGTAGTGGTTGGTGAATACATCCAGGTAAGCCTCCAGCGTCTGCGCCGCATGCGTCTCACCGGCCAGCTCCAGGCACAGGGCTGCCACCTCCGAGGTGCAGAAGTGCCTCTGTTCCCCAACCTGGCGCTGCGAGCGGCGCAGCCGGTAGCGTGAGAGTTGCCCGCTCTGCAGGCTGAGCACGGGCAGCCGGTCCAGGTAGGGGCTCTTGCGAAACATCTTGCGCGCCTCCGGCCAGGTGGCATCGAGCAGCACAAACAGCGGGCGTTTGCCTTTCTCGCCCTCTATCAGATCGACGGGCAGAAGCTCCGTCACCACCCGCCCGGCCTCCACAAACTCCCCCGGAAACACCAGGTAAGGCTGCCACTGCGGATCAGCGAGCAGGGCCAGCAGCGCAGGGTCCACCTCGGTGCGCGCCCAGCCAAAGGCAAAGGTGTCGGTCACCACATCGGCAATCAGCCAGCCCGTGTTGCTGGGCTTGAGCGGCTCGACGTCGGCCATGATCAGGCACACTCCCGCGCCCGTGGGCACGGCCGGCCGCAGGGCGCAAAGGCAGTGGCTGGGGACGAGACGGCAACCGGCGCAGCGCTCGCCGCGCGGACCGCCACGGGCGAGAAAGGGTTTGGAGCTGCGCGCCAGGCGCGCGCTGCGCAGGCGATTCACTGCGTGCGGCAGGGCGTGGGTCATGCGATCAGTCGGTAAGCGGGGGTGGGCATGGGCGCACTGTAGCAGCGGGACTCGCTGCACCCGCCAGTTAACATGCAAGCTGTCACACAAGGTAGTCCTTGAGAAAGATCACGGTATGCGCAAGAATTTTTGGCCGGGCATCATGCAAGTCATTCGCTCGATTCGATTCGGTTTGCTGGCCGCGCTTGCAGGCGCGGCGGTGGTGGCCTGTGGCGGCGGCGACGGCGGCGGCGCCACGCCTACGGTCGTGCAGAGTAGCCCCACGACGCCTTGGGAGCTGATGACTGCAGGCGATATTGCGCAGTGTCTTCTTCGGCCTCCGCGTGACACGGCTGCCGAAAAGACAGCAAAGCTGGTCGAGCGCCAGCTGGCTGACGCCGGCGGCAATGCCAACGTACTGACCCTTGGCGACAATGCCTATTTTTTGCCCGGCTCCAGCCTCGGCTACACCGACTGCTATGAGAAAACCTGGGGCCGGTTTATCGACAAAACCTTTGCCATTCCAGGCAACCACGACTATGAAAATGGCGACAGCAATAGTTACTTCGGCTATTTTGGTGCCAAGGCCAACCCGGATGGCAAGCGCACGGGCTACTACCGCATTGACCAAAACGGCTGGACCGTGTTTGCGCTGAACAGCAACATCGATGCGTCAGCCGCTTCAACGCAGGCACTGTGGCTCAAGCAGGAACTGGCCAGCGCGCAGCCCTGTGTGGCGGCGGCCTGGCACCACGCCCGGTTCAGCTCGGCCCCCGATGGCGACAACACCACCATGACCGCCATGTGGGACATCCTGGACCAGGCCAAGGCCGACGTGGTGCTGCAATCCCACGAGCACCAATACGAGCGCTTTGGCCCCATGACCTTCGACGGCACCCTGTCCACCACCGGCGGCCTGCGCTCGTTTGTGGTGGGCACTGGCGGCGCAGAAACTTACGCGCACGCCACGCTACGTGCGGGCAGCGAGAAGCAGTTGGAAACCTTTGGCGTGATGCGTTTGTCGCTGTCGGCAGGCCATGCCAGGTGGCGGTTCATTGACGTAGACAACGCCGTGCTGGACGAAGGGGCGTTTGACTGCCGCAAGAAGTAGCGGCTTGTACCCAATGGGGCTCTAGTCCTGGCCCGCCCAAGTCCGACTCGCCCCAGCGCGCCTTATCTGGCCGGGCGGTGCGCGCGCAGATACGCCAGGTAGAGCGTGCCTGCCTGCCCCTCGCGAAACCCCGGCGGGTCTTCACAAGTGGTGCCGCCATGGCCGACGCCGGCCGCATGGAAGGCGTCGCCTTGCTCCGGTGACTGCACGGCAAACGCGTAGTGCCGCCATTGCCGTGGCAAGCTGCCTCGCCATTGATGGGCGTGGTGATCCCGAACATGCCGGCAGGCGCCAAGCATTCAAGCGGCGCTGAAAACGCCAAGGTGGCGCGAGCCTTTCGTGCGCAGGCCAAAAACAACGTCGTCGTGCCCCGATCTTTCAAGTTACTGGCGAGTGACCCTGTAAGCTAGCCCGCATCCTCCACCTACCCATTTACCCATGCGCATCCTCCACACTTCTGACTGGCATCTCGGCCAGCACTTCATGGGCAAGAGTCGCCAGGCCGAGCACCAATCCCTGATCGACTGGCTGGTGATTCAGGTCGGGGAACATGCCGTGGATGCGGTGCTGATCGCCGGCGACATTTTTGACACCGGCACGCCGCCCAGCTATGCGCGCGAGCTGTACAGCCAACTGGTCGTGCGGCTGCACGGCGCGGGCGTGGCCCTGCTGCTGCTGGGCGGCAACCATGACTCGGTGTCTACCCTGGGCGAAAGCCGGGCGCTGCTGGAATGCCTGAGCGCGACGGTCATTGGTGCGGCGGACGACCCCCATGCGCAGGTCGTGGTGTTGCCCAGGCGTGGTGGGCAGGGCGTGGCCGGCTGCGTCGTCTGCGCCATTCCCTTCATCCGCCCGCGTGATGTGCTCCAGAGCCAGCCGGGGCAAAGTGCCGAGGACAAACAGCAGTCCCTGCAGACCGCCATCCAGTCGCATTACGCAGCGGTGTTTGATGCCGCCAGCGTCCGCCGTGCGGCGCTGGAGACTGCGCTGGGCCACAAGCTGCCGCTGATTGCCACCGGACACCTGACCACGCTAGGGGCCAGCACCAGCGAGTCGGTGCGCGAAATCTACGTCGGCTCCCTGAATGCCTTCCCGTCAACCGCCTTCCCGGCGGCCGACTACATCGCCCTGGGGCATATTCACCAGCCGCAAAAAGTCGGCGGTTTGGACCATATCCGGTATTGCGGCTCACCGATCCCGCTCAGTTTTGACGAGGTGCGCCAGCAAAAGGAGGTGCTGCTGGTCGATCTGGATGCGAACGGCCTGCAAACCATCACGCCCTTGCCAGTGCCGCGCTTTCAGGCCCTGGCATCGGTCAGCGGCAACCTGCTTGCGCTGGCCGAAAAGATTGGCACGGCGGCCGTGGACGGCACGCCAGCGCGCCCGGTCTGGCTGGAGGTGACGGTGGCGGAAGACGACTATCTTTCCGACTTGCCAGCGCGCATCGAGGCGATGACTGCAGGGCTACCGGTGGAAGTGCTGCGCATCCGTCGCCAGCGCGGCAACACCGCCGCCACCCTGGCCGCAGCGGCCCGTGAAACCTTGGACGAACTCAGCCCCCACGATGTGTTTTCCCGCCGCCTTGAACAGGAGGAATTGACAGAAGATTTGAAACTCGCCCTGATTGAGCGCTACCGGGCCATCGTCACCAGCCTGCAAGAGGACCAGCCATGAAAATCCTTTCGCTGCGCCTGAAGAACCTGAACTCGCTCAAAGGCGAATGGACCATCGACTTCACCCAGCCGCCGTTTGCGGGTAACGGCCTGTTTGCCATTACCGGTCCGACCGGCGCGGGCAAGTCGACCCTGCTTGACGCCATCTGCCTGGCGCTCTACCACGAGACGCCGCGCCTCAAAAGCATCTCGGCATCGGCCAACGACATCATGACGCGCCACACCGCAGACTGCCTGGCCGAGGTGAGCTTTGAGGTCAAGGGCGCCGTTTACCGCGCCTTCTGGAGCCAGCGGCGTGCCCGCGACAAAGTGGACGGCGCGCTGCAGGCGCCCAGGGTCGAACTCGCAACGGGCGCGGGCGAGATTCTCAGCAGCCAGAGCAACGACAAGCTCAAGCGCATCGAAGCCATCTCCGGCCTCGACTTTCCGCGCTTCACCAAATCCATGCTGCTCGCCCAGGGCGGATTCGCGGCCTTCCTGAACGCCAGCGCCAACGAGCGCGCCGAACTGCTGGAGGAGCTGACCGGCACCGAGATCTACGGCGAGATCTCGAAAAAAGTGTACGAACAGGCACGCGATGCGAGGCAGCAACTGGAGCAATTGAAAGCCCGCGCCGACGGCATGGAGTTGCTGACCGCCGAGCAGCGCGAAGCCATGCAGAGCGATGCCGACCGCCTGGGCAAAGAACTGCTTGGCGTGCAGAGCGCCCATAAAAGCAGTCTGGCGCAACACCAGTGGCAGCTCAACCGGCTGCAGAGCGTGCAAGACCTTCAGGCCACAGAGGCCAAACGCAATGCCGCCCATGCCGCGCTGGAAGCCGCCGCGCCAGAACTTCGCCGCCTGGCGGAAAGCGAGCCCGCGCAAGCGCTCAAGCCGCTGCACCAGGCGTGGCAGCAGGCGCAGTTGGCGTGTGTTGAGAGTGCAAACACGCTGGCAGCGCTACGCCTTGATGAGCAGCGTCAGCAAACGGCGCATTACCAGCAGCACCACCTCGCCCAATCGCTGGCTGCGCGCATCGAGAGCGCCGCACAAGAGCAGTTGACGCTGAAGCAAAGTCAACGCCAGGAACTCGCCGACTTCTGCACTGCCCACCCGCAACACGCCGCGCTGGGCGAACGCCTCGGCGTCTGGCGCCAACAGTTTGATCAGCGCCTGAAGCTGCAGCAAAGCCTGGCCAACCAGAACAAGGCTTTGCAAACGCTCGACACAGAGCAGGGCGAACGTTCCAGCCAGATTGCCACCCAAGGCACGCTTGTCGAAACAGCAGCCCAAGCCAAAACCGCGTTTGAGGCCGCGCGGCACACCGCGCAGACGGCGCAAAACCAGCGCCTGGCAGGCCAAACACTGGCGGCCATGCGTGAGCAGTGCCAAGCCGAACAAGCCAAGGTCCACCGCTGGCAGCAAACAGAGACCCTGGCCCGCCAGCGCCGCGCACTGGCCACCCAGCAAGTTGCGCTGACGGCAGAACAGCAACAGGCCGCAGCCACCATCGCGCCGCAAGAGGATGCAGTGATCGCCCTGCGCGAGCAGTACAAAAACTTGAAAGAGCAGGTTGCCGACAAGCAAAAACTGCTGGACCAGGAACGCCGCATTCAAAGCCTGGACGCGCACCGCCTGGCGCTGCAGCCTGGCGAGGCCTGCCCCTTGTGTGGCGCCACTGAACACCCCGCCATTGACGCCTACCAGGCGCTGGACGTGTCCAGCACCGCCGCAGCCTTGAAAGAAAAGCAGGCCGCGCGGGATGCCCTGGAGGCAGAGGGAAGCAAGGCCTCTACCGAGCTGGCTGCCAGCAAAGCAAGTCAAGCCAGCCGCCTCAAGCAGCAAGCGCAAATTGCCCAGGACATTGGCCAGTGGCTGGTCGATTGGACTGAGTTAACCGCGCCCATCACAAGCCCCCGCGCCCTGGCCGCAGACGACTGGCAAAACGGAGAAGGCTTGAGCACGGCCCGCGCCGCCGCTGCGCAGGCCCTGAACCAAACCACCCAAAGCCTGCAAACCGCCGAGGCAGGGGAGCAAGCACTGCACCGCGCGATGGACGCGGTCAACCAAAGCGCCCAGGCACTGCAGACCGCCGCTCACCAGCTGGAGCGCCTGCAACAGGCCGAGCAAGACGCCCTGGCCCGCCAGGGCACCTTGAAGGCGGCGCTTCAGTCCGGCCGGGATGAGCTCGCCGCGCTGGAGGCGAGCCTCCACGCCACGCTGGCGGAGGCGGAAGTTGTGGCGGGTGATGGCCTGCCAGACGACGCAGCGCCGTGGCTGAAAGAGCGTGAAGGCGAGTGGCTGCATTGGCAGAAAAAGCAAGTCGAACTTCAAGACATCGCGCAAGCCATTACCCGCCAAACGGGCCAATGTGAAGCCGCACACACGCAGGCCGCGCACTGGGCGGCGCTATGGGCCGCGTTGCGTGCCAGCACGGCCAGCGACATAGCTTCGCTTGCCCAACTCAAGGACGATGCCGATGGCAATTTGTCCGCCGCCTTGACGCAGTGCGCCCAGGACATTGGCCGCATCTCGCAGGCGCTAGCCGCCCTGCAAGGCCAAAAAACCCAGGCGCAGGCCAACCTTGGAAAGCAAGACCTTGCACTGGCCGACGCCGACAACGCCTGGCAACTCGCGCTTGCCGCCAGCCCGTTTGCCAACGCGTCGGCTTTTGAGGCGGCCCTGCTGCCTGCGCCAGAGCGCCAGCGACTGATTGCGTTGAAGGAATCGCTGCAAACCGCGCACCAGCAGGCCATGGCCCTGCTGCAGGCCGCACGCGAAAGGCAAACCCAACTGGAAGAGCAGGCCTTGACGGCGCTGCCTCTGGAAGAGCTGGTGGAGCAATTGGCCGCGCTGGAGGCACAACGCAGCACGCTCAGTGAACAAATGGGCGCCCAGCGCGCCCTGCTTGCCAAAGACGAGCAGCACCGCAAAAGCCAGCAGGCGCTGTTTGAGCAAATCAGCCTGCAGACCACAGAGACCGATATCTGGCAGCGGCTGGACAGCCTGGTCGGCTCCGCCAAGGGCGACAAATACCGCAAGTTTGCGCAGGGCCTGACGCTGGACCACCTGCTGCACCTGGCCAACCGCCACCTGGCGCGCCTGCACGGCCGCTACCTGCTGCGGCGCAAATCCACCGGCGAGCTGGAGCTGGACATCGTCGACGGCTGGCAGGGCGACGTGACGCGCGACACGCGCACCCTGTCGGGCGGCGAAAGCTTTCTGGTCAGCCTGGCGCTGGCGCTGGCGCTGTCTGACCTGGTGAGCAACAAGACCTCCATCGACTCGCTGTTTCTAGACGAAGGCTTTGGCACGCTGGACGGCGACACCCTGGACATCGCCCTGACCGCACTCGACACCCTGAACGCCAGCGGCAAGATGATAGGCGTCATCAGCCATGTGGAAAGCCTGAAGGAGCGCATTCCCGCGCAGATCCGGGTCGAGAAAGGCGGCGGCGTGGGGCATTCGCGGCTGGTGGTGTAGCGGGATGAAAAAAATCGTTGGCATTCTTCCCCTTAAATACCGCACTTAATAAACTGTAAGTTATTGGATTAAAAGGAATTACGGCGTAATTTGTAAAACAGCAGTAATATGCCGAAATGCTAGAAACAAGCGCCACCATCGCCCGCCAGTACATCGACGCCGTCGCCACCTTCGAGGCGCTGGAAGAAGCTCAAGTGGACGCCGCCCAAGTGCGCGGCGGCATGTATTGGCATGCCGGCCCTGCGTCTTCTCCCGACACCAAATACCTGGTACGCACCACACCCGCTGGGGCCGAGACCAGCCTGGGGGCCCGCACGCCCGACACCGAAGCCATGTACGAGCGCTTCACCCAGCGCAAGCGTGAAAGCGCAGAGCGCGTGTCCGGCCTCAAAGCCGCCCTGGAACAATACCAGCGCCTGAACCGCGCGCTGCGGGTGGGCCGGGTAGACCCCCTGGTCGTGGCGCTTCTGAGCCGTCTGGCCAGCACCCAACTGAGCCCGCACTTTCGCGTGGTCGGCACCCACGCGCTGTATGCCTATGAGTCCACCGCCGGGGTACGGCTGGACTCGGACACGCTGGCCACCCGCGATATTGACCTGCTGTGGGACACCCGCAAACGCATCCTTTTTTCTACCCAGCTTGCCAAGGTAGACAGCTCCATGCTGGGCGTACTGAAAAAGGTGGACAGCACCTTTCGCATACGCCAAAGTCAAAAATACACCGCCGTCAACAAAGATGGCTTTGAGGTGGATATCGTCCGCCGCGAGCGTGCGGGAGACGACCCGCACCCCATCAAACTCAGCGATGAGGATGATGATTTCTGGGTGGTTCAGGCTCGCCGCGCCAATGTGTTGCTGGACTCTCCCGGCTTCTCGGCCGTGATTGTGGCCAGCAATGGCAGCATGGCGCGCATGAACACCGTGCACCCCGCCACCTTTGTTGCGTTCAAGCGCTGGATGGCCAGCCAACCCGAACGAGAAGCCCTCAAGCGCCGCCGGGATGTGTTGCAGGCGGATGCAGTGCAGGAACTGCTGGATAAGTATTTGCCGCAGATTTGAGTGCTAAATAGGCCTGTAGCGCCCGTGAAATACGCGCAAGCAGCTATCGAATATGTAGCCAAAATCATCTGAAAGTACGACTGTGAGCCGTATTTCGGCACTATTCACAGCACAAATTGCGGCAAATAGGCGCGACAATCACCGCATGAGCCCTCACCGCCCACCCCGCAATCCACGCTACATCTGGCAACTGTCCGACTGGCCAGACCTCACCTATGACGTCGCCGCACTGGCCGCACCTTTGGCCCAAGTGCATCGCGCGCAGGGCCAGCTCATGGGGCGCATGGCTGAGCTGGGCATGGCCCAGCGCGAACGGGCCACCCTGCAGGTGCTGACGCAAGAAGTCATCAAAACCAGCGAGATAGAAGGCGAACGCCTCAGCCTGGACGCCGTGCGCTCGTCGATCGCCCGCAGGCTGGGGCTGGACATTGGCGCCATGGCCCCCAGCGACCGGCATGTGGACGGCGTGGTGGATGTGGTGCTGGACGCCACCCGCAACTTTGATCAGCCCTTGACTGCAGAACGCCTGTTTGGCTGGCACGCGGCGCTTTTCCCCACCGGCTACAGCGGGCGCGTACGCATCACCGTGGTCGCGTGGCGCACAGACGCCAGCGGCCCGATGGAAGTGGTGTCTGGCGCCGTGGGCCGGGAGAAAGTGCATTTCACCGCCCAGCCAGCCAGCACATTGCCTGCTCAAACCGATGCGTTCCTGAAGTGGATCGAGGCCGCCCCCGTGGGCGACGCCCTGATCAAAGCCGGGCTGGCGCACCTGTGGCTGGTGACCCTGCACCCGTTTGACGACGGCAATGGCCGCATCAGCCGCGCCGTGGGCGACATGGCGCTGGCCCGCGCCGAGGGCACCAGCCAGCGCTTTTACAGTTTCAGCGCCCAGATTCAGCGCGAGCGCAAAGACTATTACGACCAGCTGGAGTTCACGCAAAAGGGCCCGCTGGATGTGACGCCCTGGCTCGACTGGTTTTTGGGCTGCCTGCTGCGCGCCGTGCAGGGCGCAGACGTCACGTTGGCCGGCGTGCTGGACAAGGCCCAGTTCTGGCAGCGTTGGGCCGGCACGTCCATGAATGCGCGGCAAACCCAGGTGCTTAACCGCGTGCTGGACGGCTTTGAAGGCAAGCTCAGCAACGCCAGGTGGGCCGCGCTGGGCAAGTGCTCTGCCGACACGGCATTGCGCGACATCAATGACCTGCTGGCGCGCGGCGTGATGCGCAAGCTGGAGGGTGGAGGGCGCAGCACGGGGTATGAACTGTGTGCCAAATAGGGCTGTAGCCTTCGTGAAATGTGCCCCGGCGACTATCAAATGCGTAGCAAAACCGGCGCGGCAAGCAACATCGGCGGACCAAGGCGGCATGAATGCGCAACATGTAGCACGAAGGTGCTACCATTTCCTCTCCATCAGGAGACCGCCACATGTCCACAACCACCATCCGAATTGAAGACGACCTCAAAGCCCGCATCGCCGCTGCCGCACAGCGTGCTGGCAAAACCGCCCATGCTTTCATTCTGGATGCGATCTCGCAAACCGTGGAGCAAGTGGAACTGGACAACGCCTTCAACACCCTGGCTGACCAGCGCTGGGCCAACATTCAAGCCAGCGGCAAAACAGTGCCATGGGATGACGCAAAAGCCTACCTCGCCGCGCGGGCGAACAACGGGGAGCCCACACGCAAACCCGCCGCACGCAAATTGGCCAAGTGACTCAGCGCATGACCCGCATCGAGTTGGCCCCAGAGGTCTTTGACGACTTTGACCGTTTCTTTGAACACATCGCCCAGTTTGACGCGGGCTCTGCGCCCCAGCGCATTGGCGAAATCCTGGAGGCCATCCAGATACTGACCCACAGCCCCCTCATCGGGCGGCCCGTGAAAGACGGCAAACGCGAACTCGTCATCGGCCGCGCCACGCGCAGCTATGTGGCGCTGTACCGCTATGTGGCGGCGACTGACATGGTGTTTCTGCTGGCGGTGCGGGCCCAGCGCGAGGCTGGGTACGGGCATGAAAGTGGTGGGTAGCCCGCGTGGATAGCGCGCAGGCGGGAAACGCGCGGGGTAGCCCTTATGGCGAAGCAGCGACAGCGCGTCCTTCGTAAGCGACGTTAATGAATGGCTTGACCGCATCCAGGTCCGCCAAGTTGCCAAGCGGCACTTCCAAATTGCCAGTGCCCCAATGCCCGATGTGGGTCATATCCCGTGCGTTTGGCAACACTGCCAGCGCCGTGGCGGGGTCCACATGCAGGTACCGTCGGCGGGGCCACGCCGTCTGCGGGGAAAAGCACGCGGCGCATCATGCCCTGCACCGTGGCGATGTGGACGGCGGTGTCGTCGTCGGGCGACTGAGCTTTCGGCTCTTTGATGCCAAAAATGTCGGCAAAGGTTTGCAGGCGCTCCATGCGTGTGTCTTTGAACGAGTTGGCGGCCTGCTCGCCCAAGGCCGAGCGGTCCACCAAAAACAAGATGCGGCGAAAGCGCTGGGCTTTGAGCAGGCGGTAGATCAGCGCAATGCAGGTTTTGGTCTTGCCGGTGCCGGTGGCCATGGCCAGCAGAATCTCGCGTTGGCCCTGCCCTATGCGCTTCTCGATTTCGCGAATGGCAGTTTGCTGGTAGGGCCGCAGGGGAAAGCCAAAGTTGAACGCCGTGTTGTCGAGCTGGTTATGCGCGCGGCCCTCATCGGTTTGCAGCAGGCTTTTGAGACCGTCGGGGCTGTACCAACCGTCCAAAGCTTGGCTGCGGTTTTCAGTGTGGCGCAGGTCGCAAAACCAGATACCGCTTTTGGTGGCCAACTGGCGCAGATAAGGCCTGCCGTTGGCTGAGAACACAAAGGGAATGCGGTGCTCTGACTGCTCACCCCAGTTGCGTTCATGGAGCTGTGTTTCTGTGCTGGCGGTAAAGCTGCGGCTGTAGCGTTTTGCTTGCTGCAATGCACCCGAAACATCAACATTCTTGCGCTTGGCTTCCACCACCGCCATGGGGGTGAGGCCTTGAAACAGCACATAGTCGGCAGAGTACCCATCGCAAGGCCATTCAGCGATGGCCAGATTGCGGCCACGCTGCGGTCGGGTGCCCTTGCTGTAGCGCAGGGTTTGGGTGTCTGCCTCCCAGCCCGCCTGGCGCAACTGTTCGTCGATGATGCGGCGGGTCTCAAGCTCGTCCAGCTGAACTTGTGTGGCGGCGGTGGCGGCAGACAGCACGAGGGTTTTGAACTGAGCGGTCGGTGCTGCAACTGCGGCAGCTTGAAGTACCGCCAACTGTTCGGCAAGCTGTGCCTTGTCTTTGTCGGACTCGGTCGCAAGCTGCTCCCAGATGCCGCGCTCTTCGCTGAGCGAGGATAGCTGGGTTTTGGTGGATTGCCGCTCGTTGCTGACCTGGTCTTGCTGTGACTGAAAAGTGGCGACGGCCTGCCGCAACTGGGCTAGTGTTTAATTGCATTAATTAGCATAATTAATTATCATTGCAGCTTGCAAATAACAAGCTGGGGGTGATGATGGCTCGAGTGGCGGCGAAGGTGACGTGCAGTGATCAAGTACG
>JBKJKI010000175.1:0-12999 GCA_046597475.1 Polaromonas sp. | reverse complement strand
CGTACTTGATCACTGCACGTCACCTTCGCCGCCACTCGAGCCATCATCACCCCCAGCTTGTTATTTGCAAGCTGCAATGATAATTAATTATGCTAATTAATGCAATTAAACACTAGTACGCTGCACTTTCACTGGCCGAGCTTCTTGTAGGCCTGATCCATCTCGGGTGCCTTGCTGGTGTCCTTGATGCCCTTCTTCAAGTCGCGCGCCGCCTGCTCGACCTGGGGACTGGGGGCGTCGCCGGTCATGTCCAGCGATTGATCGCGCTCATGCGGCAGAGTCAGGCTCGATTCGACCGAACTGTCTGCCGGCGTTTCGTGCTTGCCGGGGCGTGTGCGCTGCGGCAACGGTGTCTTGGCCGGCATGCCCTTGCCTGCAGCAGCTTGATCGTGCGGACTTGACGGCGCTGGAATGGATTTTGTCTTGGGCATGGTGCTGACTTTCCGCCCTCGCCGCGAAGCTGTCTGTCAGCCTGCCATGGCGGCTTCTGTAGGCGAAACACGCCTGCGCGTCTCGTCAGCCGGCATCTTGCATCTTGTTCTGGCCCGCGAGATATCGGCAGCTTGAATTGCTATTATTTAAATAGCAATATATGACCGTATCTATTGGACCAGGACTGGTTTTTGTTGAAAAGTGACGGAATCTGGCGCGCGCGTCTTTTCAGGCCGGCATTCGCCTGCGTAGGCCCGCACGGCCAGTGCCTGCGCCAACACCTGGGCCGGGTTGACGAGCATCCAGGACGCAGCTTGTGGTGCCGCTGCCAAGCCGAGGGGGATTTCGGTGCAACCCATGATCAGGGCGATGTCGCCATGGCGCCGCATCAGGCGCTCGCAGACTTCGACAAAGCAGGTCTGTGCGCAGGCCACATCGCCGGTTTTGACGCCCTCGTAAATCCCTCGCATCAGGGTTTCTCGTTCGTCCTCGCGCGGCAGGTGGCATGTGATGCCGGCCTGCGCCAGCGCGGGTTCGTAGAGTCCGCTTCGGTACGTGCCCTGGGTCGCCAGCAGGCCGACCTCGCGCATGCCCCGGGCCTGCAGCCAGGCCGCCACTTCGCGCGGCGCATGCAGTAGCTCGGTGCGGGGGAAGCGCGCCTGTAGCGCGGCATGCCAGGCGTGGGCGGTGTTGCAGGCCATGGCGACCGCGCGCACGCCAACGCTCTCCAGCCGCGCCAGCGCGCCGGCCATGGCTTCCAGTGGTGCATTGCGCTGTTCGCCGCTGGCGCTCAAGGCCTGCGTGCGATCGGGAATGGGCAACTGCGTCAGCCAGTGCTCGGGAAACCCCTGGTCGTTCACGAGCTGGCCTTTTTGCTGCATCAGCTCGGTGCAGGCCTGCACGAAAAGGCCGACGAAATCGGCACCGGCGGCGGGGCCCATGCCGCCTAGTATGCCTACGGCACGGGTGGGAAGGCGGGGTGTGGGAAGTGCTAAAGAGGCGGTCATGCGTGAAGGAGGAAGAGGGAAAAGCGGTAGTTAACGCAGCATGATTGACATCGCCGACAGGCAATTGACCATGCGCACCGCGGCCTCGACGCTCGGCGCCTCGAAAGACAGCTGCACTCCGTCAAGCCGCCGCAGCACAGGCCACTGACAAAACAGGTCGGCCAGGCCCGGTGTCGCGGTCTGGATGCGCACGGCGATGGGGCCGCGCAGCACGAAAGGGCGGGCCGTGGCAAGCCGGGCCAGCCCCGCCGCCACGCCCGCCCGGATGGCGCCGCAAGCCTGCGTGGGCGACAGGCTGATGCCGCTGGTCTGGCCGGTGGCCCGCTTGGTCTGCACAAAGGTAGCGTGCGGGAACAGCGGCCGGTGCTCCTCGATGAAAACGTCGTCGCCGCTGGCCATCACCACCGGCACGCCAAACTCGCCCGCCAGTGCGCCATAAATGCCGGCCTCGCCCAGCTCCAGTTCGTTGAAGTCAATGCGGGCAAAGGCAAAACCGTTGATGGTGTGCGCCAGGATGCCGCGGCCTTGCGCGCGCGAGTGGTAGCCAATCAGGCAGACCGCGTCCACGCCGGCCTCGTCCACGCCGGCCATCATGCTCAGGTAGCGCGGCTTGCCCATGACGGCCTGGGCGCGCGGGTCAAGCAGCTCGGATGGCATGTTGCGAAAGCCGCCGTGCGAGTCGTTGACCAACACCTCGGTGGCGCCGGCGTCAAACGCTCCGGCAATCGCGGCGTTGGCCTCGTGCGTCATCAGCAGGCGGGCGCGCTCGTACTCGGGATTGCCGGCACGCACCTGCTCGTGGTGAAACACGCCGGCCACGCCTTCGATATCGGTGGAAATCAGGACTTTCATGGGGCAGTCACCAAAACAGTGGATTAAGAAGTGGCCGGATCAGGGCGCGAGTCCGCCGGGCAGCAGCTCGCCTAGGGACTGGCGCTTGTGGCCGTTGCGGCCGGTCACGGCGCTGGCGCACCAGAGCGCGTGAAGGATGGCTTGTTCGGTGCTGTCGACGACGGCCTGGAACAGCCCGTCGATCAGGCCATCGTGCAGCATGGCCAGCGCCGGCATGGGTTGCTCGGCTTGCTGGGGCACGGTATAGGCGGTGGAAAAGGCCAGCGCGATGTCGCCGCTGCCATGGCCGAACACCGAGCCGGTGCGGGCCAGGCCGGCGCCGGCGCGCAATGCCAGCCGGCGCAGCTGGCGCGCGTCCAGCGGTGCATCGGTGGCAATCAGCAAAATGATGGAGCCTTTTTCGGGCTCTGCCGGCAGCGGCTCGGGTGCGCCGTGCAGCAGCGGGGCCAGCCGTTCGCCCAGGGCCTGGCCGGCCAAAATCAGTTGCGGCAAGCGGCCGAAGTTGGCCAGCACCAGCGCACCGACGGTGTGTTCGCTGCCACCGGCTGCCGGCACGCGGCGCGAGGCCGTGCCCACGCCGCCCTTGAGGCCAAAACTGGACATGCCGCGGCCGGCGCCCACCGAGCCTTCCTCGACTTCCACACCGGCCTGGGCACAGGCCTGCAGATAGTGCTGCTCGGTCACGGCCATGCGCTGGATATCGTTGAGATAGCCGTCGTTGCACTCGAACACCAGCGGATTCACCGTGCTCAGCGCGCGCCCGGTTTCGGGATTGGCGGCGATGCATTGGCGGATTTGCGCCGTGGCTACGCTGGCGACCGAAAAGGTGTTGGTCAGCGCAATCGGCGTTTCCAGCACGCCGAGCTCCTCGACCTGGACCAGGCCGACGCTCTTGCCGAAGCCGTTGAGCACCACGGCGGCGGCCGGCACGCGGTCGAGAAACAGGTCGCCGGCGTGCGGGCGCACCACCGTCACGCCGGTCTGCACCTCGTTTTCATCCAGCGTCTGATGGCCGACCGTGACGCCGGCCACATCGGTGATCGCGTTGCGGGCCCCGGGCGACAGGCTGCCGACCTGGGGCAGCAAATGGCGGGTGGTCATGGCGTGGCTCTCGGGTTACAGGCGGTCAATCTTCGGGTCCAGTGCATCGCGCAGGCCGTCGCCCAGCAGGTTGAAGGCGAGCACGGTCAGGAAAATCGCCAGGCTGGGGAACAGCGCCACATGCGGTGCGTTGACCATGTCGGCGCGCGCCTCGTTGAGCATGGCGCCCCACTCCGGCGTGGGCGGCTGCGCACCCATGCCGAGAAAGGACAGGCTGGCCGCCGTGATGATGGAGGTGCCCAGGCGCATGGTGAAGTAGACGACGATGGAGGAGATGGTGCCGGGCAGGATGTGGCGCATGATGATGGTCCAGTCCGACGCGCCTATGCTGCGCACCGCCTCGACATAAGTCATCTGCTTGAGCACCAGCGTGTTGCCGCGCACCAGCCGGGCAAAGGCCGGCACGCTGAACACCGCCACGGCAATCACCACGTTGACCATGCTGCTGCCCAGAATGGCAACCACGCCCAGCGCCAGCAAGATGCCGGGAAAGGCGAACAACACGTCGGAAATGCGCATCACGATGCGATCCCACCAGCCTTCGTAATAACCGGCCAGCAGGCCCAGCATCGTGCCAATCAGCCCGCCAATGGCGACCGAAAAAAATCCGGCCGCCAGGGAAATGCGCGAACCCACCAGAATGCGGCTGAAGATGTCCCTGCCCAGCGGGTCCACGCCCAGCCAGTGTTGCCACGAGGGGCCGTCATTGAGCTTGTCGTAGTCGAAGAAGTTTTCCGCGTCGTAGGGCGAGATCCAGGGAGCCAAAATGGCCACCAGCACCAGGACCAGCACAAACACCAGGGCCACGACGGCGACATGCTGCTTTTTGAACTTGCGCCAGAACTCGCTCCAGGGCGTGCGCACCGGCGCGCTTTGGGGGGCGGTCGCGGGGGACGCCGCAAGACCGAGAGGGTTGGTGGAAGTCTGCGTCATGGCCGGCTCACTTGTAGCGAATGGTGGGGTTGATATAGCCATACAGCACATCGACAACCAGGTTGATCAAAATAAATTCCAGCGAGAACAGCAGTACCAGGGCCTGGATCACCGGATAGTCACGCATCACCACGGCATCAACCAGCAAGCGGCCAAGGCCGGGCCAGTTGAACACCGCCTCGACGACGATGGAGCCGCCCAGCAAAAAGCCGAACTGCAGACCCATCATGGTGACCACCGGAATCAGGGCGTTGCGCAGGCAGTGCTTGAAGATCACGGTGCGCTCTTTCAGGCCCTTGGCGCGGGCCGTGCGGACAAAGTCTTCCTGAATCACCTCGACAAACGAGGCCCGGGTAAAGCGTGCCATCACCGCGGCCACGGCTGCACCCAAGGTGATCGACGGCAGGATGTAGTGCTTCCAGGTGTCGGCCCCCACGGTGGGAAACCAGCCCAGTTGCACCGAAAACACCTGCATCAGCAGCATGCCGAGCGCGAAGGCCGGAAACGAGATGCCGGAGACCGCAATCGTCATGCCCAGGCGGTCAGGCCATTGATTGCGAAATACGGCAGAGCTGATGCCAATCGCCATGCCAAAAAACACGGCCCAGACCATGCTGGTCAGCGTCAGCAGCAAGGTCGGCATGAAGCGCTCGGCGATTTCGGTGGACACCGGCCGGCGCGTGCGCAGCGAGGTGCCCAGGTCGCCTTGCGCCACATGCTTGAAATAGGTGACGAACTGCTCCGGCAAGGGGCGGTCCAGGCCGAGTTCCTGGCGTACCAGCTCCACGGTGGCCTGATCCGCATCCTGACCGGCAGCCAGGCGCGCCGGGTCACCGGGCAGCATGTGAACAAACAAGAACACCAGGATCGCAACAATCAGCAGCGTCGGCGTGAGGCCCATCAGCCGTTTCAGAAAATAGTTCAGCATGAAAAAAGGTGTCGCAAAAAATCAGCAGCGTGCGCCAGCCGTGGCGGGCGCACGCAAAACGGCGGGCTCGTCAGTAGCCTGCCGAAAGAGGTTTACTTGATCTCGATTTCCTCGGAGTAGATGTTGGCGTCGGGCATTGCATACACCCCCTTCAGGCGCTTGGCTGTGGCGTAGAGCAATTTCTCGGTCACCAGTGGCGCCCATGGCGCGTCCTTCATGATTTGCTCTTGGGCTTCGCGATAGAGCTTGGTCTTCTCAGCCTCGTCCACCGATTTCAATGCATTGGCGATGTCGGCGTCGACCTTCTCGTTGCTGTAGTAAGCCGTGTTGTTCAGCTTGGGCGGCCAGGCTTCAGTAGCCAGCAGGGGGCGAAGCGCCCAGTCGGCCTCACCGGTCGATGCCGACCAGCCGGCGTAGTACATGCGGACCTTGGCCGTTTTTGCGTCTGGCGCCGCTTGAACCCAGTCGGTTCGCTGGCCCGGCTCAAGCGCCAGTACCGTGACCTTGATGCCGACCTGCGCCAGCTGCTGCTGCACGAACTGCAATCCTTTTTGCGTGGTCGTGGTGGTGTTAAGCCCCCACAACACGGACTCGAAGCCGTTGGCATAGCCGGCTTCCTTGAGCAGTTCGCGCGCTTTCTTCGGGTCATACGGCCAGGGGGCCATCTTGTGGGCGTACTTCACCCCTTGTGGCACCACGCCTTCGGCCGGGAAGGCATAGCCATTGAAGGCCACTTTGGCCAAGGCGTCCTTGTTGATGGCGTAATTGATCGCCTGGCGCACCTTCAGGTTGTCAAAAGGCTTTTGCAGCATGTTGAAGCTGAGGTAGCGCGTGACGATGGACGGGCTTGCGACCAGGTCGAGCTTGGGATTTTTCTTCAAGGCGTCAGCCTGCTCGTAGGGCAGGGGGAAACCAAAATCCGCCTCGCCGGTTTGCAGCATGGCCGCGCGCGTGCTGTTTTCCAGCACCGGCTTCCAGGTGATGGTGTCCACCTTGGGGTAGCCCTTTTTCCAGTAGCCGTCAAACTTCTTGCCCTTGACAAAGTCCGTCTGCTTCCACTCGACAAAGGTGAACGGGCCCGTGCCCACGGGATTAAAAGCGATGTCCTTGTTGCCGTACTTTTTCAGCGCGGCGGGCGAAATCATGGCCGCCGAAGCGTGCGCCAGTGAATTGATGAAGGGCGCAAACGGCTCTTTCAGCGTAATGCGAACGCTCAAGGGGGACTCGACTTCCACTTTCTCAATCCGGTTGAACTGGTTGATGCGGGCGAGCTTGTTGTCCAGATTGGTCACGCGGTCCAGTGTGACCTTGACGGCTTCGGCGTTGAAGTCGGTGCCATCGTGGAACTTCACGCCAGCGCGCAGCTTGAAGGTGTAGACCAGTCCGTCCTTGGACACGGTATGGCTTTCAGCCAGCACCGGCTTGATCTTCAGGTCCTTGTCGAACTCGTACAAGCCCTGGTAAAAGGATTTGGTGACCGCCGTGGTCAGCGTGGTGTTGGTGTTGTATGGGTCCAGCGTTTCGGGCTGGCCACCGATGGCCAGCACGGCGTCTTTGGCCGCCAGTGCCGAGCCCGCAGAGGCCAGCGCCAGCACGGCCAGCACACTGCCGGCAATTGCGTGGTGGCGATATGATTTTTCACGTTTTGTCATCGAAAACTCCTGATTCAGGTTAAACAACATACACAAGAACTAAGGGAAACAGCCTGGTTTTAAATCCGGCCAGAAGCTCAATACACACCGCCAATGCGGTGCTGCGCCACGAAATGGCCCGGGCTCACCTGCACCAGCGGTGGCACCACCGGCTCGTCACCGGTGGCGCGTATCGGGCTGGGAATCTCGCCGGTCAGCAATTCGCGCTTCAGGTGCCGGCGACTCGGGTCGGCCACCGGAACGGCGGCCATCAGCATGCGGGTATAGGGGTGTTGAGGGTTCTCGAAAATGGCGCGGCGTGGGCCGATCTCGACGATCTGGCCCAGGTACATCACGGCCACGCGGTGGCTGATGCGTTCGACCACCGCCATGTCGTGCGAGATGAATAAAAAGGCAATGCCCAGATCGCGCTGCAAGTCCATCATCAGGTTGACGATCTGGGCCTGAATCGACACGTCCAGCGCCGAGACCGATTCGTCGGCGATCACCACCTTGGGGTTGAGGGCCAGTGCCCGCGCGATGGCGATGCGCTGGCGCTGGCCGCCGGAAAATTCGTGCGGGTAGCGCTGGGCGGCCTCGGCCGGCAGGCCGACCTTTTCGAGCAGCCAGTCAACCCGTTCCTGCGCCTCCTTGCCTTTGGCGATCTTGTGCACCAGCAGCGGCTCCATGATGGAAAAGCCGACGGTGAGGCGCGGGTCCAGTGAGGCAAACGGGTCCTGGAAGATGAACTGGATGTTGCGGCGCAAACCTTGCAGTGTGCTGGTCGGCAGCTCGCGGACGTTCTGTCCGCCGAACTCGATCACGCCGCTCTGGCTTTCGACCAGGCGCAGCAGCGAGCGACCGGTGGTCGACTTGCCGCAGCCCGACTCGCCGACCAGCGCCAGCGTTTCGCCGGGCCGCAGGTCGAAACTGATCTTCTCCACCGCATGCACGCGGCGCTTGACCTGGCTCAGCAGTCCGCTGCGAATGTCAAAGCGCGTCACCAGGTCTTTCACCCGCAGGATGGGCGCGCTGTCTGGCTTCACGGTGTCCTGCGGCTGGGCTGGCTCGCGCTGGGCCGAGTCTTCTTCACTGCGCAGCAACTCAAACTTGAGCGGCAGATCCTGGCCTGTCATGGCGCCCAGGCGCGGCACGGCCGACAGCAGGGCGCGGGTGTAGGCGTGCTTGGGCCGGGCAAAGACTTCTTCGGCGCCGCCTTCCTCGACCTTGTCGCCGCGGTACATGACCAGCACGCGGTCGGCCACTTCGGCCACCACGCCCATGTCGTGGGTGATGAAGACCACGCCCATGTGCATTTCGTCCTGCAGCGCCCGAATCAGCTGCAGGATTTGCGCCTGTATGGTCACGTCCAGCGCGGTGGCCGGCCCGTCGGCAATCAGCAGCGAAGGCTTGCACGACAAGGCCATGGCAATCATGACGCGCTGACGCATGCCGCCCGAGAGCTGGTGCGGGTAGCGGTCCAGCACGTTGCGGGCTTCGGGAATGCGCACCAGCTCCAGCATGCGCAAGGCCTCGGCGCGGGCCGCGCTGGCGCTCTTGCCCTGGTGGACCTGGATCGATTCCGCAATCTGGTCGCCGGCGGTGAACACCGGGTTGAGCGAGGTCATGGGCTCCTGGAAAATCATCGCGATGTCGGCGCCGCGGATGCTGCGCATGGTTTGCTCGCGCGCCTGCGCCAGGTCCAGCACTTCGCCGTTGCGGCGCCGGAAAGCCATGCTGCCGTTGACGATGCGGCCGCCGCCATGCTCAATCAGGCGCATCAGCGCCAGCGAGGTGACGGATTTGCCCGAACCGGACTCGCCGACGATCGCCAGCACCTCGCTGCGGTCGACATGAAAGGAGAGCTTGCGCACCGCATCGACGGTGCGTTCGGAGGTGCTGAAGCGCACCGACAGGTCGTTGACCGACACGACCCGGTTTTCGGGCAGGTACAGGGCGCTGGGTGAAGAGGCTTCGGCCACGGTGGATTGCATTGCGCTGCGCTTTGTAGATGAAGAGAAGTGTGTGTGAAGTACAAGGAGCGTGCCCGCAGGCAGCGATCAGCGAAAGATGGCGGTGTGAGGCGTCTCGCCGACGCGGGCCCAGCCGCGGTACATGCCTTCGGTATTGAAGGGCAGGCAGAGGTTGCCCTGGGAGTCGATGGCAATCAGGCCGCCCCGACCGTTCAGGGTGGGCAGCACCTTCATGACCACCTCCTGGGCAGCCGCGTCCAGCGACTGGCCGGCGTAGGCCATGCGCGCGCAGATGTCATAGGCGGTGGCGCTGCGAATGAACATTTCGCCGGTGCCGGTGCAGGAAATCGCCGCCGTGCGGTTGTCGGCATAGGTGCCCGCGCCTATCAGCGGTGTGTCGCCAACCCGGCCGGGCCGCTTGTTGGTCATGCCGCCGGTGGAGGTGGCCGCGGCGAGGTTGCCGTGCGCATCCAGGGCCACGGCGCCCACGGTGCCGAATTTGGTGCTTTCGTCCAGCGGAGCGCTGACGGCGGCAGGGGCGCGAAACACCAGAGCTGCGCCATCATGGTCCAGCACCGTGGCGTTGCTGGCGAGCGCGCGGTGCAATTGCGCGCGCCGCGTCTCGGTCGAAAAGTAGTCCGGCGTCACCAGCTCCAGCCCCAGCGAGGCGGCAAAGGCTTCGGCGCCATCGGCCACCAGCAGCACATGTTCACTGTGCTCCATCACGGCGCGGGCGGCGCGCAAAGGGCGGCGCAGGCGGCTGACGCAAGCCACCGCACCGGCGCGCAGCGTGGCGCCGTCCATGATGGAGGCGTCCAGTTCGTGCGTTTCGTCATGTGTGAAAACCGCGCCATGGCCGGCATTGAAGAGCGGGCAGTCTTCCAGCAGATCGACCGCCAGACTGACCGCATCGAGGGCGCTGCCGCCGTCGGCCAGCAGTTGCTGGGCCGGCAGCAAAATGCCTTGCAGTGCGGCATGGTAAGCGGCGTTTTGCTCGGCGCTGATGTCGCTGCGGCTCATGGTGCCGGCGCCGCCGTGGATGGCAATGAGGGGAAGGGGCTTGGACGGTGTCACTTGGAGGCCTTTGACGGTTTTTGAGGGGCTGGAGACTGGCGCGACTTGCGCGACAAGGGTGTGGCGTCATCGGCAGTGGCGCGCAGCCGGCCGTTGTGGTCGCCGTGCAGCCAGGGCAGCACCGACTCGGCCAGTTGCGTGGCCGCCTTGAGGGGGTCCTTGGCGCGGTACGCAACCGCGCTGCACAAGGCTTCTATCAGCGCCAGCGCCGTGGTTTCGGAATTGGCAAAGTACTGGCTCTCGGTGTGGGCGTAGAGTGCAACGCTGGCCAGCGGCGCCAGCGGCGAGGTGACGCGGTCGGTCAGCGCCAGCACCGGCACGCCGCGTTCGCGGGCGCGCCGTACCAGCAGGATGGTGTCGGAAAAATAACGCGGAAAGGCGAGGGCGATCAACAGGTCCGACGGCTGCAGCCGCGTCAGCACGCGTGCGGCATACGAAGAGCTTTCAATGCTGGCCAGCAGTTGAACGTTGTTGCAGTAGAGGTCAAGATTGCGCTGTAGCAGGCCACCCAGCCAGCTGCTGGCACCAAAGCCGATGATGTAAATGCGCTGCGCGTTCAGTATTCCCTCCACCGCCTCCTCGCAGCTCTGGCCATCAAGCGCCTGCCGCGTCAACTCGATGTTGCGCTGACTTTCTTTCAGCGCGCTGCCAAACACGTCGGCCACCGTGGTGGGGTGTTCAAGTTGGCTGCGCAGCTTCTCGACCGGCGCCAGCGTGGCTTCAAAGCCCAGCACCAGGGCCGCGCGGAACTGCGGATAGCCGTCAAATTCCAGCGCCCGGGCAAAACGGTTGGCGGTGGCCACCGAAACCCCCAGCGTCGCCGCCAACTCGTCGATCGGCATGGTGGCGGCCTGCAAAGGGTGCGCCAGCACATAGTCGGCCATCAGCCGGTGCGAGCGAGTCAGTGTCGGCAGCACGCGCCCGATGCGTTGTGCCATCGACGGGTTGCCAGGAAATGTTGCCATTGGGGTCAGGGGTGAAATTGAAATGTATATAAATTTACAAAGTTCTGAATAATAACGAAATTTTTGATCATTTTGGGTAGGTATTAACCCCGTGATGGGTCGCCCTGGCATTGGCGGCGGCGTGGTTCAAGGTCCGATGCGGACCATGGCGGTCATGGCTGCTGCTGCATCGAGCGCCGGCAGGACGAGATTGGGCTGGTGCCGGTGGACGGCAAGCCGGGACGGGCCGGCGGTGGCTAACTTGGGATTGAAGCGCGCAACAGCGATAATTTTTGCTTTTGCGCCAAGCCTTTCGATGCCACCGGCATCTGGCTGCAAATGGCGTGCGCGCGGGGCAGGTGAAGTCCCGCCACGGTGCCGAGGGCAAAGGCCCCTCGATCCATCTCACCGACGTGCTGGAAATACCGTGGAGTTAAATGGTCTGAGCGCGTGAAGAAACCGGTCAGGCAGTCTGTGTCTTGAGCTGGCGGCCTGGCCGCTCAAAGCCGTATAAGCCGAACTCCATACCCGGCATTTCGCCACTGATCAACTCGGCAATGGCCTTGCCCGAGCCCGCGCCATGCGTCCAGCCGAGCGTGCCGTGTCCGGCGTTGACCCACAGGCGGTCAACACTGGTCTTGCCGATAAACGGGATGTTGCTGGGGGTCGCCGGCCTGAGGCCGGTCCAGAACTGGGGCTCGCCGCCCTGCGCTTCAAGGCGCGTGTCGCAGACGCCGGGCAATACGTCCTCGATGCGGTCGGCCAGCATCTTGCAGCGCGCGCTGGCCAGCGGTGTGTCGAGTGACAGGTCGTAGCTGCCGACTTCTATGGTGCCGGCGACGCGCAGTTCGTTGCCCAGGCGGCTGATGGCGCATTTCACTTCATCGTCAATCATGCTGACAAATGGCGCCAGATCGGGTTTGAGCAGCTGGAAAGTGGCGCTATAGCCCTTGCCCGGGTAAATAGGCAAATCCACGCCGACAGTACGCAGAAGGGGCGCCGTGTAGGAACCGCAGGCCGCCACTACCGCATCGGCCTTCAAATACGTCAATGAAGCATCATTTGTGCCGTTAATCCAGGCAGTACGGTCGCTGATAGCTACTGAATTAATAGCGTTGCCGGTTTTTTCAAGGCGCACGATGTCGTGGCCGTACAAGAAGCGCGCGCCCCGGTCCGCGCAGCGACTGGCCAGCGCCTGGGTGAAAACGCGCGCGTCCCCGCTCTCGTCGCTGGCGGTGTAGGTGCCGCCCACGATGCGATGCGCAAACGACTTCAAAGCCGGTTCGATGACCAGCAGTTCGGCGGTGCTGACGACGCGCCGTGCCACGCCGTATTTGCGCATCAGCGCGGCAGCGTCGCCAGCGGTGTCGAATGATTTTTGCTCGGTGTAGTAGTGGGCAATGCCGCGTTCCAGCCGGTTGTACTCGATGTCCGTCGCCTGCACGACGTCCTTGAGCGCGGCGTGGCTGTAGGCGCCCAGCGCCACCAGCTGCTGCACGTTGCGCTCGAACGCCGCGTCGTTGCATTGCCCCAGAAACTGCAGGCCCCAGCGCCATTGCTGCCAGCCGTCGCCAAAGGGCAGCCGCGGGCGGAACAGCAGCGGCGCGTCGTCGCGGAACATCCATTTCAGCGCCTTGAGCGGCGCATCGCGGTTGGCCCAGGGTTCGCAGTAGCTGACCGAGATTTGCGCGGCGTTGGCAAAACTGGTTTCCATGGCAGCGCCCGGCTGCCGGTCCACCACGGTCACCTCATGGCCCCGCTCCAGCAAATGCCAGGCGGTGCTCACGCCGATAATTCCCGCACCCAAAACAACGACTTTCATGGCCACACCTCTTATGAACGACAAGTGTGGACGAGATTGCTTTTGATTAACAGTGAAATTAAACTCTTAGTAAAAGCATCAGTTCAACTAATACAAGAGACAGCCATGAATACCTTTGATCCCGATGCGCTGGAATGCCTTGCCGCCATCGTCGAGGAGGGTGGCTTCGAGCGTGCCGCCCAGCGTCTGTCGGTCACGCAGTCGGCCGTCTCGCAGCGCCTGCGGGCGCTGGAGGCGCAGGTCGGCACCGTTCTGATTGTCCGCAGCCGGCCGCTCAAGGCCACGTCGGCGGGACAGTTGCT
>JBKJKI010000159.1:0-6783 GCA_046597475.1 Polaromonas sp. | reverse complement strand
CGTGAGCCAGGTCGATTTGCCGCGCACGCAACTCAGCGGGCTGATTGATGCTGAGCGCGTGCTCAAGCGCGTGCAGGGCATTGCGATTACCCGGCTGACCAGCGCCGACGTGGTGCGACACCCGCTGGTGGCGCGCATTGTTGACGCCTATGACAAAACGCCCAGCCGCCGCGACGACGCGCACGAGCCGGTCACCTTGCCTGACGCTACGGATTTGATAGCTAAACCCGCCCGAAGGACAAGCGCCAGGAGCCGAAATGGCTCTTAATCAGCTTAGTTTGTCGCTGCAGTTCGGCAAATTTCCCGATGCGGCCCTGCACCGCGCCGCGCTGCCGCGCCACAGCGTGACGCGCTGGATTCGCCATGCGCTGCAAAGCGACGCCGAAATCACGGTTCGCATCGTCGATGCCGAGGAAGGCCAGACGCTGAACCGCGATTACCGGGGCAAGGACTACGCCACCAATGTGCTGACCTTTGACTACACGCAGGCGCCCTTCGTAAGCGCCGACCTGGTGCTGTGCGCGCCGGTGGTGGCGCGCGAGGCACGCGAGCAGGGCAAAACCTTGCAAGCCCATTACGCCCACCTGCTCATCCACGCCACACTGCACGCCCAGGGCTGGGACCACGAAATGAGCGAACAGGACGCTCAGGAGATGGAGGCGTTGGAGATCCTGCTGCTGGGCGCCCTGGGCTACGACAACCCCTACTGAGGAATGCCGGCGCGCATTTTCCCGCAGCACCGCCATGAGTAACGCGCGCGCCATGGTCAGCTCTGTGGCGAGGCGCCCCTCATGGGGCACCGAGCTGCTGGCCGGCATTTCGGTCGCCGGAGTGCTGCTGCCCGAGGCCGTCGCCTATGCGGCCATCGCGGGTGTCGAGCCCACGCACGCGCTGCTGGCGGCGCTGGCCGGCCTGTGCATCTACCCGCTTTTTGGCAGCAGCCGCTTTGCAGTGGTCGCACCCACGTCGTCATCGGCCGCCATCTTTGCCTCGGCGGTGCTGGTCGGCGGGCCGGCCATGGGTTACGCGCTGGTCGGCCTGACGGGCCTGCTCTTTCTGGTGGCCGCCGCGCTGCGGGCGGGTTTTCTGGGCGCCTTCATCTCGCGCCCGGTGCTGCGCGGCTTTGCCTGGGCACTGGGGCTGACCATCATGATCCGGCAATTGCCGCATATCGCCGGCCTGCAGGTCCACACCCTGCAGACCGGTCCGCTGGCATGGGAACTCCTGACGCGCGCTGCCCAGTGGCACCAGGCCAGCGCGGTGCTGGGCGCCGCTTCGCTGGCGCTGTGGCTGGCGCTGTACCACGGGCTGCGGCGCTGGCTCTTCGTGCCGACGTCCTTGCTGGTGCTCGGTCTGGGCGTGGCGCTGTCGCTCGCGCTCGGCCTGGGCGCACGGGGCGTGGCGCTGGTGGGTGATATTTCGTGGCACCGGCTGGCCTGGAGCCTGCCCGATCTGGGCAACAGGGACTGGCTGCAGGCCGTCGAGCTGGCGCCCGCGCTGCTGCTCATCCTGTTCGCCGAATCGTGGGGCTCAGTGCGCTCGCTGGCGCTGCAAGGCGGCGACCGGGTCGACGCCAACCGTGAACTGCTGGCGCTGGGCGTTGCCAACCTCACCAGCGGGCTGGCGCAGGGCCTGCCGGTCGGCGCCGGCTTCTCTGCCGCGGCCGCCAACCATGCGGCAGGCGGGCGCAGCAAATGGGCCGGCGTGGCCGCAGCGCTGGCGCTGGCCTTGTTGCTCTGGCTGGCCAGGCCATGGCTGGCGCTGATGCCCCTGCCGGTGCTTGCGGCCGTGGTGATTGGCATCCTTTCGCACAATTTCTGGCCGCGTGCCGTCCTTGCATCGCTGCAGCTGGGTGGCGACGCCTGGCTGGCACTGGTGGCGGCGGCCAGTGTTTTCCTGCTTGGCGTGCTGCCGGGCATGGTGCTGGCAGTGGCACTGTCGCTACTGCTGGCGATCCGGCGTTTCGCGCAGCCGCTGGTGACCGAACTGGGCCAATTGCCGGGCACCCGCGACTACCTTGACCGGAAACTGCACCCCGACGCCACCGAACAGCCGGGCACCCTCATCATGCGCCCCGAGGAGCCGCTGTTTTTTGCCAACGCCGAGCAGGTCTTCCAGTACGTGCTGCGCCGCGTTGACACAACACAGGCCGGTGTCGTGGTGCTGAGCCTGGAGGTCTGCGACGACCTGGACAGCACCGCCGTGGAGGCGCTTGCCGAATTTGCCGCCAGCCTGCGGCGCCACGGCAAGGCCCTGCTGCTGGCGCGCGTCAGGGACCGGCCGCGCGAGGCCCTGGCGCGCATGGGCCTCGCCGACAGGTCCGCGGGCGGCCTGCCCCTGTTCTGGAGCGTGGACGACGCGGCGCAGGCGGCTAGGGCACTTGGAGCGGAATCGTCACCGGGCCGTCGTTGACCAGATGCACCTGCATGTCGGCGGCAAACTGCCCGGTTTGTACCAGCGGGTGGCTGGCACGCGCCTGGGCCACAAAGTAGTCGTACAGCCGTCGCCCCTCATCGGGCAAGGCAGCGCCGGTGAAGCTGGGCCGGTTGCCGCCCGAGACATCGGCGGCCAGCGTGAACTGGCTCACGATGAGCAGCCCGCCCCGCACATCGTTGACGCTCAGGTTCATCTTGCCGGCGGCGTCTGAAAAAATCCGCAGCTTGAGGATTTTTGCCAGCAGCCTGTCGGCCTGTGCTTCGGCGTCACCGCGTTCGGCGCAGACCAGCACCAGCAGGCCCTGGGCGATCTCGCCGACCGTTTCACCGGCAATCACCACCCGCGCCTGGCTCACGCGCTGCAATACAGCTTTCATCCGCGACCCTCTCCATGGCTTTTTTTCATCAGGCGCAGATTGTCAGCGATGCGGGCCGCGCCGCGCTGCACTTGAAACGCTATGCAAGAATGCGAATGATGCTGCAAGTGCTACACCGTCGCCCGCTCTGGCTCCTGCTTTGGTGCGCCCTGAGCGTGCTGGGCGGCGTGGCGCTAACGCGGCTGGAGCTGTCGCAGCTGCAGGCCGCATTTGACACCGACGCGCGCATTGCGCACCGGCTGCTGAGCCAGCGGGTGGTGCAGCATGAGGCGGTGCTGGCCACGCTGGCGCTGCTGCAGCCTGCAGCGGATGCCAGCGCCCAAGCTACCCCGACCGAGCAGCGCCTGCCTTCGGTCTATCCGCAAATTTTGGGCGTGCAGCGGCGTGACCACGGCGCCAGCTGGCCCGACGAGCGGCTGCGGGTGGCCGAAACCCTGTCGCGTGCGCTGCACCGCCCGGTGCTGGCCGGTGCCGACCTGGCCCGTGGCCGCTACCAGTTGGTGCTGGCCGCCGAGCCGACCAGCTTTGCCATGCAACTGGACCTGCGTGCCATGGTGCCCTGGATCGAATGGCCGATGGTGCCCGATACCAGCCTGGTGCGCGTCACGCTGGAGCATGAAGGCCAGAGCTTCGTGCTCCAGCCGGGCCGCATTCAAGGCGGCGGCTGGCGCTTTGAATTCCACAAGCGGCTGGCCGCTGAAAGCCAGCCTTTTGATGTGGTGGCCTTGCGCCAGGTCGGCTGGGGCGAACTGCCCTGGGGCTGGATGCTGGGCTGGGCCGCATTGGTGGCAGCCCTGTTGCTGGCCTGGCTGGCCCTGCTGCGCCAGCGCACCGAACGCCTGCGCGCCGTGGAACTGCTGCGCCTGGGCCAGGTGGCGCGCCTCAATACCCTGGGCGAGCTGGCCGCTGGCATGGCCCATGAACTGAACCAGCCGCTGACCGCCGTGCTGGCCAACACCCAGGCCGCCAGTCGCCTGATCGATGATGATCCGCCTGAACTGGCCAGCGCCCGCAACGCCATGACTCAGGCGGTCGAGCAAGCGCGCCGCGCCTCTGAAGTGGTCGGCCGGTTGCGCCGCGCGGTGGAGCGCACGGACAACGCGGCGCAGTGCCAGCCGGTGGTGCTCGAAGACGCGATGCGCAACGCGCTGTACCTTCTGGAGCCGGAGTTCAAGCGGCGCGACGTGGTGCCGCGACTGGACGCGCAAAGCGGCCCGACCACGGTGCTGGCCGAGCCGGTGGCGCTGGAGCAGATCATCCACAACCTGCTGATGAATGCCCTGCAGGCGCTGGAACAGGCACCCACACCCGAGCGCCAGCTCAAGGTCACGCTGGGGGCACAGGGCAAGCAGGGCCTTATCAGCATTGCCGACAGCGGGCCTGGCATTGCGGCGGATGTGCTGCCGCGCATTTTTGAGCCGTTTTTTACCACCCGCGAGGCCGGCCTGGGGCTGGGCCTGAGCCTGTGCGAAACTCTGGCCAGCGGCATGGGCGGCAGCCTGACGGCCGTGCACAACACGCCGCGCGGAGCGGTGTTCCGGCTCTCCTTGCCATTGGCGGCTAACCCATGAAAAAAAACTTGAGCACAGCCGGGCCGCCCCAAGGCGCGAAGGCCTCCCCGGGAGGCAGCGCGGCATACGCAGTGGCAAGCGTGGGCGTCATGCTTTCGCCTTTGATCCACCTGATTGACGATGATGAGGCGGTCAGGAGCAGTCTGGCGCTTCTGATCAGCACGGTGGGCCTGCGCGTACAAAGCTGGGCCGAGCCGCAAGGCTTCATCAACGAGTTTGACCGGCAGACCGTGGGCGCCATCGTGCTGGACGTGCGCATGCCCGGCATCAGCGGCCTGAGCGTGCTCGATACGCTGAAGGCGCAGGGCGTTGACCAGCCCATCATCATGCTGACCGGCCACGGCACGGTTGAGATGTGCCGCCGCGCCTTCAAGTCGGGCGCGGCCGAGTTTCTGGAAAAGCCGGTCAATGATGAAGCGCTGCTGGAAGCTCTGCAAAACGCGGTTCGCCAGCATGTCAAGTCACGCGAGCGCAACCAGGCCGACCGGCAGGCGCAGGGGCGCTATGCCCAGTTGTCTGAACGCGAGCGCGAGGTGCTGGGCCTGATTACGTCCGGCCTGACCAACAAGGAAATTGGCCGCGCGCTGGATCTGTCGCCGCGCACCGTGGAAAGCCACCGCGCCAACCTGTTCACCAAGCTGGAGGCCGAATCGCTGGCGCAGCTGATACGGCACTACGCGGCTTTGGTGGACGCGGCTGGCTGAAGCGCGCTGAGCGCAGCCACTCCGTAGTTCTACGGAGTCCAGCGCGTAGCCCTACGAATGGGCAAGACGGGGGCGATTTTTTACAGTTCTCCCACGGTTGATTGAACCGCTTCACCCCAAGACTATTTCTGGAGAACACATGCGCAACGTTATCAAGGTTTCCGCTCTCGCCCTGTCCCTCGTGGCCGCTGCCGCCAGCGCCCAGGGCGTGCGGACCGAGAAAAACATGTCCCTTGAGCTGGCCAACCAGATCGCGTCCGCCACCGTGGCCGCCTGCTCGGCCAATGGCTATGCGGTGGGCGTGACCGTGGTGGACCGCGCCGGCACCGTGCGCGCCGTGCAGCGCGCCGACAACGCCGGCCCCCACACCCTGAGCGCCAGCCTGCAAAAAGCCTTCACGTCGGCATCGGCCAAAAGCAACACGCTGGCCATGATGGAAGGCGCGCAAAAGAACCCGGCTGCGGCCAATCTGACCGACATCCCAGGCTTTTTGCTGCTGGGTGGCGGTGTGCCGGTCAAGGTGGGCAATGACACCATTGGCGCGGTTGGCGTCGGAGGCGCACCCGCTGGCCACCTCGACGAAGCCTGCGCCGTGGCCGCGCTGGACAAGGTCAAGGACCAGCTGAAGTAATCATCGAAAGAGGGAGTCCGCCATGAAACCCAGCCCTTTTTGCCTGCCCCTGACGCATATGCTGCTGGCCGCAGCCTGCGGGCTGGGTAGCATGGCGGCAGCACCGGTGGCGGCCCAGGTCGCCCCCAGCGCGGCCGAAGCGGCCGCCTACAAGGGCCTGCATGCCGCTGCCCACAAGGGCGATGCGGCCTGGATTGAAAAGTCCGGCGCCAGCCAGGCCGAACTCGACGCCCGCGACAACAACGGCCGCACGCCGCTGCATGTGGCCACCTTTGCCCGTCAGCCCGGCGCCATTCGCGCCCTGGTCAAGGCCGGTGCCAGCATCAACCTGCTCGACAAGGACCTATACGACGGCGTCACGATTGCCTCGGTTGCCGATGACGAGGACACCCTGCGTGTGCTGCTGTCCCTGGGCGCCAGCGCCAGGCAGGTCACCAGCCGCTACGACGGCACCGCCCTGATCGCCGCCGCCCATCTGGGCCACGACGGTGTCGTCAAACAACTGATTGCGGCCGGCGCGCCGCTGGACCATGTCAACAACCTGCACTGGACCGCCGTGATCGAGTCCATCGTGCTGGGCAACGGCGGGCCCCGGCACCAGGCCACGCTCAAGGCCCTGATAAACGCCGGCGCCAGTGTGCAACTGGCCGACCGCCAGGGAAATATACCGCTGCAACTGGCGAAGTCGCGCGGTTATGAGGAGATGGTGAAGACGCTGGGAAAAGCCGGCGCTCGCTGAGGGTTGTCACTGTGTCAGGCGCACCGCAGCATGCCAAGATTGCTGGCGCGCGGCAGTCGCCGCTGCAGGTCAAGGCCGTGGTGAATCCCATGTGGTAGGCGCCGGCGTGATACACGATGCCTGCAACCACGCCTCGGTGCCGATCAAGCTGGTGGGCGTCTACGGTTGAAAAGGGCTAGCCGCTGGCCACGCCAGCCCCTTGAACCGCTTAACCTGAATATTTCACGTTAACCCTCAGAAAAATAGATGAAATCTATTGGAACCCTTTCCCTTGTTGCTTGTCTCACTATGCAATTAGGAGCAATCAGGGATGCCAAACTGTACCG
>JBKJKI010000096.1:0-4675 GCA_046597475.1 Polaromonas sp. | reverse complement strand
TCAGCGAGTCTGAGCAAGACTCCTTTGACGCGACATGTAGGAAGCTCTATCGATTCATGAATCGAGCAAGCTGAGCCAATTTGACTGAAAACTACCCACAAATACCGCCGAGGAACCGAAAATTTAGACAGCGATCTTGAGCAGCTCGGCCCCTTCGCTCACCTGGTCGCCAGGCGCGTAGAGCAACTCCTCGACCACGCCATCGGCGGGCGCGGCAATCGTGTGCTCCATTTTCATCGCTTCCATCACCGCCAGCGGCTGTCCCTTTTTAACGGGGTCGCCGGCCTTGACCGAGAACGACAGTATCTTGCCCTGCATGGGCGCGGTCAGGCGTCCGCCTTCCTGGTGGCTCTCGCCCGCATGGGCCAGCAAGTCAATGGCCGTGATCTGGGTCGCGCCCCTGGCGGTAAAGACATGGTCCACCTCGCCCTGGGTATAGACCGCAGCAGTCAGGCGCTGGCCCGCAAACTGGATGTCTATCCCTTTCTCTCCTTTTGAAAACACCAGCGGTCCCGACACGTCGCCAACCGTCAATTGCAAAGCGCCGTCATGCAGATAGCTCAATGCCGCTTTGGCGGGCTCGCCCCTGAATTCGAACTCGAAAGGCCGCACCGTCACGCCATGGCTTTGCCAGCCATCGCGGCGGCTGAAGGGGTCAGCGCCTTCAGCGGATTTTTCGCCCAGCAGCGTCTGGGCAATCGCCGCAGCGGCGGCCATCGGCAGCCCGACCGGCTCCTGCCTGAACAGCAGCGCCTCTTCGCGCGGGATCAAGCCCGTGTCCAGATTGGCCTGGGCAAACGACGGGCTGCGCACCACGTAGCGCAAGAACTGCACATTGGTGCTCAAGCCCACGATGCGGGTCTGCGCCAGCGCCTCATCGAGCCTGGCCAGCGCCTCTTCACGCGTCTGGCCATGCACGATGAGCTTGGCCACCATGGAGTCGTAAAACGGCGAAATCGTGTCGCCTTCGCGCACACCGTCGTCAATCCGCACCGCAATGCCCGCGCCGCTCAAGTCCGCGCGCTCAAACGCCGTGCAAACCGGCTTGTCGTAAACATGCAGCGTGCCGGTGGTGGGCAGAAAGTTGTTGTCCGGGTTCTCGGCGCAGATGCGGGCCTCGATGGCGTGGCCGTTGATCTTCAGCTGACCCTGCGCCAGCGGCAGCACCTCGCCCGAGGCGACGCGCAGTTGCCACTCGACCAGGTCCAGCCCGGTGATGGCTTCGGTCACCGGATGCTCGACCTGCAGGCGCGTATTCATCTCCATGAAATAAAAGGCCCCCACGCTCCCCACTTCGTGTGGTTCGCTGCCCCCCGAGGGGGCCGCTGCGCCTGCGGCCCGGCGAAGCCGGTTCCGCGGCCCTGGCTGGTCTGGAACGGGCACAGCGCTTGTCGCTTCGCCGGGCTCAGTTTGCTCGACGATGAATTCCACCGTACCGGCACCCACGTAATTGACGGCACGCGCGGCGGCGACGGCGGCCTCGCCCATCTGCTTGCGCATTGCCTCGCTCATGCCGGGCGCCGGCGCTTCTTCCAGCACCTTCTGGTGGCGGCGCTGCACCGAGCAGTCGCGCTCGAACAGGTAAACGTAGTTGCCATGCATGTCGCCAAACACCTGGATCTCGATGTGGCGCGGGCGCTGCGCGTATTTCTCGACCAGCACCGCGTCGTCGCCGAAGCTGCTGATGGCTTCGCGCTTGCAGGAGGCCAGCGCCGCGGCAAAGTCTTCGGCCTTGTCCACCGCACGCATGCCCTTGCCGCCGCCGCCCGCGCTGGCCTTGATCAGCACCGGGTAGCCGATGCGGTCGGCTTCGCGCTGCAGCAGCGCCGGGTCCTGGTCACTGCCGTGGTAGCCCGGCACCAGGGGCACGCCGGCTTTTTCCATCAACTGCTTGGACTCGGCCTTCAGGCCCATGGCCTTGATGGCGGACGCCGGCGGGCCGATGAAGACCAGGCCGGCATCAGCACAGGCTTGCGCGAACTCCTCGTTCTCGCTCAGGAAGCCGTAGCCGGGGTGAATCGCCTCGGCGCCGGTGGCTTGGGCCGCAGCGATGATTTTTTCCCAGCGCAAATAGCTGTCCTTGGGCGCGCTGCCGCCGATGTGAACGGCCTCGTCGCAAAAGCCCACATGCTTGGCATTGGCATCGGCATCCGAATACACGGCAACGGTCTTGATGGCCATGCGGCGCGCCGTGGCGGCCACCCTGCAGGCAATCTCGCCCCGATTCGCAATGAGTATCTTTTTAAACATGGTTGTCGTTCTTTGAAAAAGGGGACTTCAGGGTAAAAGCGGGCGACAGGCCGGGATCGGGCCTGCCGCTGAAAATGCGCGCCACGCGCTTGAAAAGCTGCGCCAGGAATCGCCAGCAAATGCGTATCAGCCAGATGCTGAGCACCAGCAACAGCGCCAGCAAGGGGATGAAAACAAAAGGATGGGCAATCGCCAGCCACAGGCCGGCCGGCACCAAGCTGTCCTCGAGCAGTGAGGTGCCGATGTTGCTGAAGGGCTCGGGCGAGGTGTTGATCGCCGCCCGGGTCGTCGATTTTGCGGCAAAACTGGTCGCAGCCAGCGTACCGCCGAGCAATGCCGCTACCAAACTCATAGCGCCGCTGTCGGCGCTGAACACCGCGGCGGCCAGCGCCGCGCCGGCCGGTATGCGGATGACGGCATGCACCACGTCCCAGAGCGAGTCCAGCCCCGGAATCTTGTCGGCAAAAAACTCGATGAAGACCATGAAGCCGCTGGCGCCCAGCACGACCGGATTGGCCAGCAGATGCAGGCCCGGCGGCAGTTGCACCCAGCCCAGGTAGCCGGCCAGCCCGGTCAGCAGCACGACCAGGTAAAGCCGCACGCCGCTCGCCCATCCAAGGGCGCCGGCCAGGGCGATCAGTTGCGCGGTATCGAGGGCTTGCATGGTGGCGTCCATTCTTTCGTTGTTCGATCTCAATGCGAAGGGCATGTCTTCACTTCACATGCCTTCATGCCGTCATCGCGAGGCCGCAGGCCGCGGCGATCCATCGTTGATGGGGCATGAAGATGGATTGCCGCGCTGCGCTCGCAATGACGGGAGCCTTTCCGCAAAAATCCGGCATGTCAGGCCAGCCAGGACGGCTTGCGCTTTTGCAGGAAAGACTGAACGCCTTCCCGGCCTTCGCTGCTGGTTCGGATGTCGGCAATGCCTTCGACCGTTCGGCCAATCAGCGGCGCGGCTATCTCGCGTCCGGCCACTTCCTGCACCAGCGTCTTGCAGCTGCGCACCGCATTCGGGCTGGCGCTGATCAGGGCGTTCGTCAGCTCCGCCACCCTGGCATCGAGCTGCTCGGCGCTCACCACTTCATGCACAAAGCCTATGCGGTGCGCTTGCCAAGCATCAAAGCGCTCTGCCGTCAAAAAGTAGCGGTGCGCCGCGCGCGCGCCCATGGCGCGAATCACATAGGGACTGATGGTGGCCGGAATCAGCCCCAGTTTGACCTCGCTCAGGCAAAAATGCGCCGTGTCCACGCTGACCGCCATGTCGCAGGCCGCCACCAGCCCCATGCCGCCGGCATACACATCGCCCTGGATGCGGGCAAGGGTGGGCTTGGGGCAGTGGTACATCACGCGCAGCATCTCGGCCAGCTGCGCCGCGTCGGCCAGGTTTTCGGCATGGCTGTAGTCGGCCATGCGACGCATCCAGTTCAGGTCGGCGCCAGCGCAAAAGGCCGGGCCTTCGGCGGCCAGCACCACGGCGCGCACCTCGGCGCGGCTGGCGGCATCCAGGAAAGCAGCGGTGATCTCGGCAATCACCTCGTCGTTGAAGGCATTGCGCAACTCGGGGCGGCTGAGCGTGAGGGTCAGTACGGCGCCCTGCTGGGTGGTGGTGAGTGCTGTCATGGCTTGCATCCCTTTCATCCCTTACATGCGAAACAGGCCGAACTTCGTCTCGGCAATCGGCGCGTTTTGCGCGGCGCTCAAGCCCAGCGCCAGCACGCGGCGCGTGTCGGCCGGGTCAATCACGCCGTCGTCCCAGAGGCGGGCGCTGGCGTAATACGGATGGCCCTGGTGCTCGTATTGACTGCGAATGGGCGCCTTGAAGGCTTCTTCTTCCTCGGCGCTCCACTGCCCGCCGCGCCCCTCGATGCCGTCGCGCTTGACAGTGGCCAGCACGCCGGCGGCCTGCTCGCCGCCCATGACGCTGATGCGGGCGTTAGGCCACATCCATAGAAAACGCGGTGAGTAGGCGCGGCCGCACATGCCGTAGTTGCCGGCGCCGAAACTGGCGCCGCACTGGATGGTGATCTGCGGCACCGTGGCGTTGGTGACCGCCTGGATCATCTTGGAGCCGTGCTTGATCATCCCGCCTTGCTCGCTCTCCTTGCCGACCATGTAGCCGGTGGTGTTCTGCAGGTAGACGATCGGGTGGCCCAGCTGGCACATCCACTGGATGAAGTGGGTGGCCTTGTTGGCGCCGGCGACATCGATCGGACCGTTGTTGGTGATGAAGCCGACCGCATGGCCATCGACCGCCGCCTGCACGCACACCGTGGCCGCGCCATACAGCGGCTTGAACTCGAGCAGCTCCGGGCCATCGACGATCCGCGCGATGACTTCCCGCATGTCCACCGGCTCGCCCTCGATCTCGGCCCAGCCGCAGATCGTCTGCTGGTCGTAGAGGCCCTTGAATTCGAGGAAGTCG
>JBKJKI010000074.1:0-5912 GCA_046597475.1 Polaromonas sp. | reverse complement strand
GATGGTGCGGCTGGCGGGGATCGAACCCACGACCCTTGGCTTCGGAGGCCAATACTCTATCCACTGAGCTACAGCCGCAATGCTGAAAAAAACCGTTCTGCGCCCGAATCCGCCGGTCGGGCGGGACTTCAGGGAATTCCTGCTCTGCGCCTGATGAATCCTGCGCACAGTTGCTGATTCTATCAGCCGGCGCGGCCTCGGGATGGTTTTGCAAGGGCCACGGCTATAATGCGAGGCTGCTTTAGCAGACCGCGATAGCCCCGACTTCCAGTTTTTTGAGGACGCCATGAGCGCAAACGACCACACTACGGCCCACGCAGAAGCACACAATGGACCGATCAAGACTCCCCAGCAGTTGCTGGCGGCGGTTTTTTTCTCTTTTGTCGTTCCCATTTTTGCCATCATCGGACTGGTCTACTACGTAACCTCGGCCAACAAGCCTGCGGCTGGCAGTGATGACTCCGAACGTGCAGTGGCTCAGCGCATCCAGAAAATCGGCGTGGTCGAGATCCGCGATGCCAACCGCCCGCTCAAGTCAGGCGAAGAAGTCTACAAAGCCCAGTGCATAGCCTGTCACGGCAGCGGCGCCGCGGGCGCGCCAAAATTTGGCGACGCGGCAGCCTGGGGCCCGCGCATCGCTACCGGCTATGACGCGCTGGTGCATTCCGCGCTCAAGGGAAAAGGCGCCATGGGCGCGCAGGGCGGTGGCGATTTTGAAGACCTTGAAATCGGCCGCGCAGTGGTCTACATGACGGCTGCGGCCGGCGGAAAATTCCCCGTGCCAGCAGCGCCGGCGGCCGGTGCAGCTGCTGCGCCTGTTGCTGATGCCGCTCCAGCGGCTCCCGCAACACCGGCGGCCCCCGCCGCAGCAGCAACCGTGGTGGCCACTGCCGCGCCCGCTGCGGTTGCCTCGGGCAATGGCGAAGCGCTCTACAAGCAGGCCTGCGTGGCCTGCCACGCAGCAGGTGTTGCAGGCGCACCCAAGTTTGGCGACAAGGCCGCCTGGGCCCCGCGCATCAAGACCGGGCTTGACGCCCTGTATGCCAGCGCCACCAAGGGCAAGGGCGCCATGCCACCCAAGGGCGGCTCCGCTGCCTCCGACGCCGACATTCACGCGGCGGTTGACTACATGGTGAGTGCGGCCAAGTAAAAACAAGGCACGCCGCTCTGGCAGCAAAAAAACCGGTCGATGACCGGTTTTTTATTGTGAACTGCCAAAATAAGCCTCTAGCCCAGGTAGCACGGCCTTAGTTTGCTATATTTTTCGCAGTGCTTTGCGGACTGCGTACATACCCGAAGCGGGCCGGCAAATCAGCGGCATGCATCTCCTCGGGCACCCACAGCCCCTGCTCCACCGCGTCAGCCGCGTGGGTCACGTCCTGGGTATGCACCAGGCCAAAGCCCAGATCGGTATCCAGATAGACCCGCCCCTGCCCGTCAAGCACGCAGCGCTGGACGCGCGCCGGTTGGCCGGTGTGCGCCGCCACGGCAAAGTCCGGCGCGGCGGCAATGCGCCAGATAAAGGGCGTGGCCTCAAGCTCGACATACACGCGCTGCGGGCCGTTCTGGAAAAACCAGTGGCCATTCGCGTCGCTTTCGTAATTGCGCTGAATGAAGTCGATCAGCTTGTCGTGTTTAAGCAGCGAGCCCTTGGCTACCGTGTCGCGACTGCCCCCGGGCGCGACAAAAGGCCCGGCCGCCTGCACGCGGTCGTCGCGCATATACCAGTTGCCGCGGACATCCAGCCCGAGCCAGCCAAAACAGTCGGGTACGTTGGGCCACTTCGCGATGGCCTGCTTGACGATGTCATCCATGCGGCTATTTTGCGCTGTTTTGACCCGCCGGGATCCGCGATGCCGGCACGCCGCCGCTGCTGCCTGCGGACAGCTGTGCCGCCAGGAAAGCGGCCACCGCTTCAGGCATGGCACGCACATGCGCCGGGTAGCTGGCCGCCGGAAAACCGACATGACCACCATAGGCGGGCTGCCAGAGCGTGACATGGCGGCTGACATCGGCGCGCTGCGGCAGGCTGCTGGCCGGAACAAAAGGGTCATTGAGCGCATTGAGCGCCAGCGCGGGAATGGCGATCTGCCTCAGGTGAGGCTTGGCCGAGGCCAGCTGCCAGTAGGCGTCAGCGCCCCCGAAGCCATGGACCGGCCCGGTAAACACGTCGTCAAAGGCGTGCAGGTCGCGCGCAGCCAGCAAGGCTTGCCGGTCAAACAGGCCGGGGTGCTGCTCAAGCTTTTGCAGCGCCTTGGGCACCATGGTGCTGAGGAACATGCGCGTATAGACTTGGCGGTTAAAGCCCCGGCTGATGGCTTGGCCGCTCGCGGTCAGATCGAGTGGCGAGCAGACCGAGGCCACCGCCGACACCAGCTCGCCGGCGGAGACGCCCAGCTCGGCGGCCCAGCGCATCAGAGCGTTGCCGCCCAGCGAAATGCCGACCGCCAGCACCGGCCCCGCATGCTCGCGCACGAACCGCCTGAGCATCCAGTCGATTTCGGTGAAGTCGCCCGAATGGTAGGCGCGTGGCGCCAGGTTGGGCTCGCCCGAGCAGCCCCGGAAATGCGGCACGGCAAAGGCCCAGCCCCGGCCGCGGGCCACATCGGCAAACGCCTGGGCGTAATGGCTGGCCGATGAGCCCTCAAGACCGTGGAACACCACCAGCAGGGGTTGCCCGCCCGCCCTGGCACAGTGCCCCGGCCCGGCCAAATCAAGGCCAGCGCCATTGAGGGGCAAGGCCGAATTTGAGGCGGCGGGCGCGGGCGGCGTGACAGGCGAAGTGGCCAGCGTGGGGGCGACGTCCAGCAGCCAGTCCACGTCGACGAAGTCCTGGTCGGGGGTGTTCCAGCGTTCACGGCGGAAGACCGGCGGCGGGCCGACGAAACGGCGCGCACGCAGGGCCGCCCAGATGGTTTGCACGTTGCCACCAGGCAGCCACCAGGGCGCTACATAATCCATAGCAAACTATAACTGTTAATGAAGGATTTGCGGCGCTTCTGATTCATCAGAAAGCTCATTTTCAGTGCCCGGGCTGGCGTGGTGGGCGACCATGCGCCAGCCTTGCGCCGTCTGGTGGTAGACGTTGGTGGCAATCACATAGGCGTGGCGTGGGCCCTCCCCGGTCAATATCTCGATGCGCTCAAGCACGCTGCGCACGCTGGCGCTGAGCGTGTCAAGCTTGCGCGCACGCACGACCTGGGCGCGAATACTGCCATTGGAAAACATGGCGTCAAAAGCGCCGCGTATCGCCACCGGGCCGACCAGCCGCGCGCCGCCCGGATGCACACAGACGATTTCATCCTCGTCGCCCCAGCAGGCCATGAGCTGGTCGATGTCACCGTTTTGCAGGGCTTCATAGAATGCCGCCTCGACGTCGTCGACCGTGGCAGCGCTGGCGAGGGGGGCTTTGGGTTTACGCATGGGCAATCGGCAAGGGTTGGCGGGCGGGACGAATCGGCGAGGCGAGGCGGGTAAGGCAGGCATTACCGGATTGTGTGCCCCGACAGGATTTGACTATGTTAGTGTTGCAGCCTGAATTCTGGAGGATTTTTCATGACATCACGTTTTCTGGCCTGGACTCTCGCGGCGGTACTGAGTGCGCTGCTGACGGGCTGCGGCTACAACCATTTTCAGACCCTTGACGAGCAGACCAAGTCGGCCTGGTCCGAGGTACTCAACCAGTACCAGCGCCGCGCCGACCTGGTGCCCAATATTGTCGCCACCGTCAAGGGCGAGGCGGCCTTCGAGCAGGACACGCTGACCAAGGTGATCGAGGCGCGTGCCAAGGCGACCTCCATCCAGGTCACGCCCGAGACGCTGAACGACCCCGCCGCATTCGCCAAGTTCCAGGCCGCCCAGGGCGAGCTGGGCAGCGCCCTGAGCCGGCTGATGGTGGTCAGCGAGCGCTACCCGGAGCTGAAGGCCAACAAGGGTTTCAGTGATTTGCGCGTACAGCTTGAAGGCACGGAAAACCGCATCACGGTGGCGCGCAACCGCTACATCCAGACGGTGCAGGAGTACAACGTGCTGGCGCGCAGCTTCCCGAGCAACCTGACGGCCATGGTCTTTGGCTACAAGGTCAAGCCCAGTTTCGCCGTGGCCAACGAAGCGCAGATCTCCGCGCCGCCGGTGGTTGACTTCACCAAGAAATAGGGGCTGACGCCCACCATGACTTCGCGCCGTCTGCGACCCCCGCTGTTCCCTGACACGGCCGCGCAGGTCAGCTGGCTACGCGTCCTGCTGCTGGCGCTGTGGCTGCCATTGGCGAGCCAGGGGGCATGGGCGCAGAGCGTGCAGGCAGTGCCCCCGCTCACCGCGCATGTCATGGACAGCACCGGCACGCTGAACGCGCAGCAGCTGGCCGCGCTGGAGTCCAAGCTGAGTACGTTCGAGCAGTCGCGCGGCGCACAGATCGTCATGCTGATGGTGGCCAGCACCCAGCCAGAAGACATTGCCGCCTATGCCCAGCGCGTCGGCGACAGCTGGAAGATAGGCCGCAAAAGCATTGGCGACGGCCTGCTGCTGGTGGTCGCCAAGAACGACCGCCGGGTGCGCATCGAAACCACCAAGGCGCTGGAAGGCGCGATTCCCGACTTGGCGGCGAGCCAGATCATCGATGACGCCATCACGCCGCGCTTCAAGCAGGGTGACTATGCGGGCGGCCTGGATGCCGCCGCCGACCAGATCATGGCGCGCATCAGCGGCGAGAACCTGCCCGCGCCCACGCAGAGCCAGGGTGGGCGCCGCGGCAACGCCGGTTTTGACTGGACGAACCTCGCTGTTTTCCTGTTCTTTGCCGTGCCGATCGGTGGGCGAGTGCTCTCTGCCGTGCTCGGTCGCAAGCTGGGCTCGGTGGCCACGGGCGGCGCCGTCGGCGCGCTGGCCTGGCTGTTCACTGGCAGCCTGCTGATTGGCGGCCTGGCGGCGCTGGCAGGCATCGTGTTTGCACTCATCAGCAGCCTGGGCGCCCTGGTGCGGGGCGGCTTTGGCGGTGGGGGTTTCGGTGGCGGCGGATTCCGGGGCGGTGGTGGTGGCGGCGGGTTCAGCAGCGGTGGCGGTGGCAATTTCGGCAACGGCGGCGCCTCTGGCAGCTGGTAAGCACGATGACGAACAAGCTCAAAGTCCTGATCAAACACCTGTGGCTCGATGCGTCGGACACGCGCCGCGCGATTCCCCCTGACATGCTCAAGCGACTGGCTTCGCGCGTGGCGGCCATCGAGCAGCGGCACGGCGGGCAGATCCGCATCTGCGTCGAATCATCACTGCCCCTGAGCTATGTCTGGCGGCTGAATGCCCACCATACCCTCAAGGCGCTGACGCGACAGCGCGCCCTCACCCTGTTCGGCAAGCTGGGCGTCTGGGACACCGAGCACAACAATGGCGTGCTGATTTATGTGCTGCTGGCGGAGCACGCGATCGAGATCGTTGCCGACCGTGGCCTGATGCGCCATGTCGACGCCGCACAGTGGCAGGCCATGCTGGCGCGCATGGCCGGCGCCTTCCGGGCCGGACATTACGAAGACGGCCTGACCCAGGCCATTGAAGAGACCTCGACCGTGCTCCTCAGCCACTTCGCGCGCACCGAGGCCTCACCGGACCAAGCCAACGAGTTGCCGGACACGCCCCTGCTTCAGTAGGTCCACCGCTTTTAGCTATAAATTATATAGCAATGAGTTCCCGTTTTATATGGACAATCGGCACCTTTCATGCCTGCTCCGGGCCAGCAAGCGATTGGGCGCCCTGCCCTGGATTCGACTCGCTCCCGTGGCACGCCCGGCGTCTTTGCGCCAGATATCGAGTAGGGTGAGGGGTTGCCCCCTCAGCCCTCTCACACCACCGTACGTGCGGTTCCGCATACGGCGGTTCATTAAACATGCTGGAGGCGTCGCTGGGTGTCCAGCAACGAAACC
>JBKJKI010000064.1:0-7004 GCA_046597475.1 Polaromonas sp. | reverse complement strand
GGTTTCGTTGCTGGACACCCAGCGACGCCTCCAGCATGTTTAATGAACCGCCGTATGCGGAACCGCACGTACGGTGGTGTGAGAGGGCTGAGGGGGCAACCCCTCACCCTACTCGATGCGATCTCCCAATGACTGGCAACGCCATCATCCTGGGATCGCTTCATCAGCCACTTACTTGTAGGCAGGCGGGAAGGGGTTGGTCTCAATAGGGGAGTAGCCCTGGTGATAGGCCTGCATCAGTTCGGCCGTCACATCTTCCCGGGTTCTGGGACTTGCGGTCTGCGGCACCGAGGGCGCGTAGAGACTGCTCGGGGAGTAGCCCTGGCCATAGGCCTGCTGCAGTTCCGCGTTCACCTCAGCGCGGGTTTTAGCACCCTGTGCAAAACTGCTGGCAGCGGCGAGCGCTGCCACCGCCACAAGAGCGGCTGGGAAAAGTTTTAATGCCATGATGAATCTCCTTGACAAACATCGACGGCAACCGCGTCACACCAGCGTGATGGCCGATGCACGCCACGTCGGCAAGTCGCGCTGGTGCAGTGTGGCTTATCGATGAAGCGGAATAGGCTGTCGTCATGCCGATAGGTCGGCTCGCGCGCCATTTGTTGCATGAAAACTGTGCCAATTTGTAATCGCTGGCGTGCTCTATCCGCCTTGGGCAGCGCATGCCTAATGCCGATGGCTGCGCCCGGGGATCAAGCCACGCTGTCTGGCCGGTTGCGACACATGTTTTTAAGCGGAATCAGCCTCTAGCCCATGATTGACGGGCATAAGAAGCTATCAAAACAAGAGCGGTTGCTAGTGCGCCGAAGCGACCCCGACCTCCAGCTTGGCCCTGAGCGCAGGCAGCGCCGCGAGCATGGCCGCGCGGCCGGACTCGATGGCCAGCTTGCGGGCTGAAAAATCGGCGCTCTTCAAGCCGGTGAGCGAGGGCCTGACCACCACATCGGCATCCTTGAGCTCAAACTGGTTGATGCTTTTGCCCATGATGGAAAAAGTCTGCAGCAAAATTTGCAGCGTATCGCCCGCCGGGTTGCCCTCGGGCGGGCTGGAGATATCAACGGCCACCACGATGTCGGCGCCCATCTGCCGCGCAAAACGAACCGGCACCGGCGCCACCAGGCCGCCGTCCACGTACTCATGGCCGCTGATCTTGACCGGCACGAACACCGCCGGCACGGCGCTGGACGCACGCACGGCCGTGCCGGTGTCGCCGCGCCGGAACAGCACGGCCTGGCCGCTGTTCAGGTCGGTCGCCACGATGCCCAGCGGAATCGCCATGTTTTCAATCAGGCGGCCGCCCACCAGCTGGTTGACGTAGCGGCCCAGTGCCTCGCCCCTGAACATGCCCTTGCCAAAGATCGGCAGCATCCAGTCGGTGATCGCAACCTCTTCCATGCCGAGCGCGGTCTGCTGTAATTGCGCGCTGGTTTTTCCGCTGGCATAGATGGCGGCCACCAGGCTGCCCGCCGAGGTGCCGACCACGAGCTGCGGCTTGAGCCCGGCCTCTTCCAGCACGGCAATCACCCCGACGTGGGCAAAGCCGCGCGCCGCGCCGCCGCCCAGCGCCAGGCCGATTTTCAGCGGCTTTTTAACCGGCAAGCCCTCTTTCACGTCCCCGGCCGGGGGCGGGCTGACCGGCGCCACGGGCGGCGAGGCGCAGCCAGCGAGCAGCAAGGCAGGCAGCACCAGCCGCCAGAGCAGGCGCGGCCAGCGCGCGGGAATCCGCGGGACGGCTTGCGTCATGGCTTGTCTCATCACACTCATGTCGTTTCACTCATTCAGGGTTTCGCCGGGGCAACACGGTGCCCATCGGCAGGGTATTGTCGGCTACCGCGCTCTGCGCCCAGGTCCGGCCCGTCATCGGCGATAATTGACGTTTACGTTAACGTCAAGCCCGAAGCTGGCGTGGCGATCTTTTTTTACGCACGTTTTTTTAAACTCAACTCAAAGGAACCCGTCATGGAAATCGCAGGCAAGGTATTTATCGTCACCGGTGGCGCATCAGGTCTGGGCGAAGGCACGGCCCGCATGCTGGTGGCCAATGGCGCCAAGGTCGTGATTGCCGACATGCAGGCTGAAAAAGGCGAGGCGATTGCGAAGGAACTGGGCGCAGCCAACGCGGCATTCGTCAAGTGCGACGTGAGCCAGGAGGCCGACGGCCAGGCCGTCGTGGCCAAGGCGGTTGCCATGGGCAAGCTGATGGGTCTGGTCAACTGCGCCGGCATTGCACCGGCCGAAAAAACCGTCGGCAAGAACGGCGCCCACAGCCTGGCCGTGTTCAGCAAGACCATCACCGTCAACCTGATCGGCAGCTTCAACATGATCCGCCTGGCAGCCGACGCCATGTGCAAGAACGAGCCCGAAGCCACCGGCGAGCGCGGCGTGATGATTTCCACCGCATCGGTGGCGGCCTACGACGGCCAGATCGGCCAGGCCGCCTACAGCGCGTCCAAGGGCGGCATTGTCGGCATGACGCTGCCGATCGCCCGCGACCTGGCGCGCAACGGCATCCGCAACATGACGATTGCTCCCGGCATTTTCGGCACACCCATGATGTTAGGCATGCCGCAGGAAGTCCAGCACTCGCTGGCCGCGTCGGGGCCCTTCCCTTCACGCTTGGGCACGCCGCTGGACTACGCAAAACTGGCCAAGCACATCATTGAAAACGACATGCTCAATGGCGAAGTGATCCGCCTCGATGGCGCGATCCGACTGGCACCGCGCTGAGAAGCCTGCGCCGCTTGTCAAAAGAAAGGGCGGCGCTTGTTTGCTACTTTTTTAATAGCACACTGAAGCCGCACTTGCTGGGCAAGCAGCTCATCCGGCTTTAACCTGGCGTTTTGATACGGGCTGCGCACCGGTCTCACGGTTAATATGGCAACTCATCAAAACCGAGGGGATTGCATGAAACGCCTGTTGACCTCCGTTGCGCTTGCCGCGCTGCTGGCCGCCTGTTCGAGTCTGCCCAGCCCCAGCAGCCAGTTTGCGTACAACGTTCCGGCGCAACCCGAAGGCTCATCCAGCTTCAGCCTGAACAACGCGGCGGCGAGTGTCGTTCAGGAACTTTTACCATTCTCGTCGGATGAGGGCCTTGCTCGCTTGGCCCGATCAACTGCCAAAGTGGACTTTCCCGTGCTTGCCAATCAATTCGAGGCGCAATCCAACGGCGCGTTCTGTGGTCCTACATCAGCGGCCATCGTACTCAACGCCGTTCGCGGTCGGGCCGCTGACCTACCACGCGATCGGAGCCGCTTGCGTGCGGAGGACCTTCAATACCTTCCGAGCAACTTCGATCTGACGGTCCCGCGCTTCACACAGGACAACGTGATCACCAAGGGACAGAAGACGCGCGCGCAGGTACTCGGCGAACCTCTGACGATCAACGGAAAACAGATCCACGATGTCGGCTATCAGGTTCGCCAGCTCGATGAAATGCTTAGAGCAAATGGCGCAATTACCCGACTCACCATAGTTGATGGCAACAAGGTCGAGCAGGACATTCGGAATGACTTGGTTGAAAACCTCAGGCATCGAGGTAACTACGTCATCGTCGCGTATTACCGCGATGCCGTGGGCCAACCCGGCGGCGGTCATATCTCCCCGGTCGGTGCCTATGACGGCGAATCCGACTCGTTTCTTGTCTTAGACGTCAATCCCGCAAGCGCGGGCTGGGTATGGATGCCGACCACAACGCTGGTCAAGGGCATGCGCACGTTCGATACGGTTGAAAACCGTGGGTACATTTTGATTCAGTCGCCGTGAGTCGTCTCTCTTGCATGGTGGGCACCGTACATTTTGGCTACTCGAGACCTCTTAAGTCTTTCCCGTTCTTTGGTGGCTGCGGCCAGCTCATCATGAGCGGCAGCAGCATGGGTGGTGCGCCTATCATTCACTCCACCGCGAAGATGCTGTATGGCGTGCTGAACTGGGACCTGCTGCAGCAAGCCATTGACCCGCCCAACTTCGGCTCGTTCAACGGCCCGAGCATCCTCGAAAAAAACCGCTTCGCCCCGGCCACCGTCGAAGCCCTGCGCGGCCGCGGCGCCGAGGTGCGAGAGCAAGCCATGACCAGCGGCCTGCAGGCCATCACTCGCGGTGAGGCCCATGGCATGAAACTGTGGCTGGGCGGCGCAGACCCGAGGCGCGAAGGCCTGGTGATGGGTGATTAACGGGAATATCGGTAAAATAGCAATATAGCCCTTGTTTATAGGGCACTGGCAGCTATCAAAAAAAGAGCACGTTTGCGCTGGCAGGCGTGCTCTTTTTCATGGGCTATGGATGGACGGCCTGCTGCGTTGCGCCTGAATAAAACACCGCCAGCCAGACGCTTTCCTCATCGACCGCCGTCGATTCAACCCTGTGCCTTTCGTGCGCCGCGATGTTGACGTAGCTGCCGGGCGTCAGGTGCACGGTTTGATTGCCCTGCTCGAAGCGCAGCATCGCTTCGCCCTTGAGCAGCAGCACCCATTCATGCTCGCGCTGGTCGTACCAGAAGCCGGGCGCCGAATGCTGGCCCCTGGAGACGATGCGCTCTATCCTGACGCTGCCGGATTGCAGCAGGCATTCGCTGATTTCGGCCGGCAGGCTGGCCGGGATGGCGTGAAACAGGTTGCCGCTTTCCATGCTGCGCTTTGTGGTGATGCTTGCGCGGCGCGCTCAAGGAGCCTGGCTGATGCGCAGCGCGCCGCGCAGCAGGTTGCGCGCCGCCTCTTCAAACTCACCGGCCTGGCTCAGCTTCATGCGCAACACCAGCGTGACGGCCTCGGCGTAAACGGCATCGAGCACCGTAACCTGTTGCTGTTCGCACAGCCGACGCAGGCCGGATTCGTCGGCAAACTGCAGCACGCAACGCCGCTCGCACTGCGGCTCGACCGGCAGCAGTTCGGCATTCTTGACCGCCTCGGAAATCGCCTGCCCGTAAGCGCGCGTCAGCCCGCCCGCGCCCAGCTTGATGCCGCCCCAGTAGCGCACGACCACCGCCAGCACGTTCATCAAATCCTTGTGCATCAGCACGTTGTACATCGGCCTGGCGGCGGTGCCCGAGGGTTCGCCATCGTCGTCCAGGCCGGAATCGCCCTCGCAGACCAGCGCCCAGCACACATGGCCCGCACCCGGATGCTGCTTGCGCTGCGCGGCCAGCAGCAGCTGCGCCTCGGCCCGGCTGCCGGCAGCGAACAGCATGCCAATGAAGCGGCTTTTCCTGATCTCGATTTCGGCACTGGCGGGGGCGGCTAGTTGGTACATGACGGAAGCTATGAGAGATAAGGCCTTGCGCATTCAGGCCCCGGCGGACAGGGCATGCGAGCGCATGGGGCCAAGTATCGCACCCGGGTTTGGCGTGGGCGATTGGGAGGCACGTATGACGGGGCTCCGCCTTTTACAGCCAGTCGCCGCAAACTCCTGTTGGGACCGGATTGCAGCGGAAGCTGCTATTCACCATCTGACGCTTTCTGGAAGTTCAGTTCCTACGTTTTGTTGCCCGGTCAGCTGTCATTCATGACGGCCCGCGTCTGGCCCACGGCAGTCTTTGACTGCCACGCTTTGTTCGCCCGAAAGTCGTCATTTATTACGAACAAATTTTGGTCGAAGCACAAGCTGCGACGGTCGCCGGTTGCGGTGAGCGTTAGCTTGGCAACAAGGCCCAAATCCCGAGGATCGCTGCCAACGCGAACAAAACCCACCGGCCTATCGGGTATCGGCGCCGCGAGGGCCTCAATTCAAACTCTCGAGCTAGAGCAGTCTTCGGGGATGGCATGCTCAGCACAGATGGAGTTGGAACTGAAGCGATATCGGCATTCGGCCTTTGCGTAGGAGCCTTCTCAGCATGCTTTGGCACCATAGATAGCCCAATACCTAGCCCTATGAGAGTAGAAATAGCGTCAACGACGTCGTACCCCCCAGAGCCTTTTGCAAACGCTATCACCAAGACCACAGCCCCTGCGATCCACGTCAGAAACTTGCTTTTCGTCCACAAAGCAACACCGACAACTGCAAACAGGTGTAACGAGGCGATAGTCATCCACATATGCACACTCCTTTCCGTTGATGGTAATGGGTGTCTCCTCAATCGGTCATCCGCAACCAAATGCGGGTCTTGGCCCCGGAGAATTCATTGCCATATTGCTGACGGTCAAGGAGCAGAAGTCAATGTGGGGTTTGTAGCAAGCGGTTCGAATGGATGGCGCTCGGCAGCCGGTAATACGCAGTCAGCTACACCCGCCAATGCCCCTCCCCCACACCAATCTCACACAGCCTCCAGCCACTCCTGCGCCTTGGCGTCGTCGGCAAAGGGGAAATGCCTGATCACGGCCGAGGTGAAGTGCTTGCCCAGCAATTCCGCCATGCCGGCCAGCGGGCTGTCCGTCACCACGGCGATGCGCTCGACCTGCTTGTGGTGTTCGCGGATGAAGTGCATGTGGGCGGTGAAACCGCCGAAGTTTTCCCAGCCGGGAAAGCCCTTGGCGTGAATCATCACGCCGTGAAGCTTGGGGTTTTCGGAGAGGTAGGCATCCACGTCGGCGCTGAGGCCGCTGAAGTCCTCTTTGCTCAGCGGCGCGAGGGGGCTGAGCCGCAAAATGCCGCCGGGCCTGGTGATGAAATAGTTGAGCATGCGATTCTCCTGAAGCGGAACCTTTACTTTAGGCCGTTCTGGTTGCCATGACACGTTTGGTGGCATGGCGGTGAAGGAGGCTGCCAATTTCTAATGAAATATGCCTTCAGCCCAATCACTACGGACATATTATGCTATTCAAATCATAGCAGTCTCAAACATCAATCGCCGCCGCCGACCCAGCCAGCTTGCGCAGCTCGAACTTCTGGATCTTGCCGGTCGAGGTCTTGGGCAGCTCGCCAAAGACCACGGCGCGCGGCACCTTGAAGCCGGCCAGGTGCTTCTTGCAGTGGGCGACGATGTCCTGCTTCGTGCACGTTGCGCCGGCCTTGAGCTCGACAAAAGCGCAGGGCGTCTCGCCCCACTTGGGGTCGGCTCTGGCCACCACGGCGGC
>JBKJKI010000048.1:0-43459 GCA_046597475.1 Polaromonas sp. | reverse complement strand
TATTCAATCGTGACCTGCTTGTAGCCAATCCAGGCGAACAGGCCTTTCATGAATCGGTTGCGCTCGGGCAACTGGTTCAGGGCTTGGACCGCACGACGGCTTAACAGACGGAAGTCGCCGACGTTTTCAGGAATCGGCACTTCCGATACCCAGTTGATGACTTTGTAAAACCAGCTGGCCGAGGCCTTTTTAAACCAGGTTTCGCCTTCGCGGCTGCTGCGCTTCATGTTGACCACATCAGCGCCCTGCTGCCAAGCCACCAGCATGTCGGGAATCAATTCGGGCGGGTCTTGCAGATCAGCGTCAATCAGTATCACGGCGCTACCGCGCGCAAGCCTGAGCCCGGCGCTCATGGCGGCTTCCTTGCCGAAGTTGCGGCTGAGTGCGGCAAAGCCGGTGCAGGGGTTTGCAGCCTGCAGCTCTTTGATGATGCGCAGCGTGCCGTCCTTGCTGCCATCGTTGACGTAGATGACCTCCCAGCCGCCCGCTACGTCATCTAAACCTGACAGCGATGCCACTAGGCGAGCGTGAAAGATCGGCAGCACTTCTTCTTCGTTGTAGCAGGGCACGATGATGCTCAAGGCGCAAGGTGCCTGCAAAGGCGCTTCAGCCAATGGGCTCTGGCTTGCAAAAGCCGTTGTTTGGGTAGTGAAGTGGGTCACGCAAAAGTCCAGGAACGGTTAAGACGGAAGGTCAGGCCAAGCACCAAAAGAGTCGCTACAAGCTGTGCTGCAAGGTAATGCCAGTTGAGCAGATGAACGCCGGCCCATACCAGGCCGCCATTCAGGGCGGCACCAGCGAGCGCGATCAGCATGAACCGGGGAACGGCCTGCTGGTGGCGTGCCGTGGTACCGGGAAAGGTCATGTACCGATTCACCAGGTAAGAAACGGCAGCGCCGCAAAGGGCTCCAAATGCAGCCGAAGGCGCTGCGGGCCATGCAAAGACTTCTACCAGCAGCAGCAAGACGGCGTAATGCACCGCCGTGGCGATGCCGCCTGCCAGTGCGTACCTGAAAAAGACCATTACGTTCCGATGTTGTGTTTGGGTGATTTTAGAGCGGGTTATCTGCGTTATATTGAAAGCATGTTTGAAGTACTTGTCTATGTTTATGAAAACTACTGGCAAGGCGATGCCTGCCCCGAACTGCCACAACTGGGCCGCAAGCTCGCCACCGTGGGTTTTGAAGCCGATGAAATCCACGAGGCTCTGGTCTGGCTGGACGGGCTGAACCTGGCAGCACAAAGCACCCATATCTGCCTGCCGCCGGGTGACTCGCAGGTATCCACGGCCAGCAGCAGCGTTGATAACGTTCAAGATCAGTCGCCTAGCAGCCTGCGGGTTTACTCGACCATGGAGCAAGAGCACCTGGGCGCTGAATCATTGGGGTTTGTGAGTTTTCTGGAGTCATCCGGCGTGTTGCCGCCGCACATGCGCGAGATCGTCATTGACCGGGCCATGGCCTCACCCGGCAACCCGTTGGATCTGGATGACCTGAAGATCATCGTGCTGATGGTTTACTGGAGCTTTGGCGAAGAGCCTGATGCGCTGGTGCTCGATGAGCTGTGTGATGATGCCGAACAGCGGCGGGGGCACTGATTCAGAACCCAGCCACGACTTTCGTGCGACATTTTTCCGACGGGCCGCCCCTAGGAAAAATAGCCCCCTCGGGGGGCAGCGTATTACACGCAGTGAAAAGCGTGGGGGCGATATTTTTAGCCCAATAAACGCTCTGGATTTGCTTCGAGCTTGGCCAGCGCGTCGCGGGTGGCGCGCACCGTCAGTGCTTCTTCTTCTGTAGGCACCAGCAAGCCGGCCTGCAAATACGCCGCCAGCCGGCGCGCCTGAATCAAAAAATTGCGCCCATCGCTGGATGCAAACAAATGCAGTTGCTTGCGCTCGCTGCGCCATGCAAACTGTACGTGGCTGACCTTGCCGTTATGGTCCAGCGTAAACCATGCGCCCAGTTGCAGCTCCTGCGCCCAAGCGCGCATCGCCTCGGTGGGTTGGCTGCCGCCATCGGTGATGACCTCGATGTCGGAGGCATCAATGCCTACCATCATCACCAGGCTCTCGGTGTCGAGCGGCAAGTCGCCCACGTCTTCATCTGAGAGGTAGTCTTCGAGGTTGGCCAGGCGCTTGGCCATGGCATCAATACGCTCGGTTGAAATCGCATCGGTTTTGGACATGAAGGCATCTGCCAGCGTGTCGCTGATGAGCTTGATATGCCCACCCTGCGTTTTGAGATCCTGGCCCAGCATGGACATGCCCAGGCGCAACAACTTTAGCAATTTGGGCAGGTCAGAGATGACCTTGGAACGGTCAGCGCGGTTGAGTTTGGCACTTGCAGCCCATACCAGGTCTGCCGCAGCCCGCTTCAAACGTTGCGTTTCCTCGTGTTGCGGGCCGTTGCGCATGGCGGCAATGGCCAGCACTTCGGCCCACACCTTGAACAGGAACTCACGGATTTCTTCGCGCACTGGCATGTCGTTGAGTATGCTGCGCATCTCGATGGTGTACTGGATGGCCAGGGTCTCTTTTTGCTCGATCTGCTGGGCAATGCTCACGACACGCGCCGTGCTGCCCTGCTCTGTCAAAAATTTGGCCAGAAACTTCTGAAACTCGTCATACACGAGCTGAAACACGCGGCGGCCGGTTTCAGGGTATTGCTCAATCACCTGCACCACGCGCTTGATCTCCATTTCCATCGCGCTACCCGAGACATCGGCATCAAAGCCGAGCACGCAGGAGCCCATGCGGTCAATCAGGCGGCGCGCCGGATGCTGGAGTGAACCAAAAAATTCAGACTCGGAAATGGCAACCCGCAACACCGGCATTTGCAAACGCGCAAACCAGACCCGTATCGCGGGCGGAATGCGTTCTTCGGCCAGGATGGCCAGAAACATCAGCGCGACCACTTCAATCGTCGCTTTTTCGGCTTCGGTAGAAACTGCACGCTTGAGGTTGCTGCTTTGCTGGCGTAACGCGCTGACAGCCTGCTCGACATGCACAACCCCATAAACCTCTTCAGAGCCGTCAGCCAGCACGGTGGCCTGCGCGTCACCACCGCCATACGCCACGCCAGCCAGAGCCTGTGCAAGTTGTGGTGATACCTGTGAAGAGCGCGTGTCATCAAACCCGGCTACTTGATTGATCAGCAGACGTTTGAGGCTACCCATCACCCCCTGCGCCCGCATACGCGCCCGTGCCAATGGCGTGGTCGCGGTATGCATACGGGTTTCTTCATGCGGTGAATAGCGAGAGGCCGCCGCGGTACCACCGCCACCGCCGCCCTTGCCTGCACCCGTGCCGAAGCCACCGCCGCCTCCTTGACCACCGCCTCCAGACGAGCCACCGCCATCACCCGAGGCAGCATTGCTGTTATCAGCGCCCGCCGACTTCCCCGACTGGCGCATAGCGGGGGTCTGCTCGCCAGCCGCGCCGGACGGTGTGAGTTTGACCAAAGGGCGTAAATCAATCTCGGCCATGCCACCGTTTTTGACCAGATACTCATTGGCAGCGTGATAGGCCTCCAGCAAATGCTCTGCAAGGCGGCTCTGGATGACCTCTTGAACCTTCATCCACAGCTCACGCATCAGGCCAACCCCAATCCACTGCTCTAACAGTCTTTCGGCCATCACTTCAGGTCGCAGAATGTCGCCTTTGTCCAGCTCTGTAGTGCCTTCCAGGCTTTGGATGCGCAGGCGCAGGTCGTTGAATTCCCAGCTCGCAAAATCGAGCAGACGCAAGGCCAGCCGTGAGGCAAGTATCTTCTGCTCCATGACCTCTTCGCCCATCAGCTCAAGCTTGCCACTGTTAATCGACACGCGGGCCGCAGCCGTCTTGACGGCGGTCAGCAACGGTTTTTTTTTCCAGGCCTGCGTGGTTTGCTTGACCCAGGTATCGCTGGCATCCCTGAATGCCAGCCAGCCAGCCCGGCGCTCCTGCATGTCGAGCGCATTGCCAGGCAAGTCCCGCAAGGCGGACAGCGTTTCAAGCAGGGCTTTGGCGAGGTCGGGTAGCACACGGCTGGCGTGCGCGACAAAGAGCTTGCGCGCCTGCGAAGCTAGAAGACTGTTTTTATTGTTATTGATTGCCACAAGCAGTTGGGATGATGAGTACGCAGTCTATAACAGCTTAAACGCTAGCCCCAGCGTTAGGGTCGTTGGGATCTTCGTCTTTCCGGATGCCAGTCTTGACCAGATCTTCGCGCTTGATGCCCAGCCACATCGCGATGGCCGCAGCCACAAACACCGAGGAATAGATACCAAACAAAATACCAATGGTCAGCGCCAGCGCAAAATAAAACAGGGTTGGCCCACCAAACAGCAGCATGGACAAAACCATGATCTGTGTGCTGCCATGGGTGATGATAGTACGGCTGATCGTCGATGTGATGGCGTTGTCAATGATCTGCACCGTGTCCATTTTTCGGTAACGGCGGAAGTTTTCACGAATACGATCAAAAATAACAACCGATTCGTTGACCGAGTAGCCCAATACGGCCAGCACAGCCGCCAGCACCGACAGCGAAAACTCCCACTGGAAGAAGGCAAAAAACCCAAGAATGATGATGACATCATGCAGGTTGGCAATGATGGCCGCAACCGCGTATTTCCACTCAAAGCGAAAGGCCAAGTAAATCATGATGCCGACCACCACCATGCCAAGGGCTTTCAGACCATCCTGTGCCAGCTCTTCCCCCACTTGCGGGCCGACAAATTCTGTACGTTTAAGCAGCACCTCGCTGTCAGCCGCTTTGAGTGCAGCCAGCACCTTGTCGTTTTGCTGCGCCGTGGTCACGCCCTTTTGCGCTGGCAGGCGGATCATCACGTCTTTTGAGGTGCCAAAATTTTGCACCTGCACGTCGGTAAAACCAAGGTTAGATACCGTGTTGCGGATCTTTTCAACCTCGGCTGTTTTGGTGTAGGCCACTTCCATGACGGTGCCGCCCGTGAACTCAACCGACAGATGCAGGCCACGCGAGAACAGGAAAAACACCGCCAGCGCAAACGTAACGAATGAGATGATGTTGAAAATCAGCGCATGGCGCATGAACGGAATGTCTTTGCGAATCTTAAAGAATTCCATGACTTAAACCCCCGCCTTTTCAATGCTCGGCGCTGTTGCACCGCGCCAAACCGTGCCAATCGACACCGACTTGAGCTTTTTCTGCCGCCCATACCAAAGGTTAACCAGGCCGCGCGAGAAGAACACCGCCGAGAACATGCTGGTCAAAATGCCGATGACGTGCACCACCGCAAAGCCGCGCACCGGCCCGGAGCCAAAGGTCAGCAAGGCCAAGCCGGCAATCAGCGTGGTGATGTTGGAGTCCAGTATGGTCGCCCAGGCGCGCTCGTAACCGGTATGAATGGCCGCCTGCGGTGAGGCACCGTTGCGGAGTTCCTCCCGCACTCTTTCGTTAATCAGCACGTTGGAGTCAATCGCCATGCCAAGCGCCAGTGCCATGGCCGCCATGCCGGGCAGGGTCAGGGTGGCCTGCAACATTGACAGAATGGCCACCAGCAGCAGCAAGTTCACGGCCAGTGCAATGCCCGAGATCATGCCAAACAGCATGTAGTACCCGCCCATGAACAACACAATCACGGCGAAGCCCCAGGCCACACTGTGAAAGCCCTTGGAAATGTTTTCTGCACCCAGCGACGGGCCAATGGTGCGCTCTTCGATGATTTCCATGGGCGCGGCGAGCGAGCCCGCGCGCAGCAGCAGCGCCAGGTCATTGGCCTCGGACACGCTCATCGAGCCGGAAATCTGGAAGCGGTTGCCCAGCTCGCCCTGAATCACCGGGGCGGTCAGCACCTCGCCCTTGCCCTTTTCAAACAGCAGGATAGCCATGCGTTTTTTCAGGTTCTCGCGGCTGGTATCGCGCATGATGCGGCCACCCTTGGCATCGACCGTCAGGTCAACCTTGGGCTGCTGGTTTTGCGAGTCAAAGCCGGGTTGCGCATCGGTGAGGTTTTCACCGGTGATGATGACTTGCTTTTTAACAATCACCGAGCGCCCATCGCGCTCTAAAAAGCGCTCTGTGCCAAACGGCACCGGGCCGGTGTTGTTTTCAGCGGCGCGGCCTTCGCTGCTCTCGTCCACCAGGCGCATCTCCAGCGTGGCCGTGCGGCCCAGAATGTCTTTAGCCTTGGCAGTGTCCTGCACGCCCGGTAATTGCACCACGATACGGTCTAGTCCCTGCTGCTGTATCACTGGCTCGGCCACGCCCAGCTCGTTGATGCGGTTGTGCAGCGTGACCATGTTCTGTTTGAGGGCCTGATCCTGCACCCGGCGCGCCGCCTCTGGCTTGATGCTGGCCACCAGGCGGTACTCGGTGCCATCTGCCGCATCGGTGGTTTGCAAATCGGGGAACTGCTCCTGTATCAGGCCCTTGGTCGCCGCCAGCGTCTGGCTGTCCTTGACACGGATTTCAATGGTCTGCGCGGTGCGGTTGATACCGGCGTGGCGGATGTTCTTTTCGCGCAGCGACAGGCGCAGGTCACCCGACAGGGATTCCGCCTTTTTGGTCAAGGCCGCCTGCATGTCCACCTGCAACATGAAGTGGACACCGCCGCGCAAATCCAGCCCCAGGTACATGGGCGAGGCATGCAGTGCGGTCAGCCAGGCCGGGGAGCGTGACAGCAGATTGAGCGCAACGATGTAAGTCGATTCAGCCGGGTCAGGGCTTAATGCTTTTTGAATCGCATCCTTGGCCTTGAGCTGGGTGTCGGTGTTGTCAAAGCGGGCCTTGACCGAGTTGCCGTCAAAGGTAACTGCATCAGCCTTGATGCTCGCATCCTTCAGCGCCTGCTCTACGCGGGTAACCGTGGTGCCGTCAATCTTGACGGCTGATTTGCTGCTCGACACCTGTACTGCCGGGGCCTCGCCAAAAAAGTTGGGCAGGGCGTAGATGACGGCGATCAGGAAAGCGACCGAAATAATGACGTACTTCCAGACGGGATAACGGTTCATGTGAAGTCTGTTCCGGGTGGGCTGATTGAGAATGTGAAAGGCATCATGAATGCGGCAAGCCCGCATCATGAGTTATTGGGGTCAGACACCAATTTCGCTGCGGTGCAACGCACCGCGCCCTCCGGGCGAGCCGTAGGCTCGGCGAATTTGGGCTCTGACCCCAAAAACTCCTATTTTGGGGTAGCGATGGCACCTTTTGGCAAAACCTGGACAATCGCGCTGCGCTGCAGTTGCACTTCAACACCTGCTGCGACCTCCAGCGTCAGGTAAGACTCACCGAGTTTGGTGATCTTGCCGAGCAGGCCACCGGCAGTGGCCACCTCGTCGCCCTTGGCAATCGCTTCGATCATGGTGCGATGCTCTTTCTGCTTTTTCATCTGTGGGCGAATCATGACGAAATACAGCACCACAAACATCAGTACCAGCGGCAACATGCTGGTGAGCGAGGACAACATGTCACCACCACCGGCAGCGGCAGCAGGAGCGGTTTGAGCAAAGGCAGAAGAAATAAACACAGCAAACTCCACAAATGATGAGTAACTACAGAGGAAAAATAAGCGGCTCGGCTATGGCCAGACGACACCGTGCGTGATTGTATGCGGGCAAAGGGGAGAAACTTTTTGTAGCCCGGTTCAATTGGGGGGTTTAGAACGTAAGCAACCCAGAACCCCACGCCCTGCCGTATACCCGCTGGCAAAACAGGCGGTGAGCAGATAGCCCCCGGTAGGCGCTTCCCAGTCCAGCATTTCACCCGCGCAAAATAAAGGCGATAAAGGCGATAAAGGCGATAAAGGTGACAGTAGGCCAGCTGGCGTTTTGATCTGAAGCTGACCATCCATGGCTTCAAATGCCACACCGCCCGCACTGCTGATGGCCTCATCCAGCGGCCTTGCAGTCACCAGCGTGACTGGCAGTGCCTTGATGGCCTGGGCTAGCCGCAGCGGGTCATTGATAGCGTCCTTGCCCAGTAGCTCATGCAGCATCGCCGCCTTGATGCCGTCGAGCTTCAGGCGACTTTTCAGGTGGCTGGACAGCGATCTCGAACCACGCGGATGCCACACTTCGGCCAGCACCTGTTCTGCTGATTTATCGGGCAGTAAATCGAGCCTGAAAGTGGCGCTGCCGCTGCTGGCAATCTCATCGCGCAGCAGGTTTGACGCGGCATAAATCAGGCTGCCCTCAACACCTGTGGCCGTCGCAATGAACTCACCCTTGCGGCTAAAGCTACGGCCCTGTGAATCGGTAAAGCTGATAGCCACCGACTTGAAAGGCTGGCCCGCAAAACGGCTTGAGAAATGCTCACTCCATGCGGCAACATCAAAGCCGCAGTTCGATGGCCTTAGCTTTGCAACCGCCACGCCGCGCTCTTGCAAAAGCGGCACCCACGCACCATCCGAGCCAAGCCGCGCCCAGCTACCGCCGCCCAGTGCCAGCACCACGGCATCGGCCTGCACCCGCACATCACCTTCATGGTTTGCAGGGCTTGAAGGGCTTGAGAACAACAGCGTCCCGTCATCAGCCCAGCCCGTCCAGCGGTGCCGCATAAAAAACTGCACGCCCGAGGCACGCAGCCGATGCAGCCAGGCGCGCAGCAGCGGCGCGGCCTTCATGTCTTTTGGAAAAACCCGGCCCGAGCTGCCGACAAAGGTTTCAATACCCAAACCCTCGGCCCAGGCGCGAAGCTGCGCCGCACCAAAAGCAGCCAGCAGCGGCTGTAGCTGCGCGCTGCGCTCACCATAGCGGCTCAAAAAAGCCTCTGGCGCTTCTGAATGCGTCAGGTTAAGCCCGCCCTTGCCTGCCAGCAAAAACTTACGGCCCACCGAGGGCATGGCATCGTAGAGCTGAACCTGCAAGCCGGGCACGCTGGCATTGGCCAGCACTTCGGCGGCCATCAAGCCAGCAGGCCCGCAGCCTATGACGGCGACACGAAAAAGTTTTGGAGAATCTGGCGAGGTGGGAGGGTTATTCAAGAAAGACTTCCGAATCAGCAAGCGACGACCATGCAAGCCGAAGTGCTCTGTTTTTAATAGCTGGTAACGCCCGTATTCATTGGGCTACAGCCGTTTTAAGCACTCAAAACAGGCTGTTTTCGGAAATTTTAGGCTGCTTTTGAGCCCAACTCTACTAACCAGTTCAACGATAGCGCTGCGAACATCGCCATAACCTGCTGGCACGGTGACAGTTTTTTGGGGTGCAGAAGAGGATTTCAGGCTTGCCATATCGTTCTTTTTATACGGAAAAATTCATGCCGATAGTAACGGTTGGAATTGATCTCGCCAAGAATGTATTGACCTGACCCCTAGGACGTGCTCGGACGTGACCCCTAGGACGCTCATAAAAAAGCCGGTGGCAAAATGCTACCGGCTTTTTGTTAACTTTCAGCGTTCGATTAACTGGCTTCGCTGATCTCTGCTTCCGGCTTGGCCTTGCCTTCTTTTTTCGGCAGTGGCTGGATGTCGAGCATGACCTCGCCGTTCTCCACACCCTTTTCGTCCGTAGTGACTTTCATGTCCACCGTCACGAGGCCACCGTCCATTAGGCGGCCAAACAGCAGCTCGTCGGCCAGCGCGCGTCGGATCGTATCCTGAATCAAACGCTGCATGGGCCGTGCGCCCATCAGCGGATCAAAGCCCTTCTTGCCGAGGTACTTGCGCAGCGTGTCGGTAAAGGTGACCTCAACCTTCTTCTCGGCGAGTTGCGTTTCAAGCTGCAGCAGGAACTTGTCGACCACGCGCAGGATGACGGTTTCATCGAGCACCTTGAAGCTCACGATTGCATCGAGGCGGTTACGGAACTCGGGCGTGAACAGGCGTTTGATGTCGGCCATCTCGTCACCGGCCTCACGCGGGTTGGTGAAGCCGATGGTTGCCTTGTTCATCGTCTCGGCACCGGCATTGGTGGTCATCACGATGATGACATTGCGGAAATCGGCCTTGCGCCCGTTGTTGTCGGTCAGCGTGCCGTGGTCCATGACCTGCAGCAGCACGTTGAAGATGTCCGGGTGCGCCTTTTCGATTTCGTCAAGCAGCAGCACGGCGTGCGGCTTCTTGGTGATGGCCTCGGTCAGCAGGCCGCCCTGGTCAAAACCGACATAGCCCGGAGGCGCGCCGATCAGGCGGCTCACGGCGTGGCGCTCCATGTACTCGGACATGTCGAAGCGGATCAGTTCTATGCCCATGATGTAGGCCAGCTGCTTGGCCGCCTCGGTCTTGCCGACGCCGGTGGGGCCGGAGAACAGGAAGCAGCCAATCGGCTTGTCGTCCTTGCCCAGGCCCGAGCGCGCCATCTTGACCGACGAGGCCAGCACGTCAAGCGCCTTGTCCTGGCCGAACACCACGCTTTTCAGGTCGCGTTCCAGCGTCTTGAGCTTGCCGCGGTCATCGTTGGAGACATTGGCGGGCGGGATGCGGGCAATCTTGGCCACGATCTCTTCCACCTCGGTCTTGGTGATGGTTTTCTTGCGCTTGTTGGCCGGCAAGATACGCTGGGCAGCGCCCGCCTCGTCAATCACATCAATCGCCTTGTCGGGCAAGTGGCGGTCATTGATGTATTTGGCGCTCAGCTCAGCCGCCGCCTGCAGCGCAGCCAGCGCGTATTTCACGCCGTGGTGTTCTTCAAAGCGCGACTTCAGTCCCTTCAGGATATCGACCGTTTCCTGCACCGTCGGCTCGACCACATCGACCTTCTGGAAGCGCCGTGACAGCGCTGCATCCTTTTCGAAGATGCCCCGGTATTCGGTGAAGGTGGTGGCGCCAATGCACTTGAGCTGGCCCGAACTGAGCGCCGGCTTGAGCAGGTTGGACGCATCCAGCGTGCCACCCGAAGCAGCACCGGCACCGATCAACGTGTGGATTTCATCGATGAACAGGATGCCGTTCGGCTTGTCCTTTAGCGACTTGAGCACGCCCTTGAGCCGCTGCTCGAAGTCGCCGCGGTACTTGGTGCCTGCCAGCAACGCGCCCATGTCGAGCGAATAGACCTGCGCCTCGGCCAAAATTTCAGGCACGTCTTTTTGCGTGATGCGCCAGGCCAGGCCCTCGGCAATCGCGGTCTTGCCCACACCGGCCTCACCGACCAGCAACGGGTTGTTTTTGCGGCGGCGGCAGAGGATCTGGATGACGCGCTCGACTTCGTAGTGGCGGCCGATCAGCGGATCAATCTTGCCCTCTTTGGCGAGCTGGTTGAGGTTGACGGTGAACTGCTCAAGCGGCGAGGCCTTCTCGTTCTTTTCGCCACCTTCCTCGTTCTCCGCCGCGCTCTCGCCGGCCTTGGCAGGCTCTGGCGGGTCGCTTTTCTTGATGCCGTGGGCGATGAAATTCACCACATCGAGGCGGGTGACGCCCTGCTGGTGGAGGTAATACACGGCGTGTGAGTCTTTTTCGCCAAAAATCGCGACCAGCACGTTGGCGCCGGTAACTTCCTTCTTGCCGCTGCCGGTGGACTGCACGTGCATGATGGCGCGCTGAATCACCCGCTGGAAACCCAGCGTAGGTTGGGTGTCAACGTCATCGCTGCCGGCAACCTGCGGCGTGTTGTCCTTGATGAAGTTGGCAAGCGCCTTGCGCAAATCATCCACATTGGCTGAACACGCGCGCAGCACTTCGGCCGCACTGGGGTTGTCCAACAAGGCCAGCAGCAGGTGTTCAACGGTAATGAACTCGTGGCGCTGCTGACGTGCCTCGACAAAGGCCATGTGCAAGCTGACTTCTAGTTCCTGGGCAATCATAGATTTTCCTTTCGGCTTGCTTGGGAGATAACTTTACTGAACTCTGAGGAGAATATTGGCCGAATTTCCCATTATTCAATGGGCTCGCTGACACACTGCAGGGGATGGCCATTCTTTCGGGCCGCTTCCGTCACCTGGTCGACCTTGGTGGCCGCGACATCCCTTGAAAAGACGCCGCATATGCCTTTGCCGTCAAGGTGGATCTTGAGCATGATCTGCGTGGCGGTTTCCCTGTCCTTGTTGAAAAACTCCTGGATTACCACCACCACAAACTCCATGGGCGTGTAGTCATCATTGAGAAGCACCACCTGGTACATTTGCGGCGGTTTTGTCTTCTGCGGGAGGCGCTCGAGCACAACCGAATCACCGCCACTGGCGTCATCGGGCCGGATAGCGGGAGCTGGCGGTTGGGCCGGAGTTTTGGGAGATTTGGTTGCCATGGAAATCATTCTAGCCATCGCAGTCATCAAGTGCATCTGACTGGTCAATTGGTGGCGATGGCAGGACATTCAAGCCTTCCCCCTGCGCTGGCTGGCCGCTTGTGGAGCCAGCATAAAAAAACCGCCTCGGGATCGCTCCCGGGCGGCCTGGCAAGAAAAGCCGGGTCGGCTTTACATGTGTTCGATCATCACCTGACCGAAGCCGGAGCAGCTGACCTGGGTGGCGCCCTCCATGAGACGGGCGAAGTCATAGGTCACCTTTTTCGACTCGATCGACTTTTCCATCGAGCTGATAATCAGGTCGGCGGCCTCAAGCCAGCCCATGTGACGCAGCATCATTTCGGCCGACAGGATCAGCGAGCCGGGATTTACATAGTCTTTACCGGCGTACTTGGGTGCCGTGCCGTGCGTGGCCTCGAACATGGCGATGGTGTCGCTCAGGTTGGCACCCGGGGCGATGCCGATACCACCGACCTGCGCCGCCAGCGCGTCGGAAATGTAGTCGCCATTCAGGTTCAGCGTGGCAATCACGCTGTATTCGGCCGGGCGCAGCAGGATTTGCTGCAGGAAAGCGTCGGCAATGCTGTCCTTGATGGTGATTTCCTTGCCCGTTTTGGGATTTTTGAATTTGCACCATGGGCCGCCGTCGATCAGCTCGGCGCCGAATTCCTTTTGCGCCAGGGCATAAGCCCAGTCACGGAAGCCCCCTTCGGTGAACTTCATGATATTGCCCTTGTGCACGATGGTGACACTGGACTTGTCATTGTCAATCGCGTACTGGATGGCCTTGCGCACCAGGCGCTCGGTGCCTTCGCTGGACACGGGCTTGATGCCGATGCCGGACGTGTTGGGGAAGCGGATCTTCTTGACGCCGAGCTCGTCCTGCAGGAACTTGATGAGTTTCTTGGCCTTGTCGCTGCCCGATTCGAACTCGATGCCGGCGTAAATGTCTTCCGAGTTCTCGCGAAAAATCACCATGTTTGTTTTTTGCGGCTCTTTCACGGGTGATGGAACGCCTGCAAAGTACTGAATCGGACGCAGACATACGTACAGGTCGAGTTCCTGGCGCAACGCGACGTTCAGGCTGCGGATGCCGCCACCCACGGGCGTGGTCAGCGGGCCCTTGATGGACACTACGTAGTCCTTGACGGCATGCAGGGTTTCTTCAGGCAGCCACACGTCAGGCCCATAGACCTTGGTGGACTTTTCACCGGCAAACACTTCCATCCAGTGGATCTTCTTCTTGCCGCCGTAGGCTTTGGCCACTGCAGCGTCAACCACTTTGAGCATGACCGGAGAGATATCGACGCCAGTACCGTCACCTTCGATGTAGGGAATGATGGGCTCATCCGGCACATTGAGTGAATTGTCAGAATTGACAGTGATCTTTTGGCCTTGGGCAGGCACTTTGATGTGCTGGTACATGTGCAGAAGTCTCCAGTGAGCATTGATGGCGTCTTGCAACCCGCCACTTTCAGCAGTTTAGGTAAAACCCCTAAATTTTAGCCGCAAAATTTTCCAGAAATTATTCCTGCGCCTATGTCAACCTTTTGCAAACCCGCCTCGTTACGGTAAGGCCTCCGAAGGGTTCGGGGTATTTTTCAAATCACATGACCAAGCTATCAAGCTACCCAAGGAAATAGACATGAACAAGATCCTCGCAACTTTGATCGCCGGCCTCTTCGCTGCTGGTGCTTACGCCCAAGCTCCTGCCGCCGCTCCTGCCAAGCCTGCGACCCCCGCTGTTGCCGCGACACCTGCAACGCCTGCCGCATCCGCCACGCCAGCAGCCAAGCCAGCAGCCATGACCAAGGAAGAAAAAGCGGCCGCAAAAGCCGCCAAGAAAGAAAAAGCCGCTTCCGCCAAGAAAGCCAAGGCCGACGCCGCTGCCGCCAAGAAGGCCGAGGCCGCCGCCAAGAAAGCTGAAGCCAAGAAGTAATTCCTGGTAACTTAGGTCAAAATGCCCGCCTTGGCGCGGGCTTTTTTATGGGCGCCGCTTCTGCAGAAGAATTCATATCACTGGGGTGAGTCCATGAGCGTTAACGTCGCTACTTTTACCTTTGGAAAAATTTGCCGAAAGCTGCTTCCAGCACTGGCTGTCGCGGTGCTCCTCGCGTCCTCGCAGGTGTCAGCGCAGGAGGTGCCCCAGATGAATCTGCAGCGCACCAGATTGTCAGCCGGCATGTATGTCATTGATGCACAGGTAGCGCTGACGCCTGAACAACGCGAAATCGGCCTGATGATGCGCAAGGAAATGCCGCAGCACGAAGGCATGATTTTTGTCTTTGAGCAGGCAAGCCAGCAGTGTTTCTGGATGAAAAACACTTTATTGCCTTTGACGGCGGCCTTCGTGTCCGATGACGGCACCATTGTCAATATGGCCGACATGAAGCCGCAAACCACCGACTCCAACTGCTCCACCCAGCCGGTCCGCTATGTGCTGGAGATGAACCAGGGATGGTTTGCAAAAAAAGGCATCAAGGCGGGCAGCAAACTCGGCGGCGCGCTCTTCGAGGTCAAACGCTAACCAATACGCCTTGCAGCCGGTGCTGCCTGGCGGGTGCCGCAGCCTCAATCGTGTTTTTTCACCCAGGCGACGTACTGGTCCACCCAGCCCTGCAGGAACTTCAGACTGGCTTCGCCAATGTTGCCGGCCGCATCATAAAGGCCTTCCTTGTTGTGAATGAAGGCTTCGGGCTGGCCCAAAGTGGGCATGCTAAGGTAAGCCAGCACATTGCGCAGATGCTGCTGGGCCATGGCGGTTCCGATCGGACCCACGGAGGTGCCGATGACGCCGGCAGGTTTGCCATCGAAGGCACTTTGGCCATAAGGGCGCGATGCGTGGTCAATGGCGTTTTTCAGCACGCCGGGAATGGAGCGGTTGTATTCAGCTGTCACGAACAGCACGCCCTGCGCTGACTTGATCTCGCCCTTGATGCGCACCACCTGCTCGGCTTGCGCGGCATCATCGTCCTGGTTGTACAGCGGCAGGTCGTCGATGCGTATGCGGGTGAAGCTGAAATCAGCCGGAAACAGCTTTTCCAGCGCCGTTGCAAGCTTCTTGTTGAAGGAGTCCTTGCGAAGGCTCCCGACGACGACAGCAATGTTGTATTGGGCCATTGAATTCTCCAGGAACCAGCCAGCTTGCCAGCCGGGGAAGGTAGAAAGGATGCGGGAGAGCCATTATGCAGAACATTTGCGCCGTCTGCCGCCGCCAGGCGGGCCAGTGCGGGCGACGAATCTATACTCCAGCAACCCCATTGAACAAGGCCCCTGACATGCTGGAAAACCTGACGCCCTTTCTTCTGCACTGGGGCATCACAGCGCTATCGCTCTGGGTGGCCAGCCATATTTTTCATGGCCTGAAGTTTGACGACACCGCATCGCTGATCGTCTCCGCGCTGCTTCTCGGCTTCGCAAACGCCATCATCAAGCCGCTGCTCATCGTGCTCACCCTGCCGCTGACCTTGCTGACCTTCGGCCTGTTTGTGCTGGTGATCAACGCGCTGATGATTTTGCTGGTGGCCTGGCTGGTCAAGGGCTTCAGGGTATCAAGCTTCTGGACGGCATTTTTTGCCAGCATGTTCATCGGTCTGCTCAGCATCGTCATCGGCTCTTTCGTCACCGGTGGCAGCCCGGCAACCAGCATACAAATGCCGCATGACGGCACCTGGCTTTGATGCGTGCTGCAGCAATAAGTCGGCCTGTTTTGAGGATGATTCGCCATCCGGCCCAATCCAAACATGGATTCTTGAGCACTTTGTCATTATTTCGACGCAGCGCGTGGGAAAATGGCTATCTAGCATTTCGATGAATTTGCATGAATTCCCGGTAGTGCCACCCGTCTTACCTACTCAGAAAATTTTTTCATGATGGCCGCATGAGGGCATCCATTCGCCCCCTGACCGTCGTTACAAGGACAGCAATGAAACGAGTTGATGATTTCCGCCTGAAACTGGGCAAGCATGAGCTGGTGCCCATCATGATTGGTGGAATGGGCGTTGATATTTCCACCGCCGAACTGGCGCTGGAGGCGGCACGACTGGGCGGGGTTGGCCATATCTCGGATGCCATGGTTCAGGATGTCTCGGACCGGCGTTTCGACACGGCTTTTGTCAAGGAAAAGACCAAGCTCTACAAGCACAACATCGACAACTCGGACAAGAGCGTCGTGCAGTTCGACCTGGGCCGCCTGGCCGAGGCCACCAAGCTCCACGTGGGAAAAACCATGCAGGCCAAACGCGGCGACGGCATGGTGTTCATCAACTGCATGGAAAAGCTGACCATGAATTCGCCGCGTGACACGCTGCAGGTGCGGCTGAATTCCGCGCTTGACGCGGGCATCGACGGCATTACCCTGAGCGCCGGCCTTCATCTGGGCTCCTTCGGCCTGATGGCTGAGCACCCGCGGTTTCGCGATGCCAAGCTTGGCATTATTGTTTCATCGGTGCGAGCCCTGCAGATATTCCTGCGCAAGATTGCGCGGCTTGACCGCCTGCCCGATTTCGTGATCGTCGAGGGCCCGCTGGCGGGCGGTCACCTGGGCTTTGGCATGGACTGGGCGCAGTACGATCTGGCCACCATCCTGTCGGAGATTGCCGGCTATCTCAAGGCCGAGCAACTCGACATTCCGCTGATTGCCGCGGGCGGCATTTTCACCGGCAGCGATGCCGTCTCTTTCCTCGAAAACGGCGCCGCCGGCGTGCAGGTTGCGACGCGCTTCACGGTTTCCAACGAGTGCGGCCTGCCGGCAAAGGTCAAGCAGGAATATTTCAGGGCCAGCGAGGAAGACATCGTGGTCAACACGATTTCACCCACCGGTTACCCCATGCGCATGCTGAAGAACACGCCGGCCATCGGCTCTGGCATAAGGCCCAATTGCGAAGCCTACGGCTATCTGCTCGACGGCAACGGCAATTGTGCCTACATCACGGCCTACAACCAGCAAGTCCTGCTCCATCCCGATGGCAAGAACATCTCGGTGATGGACAAGACCTGCCTGTGCACCCACATGCGCAACTACAACTGCTGGACCTGCGGAAGCACCACCTACCGCCTGAAGGACACAACGCGCCGCCTGCCCGACGGCAGCTACCAGACGCTGAGCGCCGAGCATATCTTTCGCGACTACCTGCTCAGCGTCGACCATCAGGTGATGTTGCCCGACTGAGCCGGCGAGCGGCTGTGCAGGCGCATATGCTCAGCCCGCCGGTCCAGCCGTGCCGCGCGACCGGAGAAAAGCATGAATGAGCAGGCGACCAGGGAGGTGGTTCTGGTGCGCGCCATTGAAACGGGCGACCGCAAGATGGAAATCCTCAGCGAGGACGACCGCAAGCATGCCAGCCGCGCCGCCCGGGAGCTGGCTGAGTGGCAGGCATCCCACGCCAGGTCCGAGGCAAGGCCTGACGAATTTCTAGCGCAACGCGCCGGGCATATCCTTAAACGCCTGGCCGAGCGGTTTCCGGCCTTCGCGGCAGTCCTTCAGTGGCCCCGGGGCTTGGGTCTGCTCTGGGCATGCCTGCCCGCCCTGGCATTGCTGGCGGGCTTTGTCATGCACCGGATCACCGACCCGCACCGCGTCGACCTGCTGTCCGCGCCGCTGCTGCTGATCATTGGCTGGAACCTTCTGATTTACGCGGCCATGCTGCTCTGGCCCTGGCTGCCGTCGGCCCGGGTAGGCAGATTCAATGCGGATTTTGCACGCCTGCCGGGACTGGGCCGGGCAAGTCTGCCACGCCAGTTGCCCTACGCATTGACCGGCGCACTCCACGCTTTCATCGCCGAATGGACGCAGTTGAGCGGCAGTCTCACCTCGGCCCGGGTGGGCCGCACCATGCACCTTGGCGCGGCGCTCTTTGCCCTGGGCGCCGTGCTCTCGCTGTATGCGCAGGGCTATTTTTCGCAGTATGTGGCGGGCTGGGAAAGCACCTTCCTCGACGCCGCCCAGGTGCATGCGCTGCTGTCAATCCTGTTCAGACCCGCGGTTCTGCTCTTCCAGCTTCAGGGCTTTTCCATTGCCGACATTGAGTCCCTCAGGTTTGACCAGCCCGCGTCGGCCATCGGTGGTGCGCGTTGGGTGCACCTGTACGCCGCCACGCTGGTGCTGCTGGTGGTTCTGCCGCGCGCCCTGCTCGCAGGCGCCGCTCACTTGCGGGCACGAAAGCTGGCGAGAAATTTCCCCCTTGACCTGAATCAGCCCTACTTCCAGAAACTCCTCAAGTCACTGGGCGGCACGCCGGGCACCCTGCGCGTGCTGCCCTACAGCTTTGCCGTGGACGAGGCGCGCGACAAGGGCCTGCACACGCTGGCGGGCCTGTTGCTCGGCGAGCAGGCCCGCCTCATGTTGCGCCCCGCCATCGCCTACGGCGCCGAGCCGCAGGACGCGCTGCGGGACTTCAGCCCGAACGAGGGCGATGCCACGCTGACAGCGCTTCTTTTCAATCTGGCCGCAACGCCCGAAAACGAGAACCATGGCGTGGTTCTCGATTACCTGGTACGTGCATCGGCCCGTGGCATTGCCGTGCTGGTGGACGAATCCGGCTACCTTGAACGCCTGGGCGCACAGAGCGGCGGCCAGGCGCGTATGGCTGAACGCAAGGCGCTGTGGCAGCAGTTCTGCAGTTTTCACAAGGCGCCGGCAAGCTTTGTCAACCTGCTCAAGCCCGATGCCCAGGCGCTGGACAGCGGGCTAACCCTGTCGGCGAGGCCATGAACGACTCCGCCATACAGATCCGGTTGGCGCTGGTCTCGCACACCAACAACGGCAAGACCACGCTAGCCAGAACCCTGCTAGGCAGCGATGTCGGCGAGGTGAGGGATGCCGCCCATGTCACCCTGAGCTCCGAGTCGCATATTCTGTTGACGACGGCGCAGGGCGACACCCTGCAGCTGTGGGATACACCCGGTTTCGGCGACTCAGCGCGCCTGCTCAAACGCCTGGCCCTGTCGGGCAACCCGATTGGCTGGTTTTTGCGCGAGGTGCTGGACCGCTACAGCGACCGCCCCTTCTGGCTCAGCCAGCAGGCGCTGAGAACCGCCCGGGATTCGGCCGATGTGGTGCTCTACCTGGTCAACTCCGCTGAAAACCCTGGCGACGCCGGTTACCTGGCGCCCGAGATGAAGATCTTGCAGTGGCTGGGCAAGCCGGTGCTGGTCTTGCTCAACCAGATGGGGCCGCCGCGCCCGGCGCCGCAAGAGCAGGCCGAGCTGTCGCGCTGGAGCGGCCATCTTGGTGAGTATCCTATCGTCCGCCAGGTGCTGGCGCTCGATGCGTTTGCCCGCTGCTGGGTGCATGAACGGGTGTTTTACGAAGCTGTCGGCAAGCTTGTCGCCGCACCCCAAAAAGCGGGCTATGCGCGGCTGCTGACAGCCTGGCAGGCGGGCAATGAGGCGCGCTTTCACGAAGCTATGCAGCTCATGGCGCAACAACTGGCGGCCGCCGCGCAGGACAGCCAGCCGGTCGGGGCCGAAAGCAGGAGCTTGCTCAACTCGGCGCTGCGGGCCACGGGCCTGCGCAAATCGGACAAGCATCAGCGCCAGGACCAGGCCATGGGCACCCTGGTCGAACGGCTCAATCAGGGCATCGCCACGACCACGCGCGAGCTGCTGGCGCTGCACCGGCTGGACCCCGGCCAGGCAGGCAAAATCAACGCCCGGGTGCGGGAGAACTTCGTCATCCGAGCCCCCATAGACCGGGCGCAGGCCGGCTTGCTCGGTGCAGTGCTTTCAGGCGCGGCAACCGGTTTGTCGGCGGATTTTCTGGCGGGCGGCTTGAGCCTGGGCGCGGGCGCGCTGCTGGGCAGCGTCGTTGGCGCCCTGACCTTTGCCGGAGCCGCCTGGGGATTCAATTCAACCACCGACAGGAACCAGCCAACCGTACAGTTCAGCGACGAATTCTTGCGCACCTTGCTGGTCGCCAGCGTCTTGCGCTACCTGACGGTGGCGCACTTCGGCCGCGGTCGGGGCAATTTTGCCGAAAGCGAAGCCCCGGCATTCTGGCAAGGTGCGGTGGAAGGCGCGGTGCTGGCCCACGAAAAGGAAGTAGCCAGCCTGTGGCCAGTCCTGCGTGCGCAACGCGCCACGGACGAGTCCGCGGCACCGGCCCAGGATATTCTTCTGGCCATCACCTCCAGCACCCTGGGCCAGCTATACCCGGCGTCCCGATTCACTGCGTCCGGCTTCACGGCTGGCCCAGAGCGCCACTAGACCACCGCGCCAAACAGCGCCCCCACGCCTGCGGTGATGGCCATGGCCAGCGCGCCCCAGAAGGTCACCCGCCAGGCGCCGGTCAGAAGGCCTGCGCCGCCGGCCTGCGCCGCCATGGCACCCAACACGGCCAGAAAGAGCAGCGAGGTTCCCGATACCCAGGGAATCAGCGTACTTTCGGGCGAGAGTGCCGTCACCGCCAGGGGCAGCGCCGCGCCGACGGCAAAGCTCGCCGCCGAGGCGAGCGCCGCCTGAACCGGTCGCGCGCTCAGGGTCTCGGAAATGCCCAGCTCGTCGCGGGCATGGCTGCCCAGGGCGTCATGCGTCATCAACTGGCCGGCCACCTGATGCGCCAGGTCAGGGCTCAAGCCCCGGCCCACATAAATGCCCGTGAGTTCGGCATGCTCGGCGTCAGGGTGCGATTCGATCTCAACGCGCTCGCGCTCCAGATCGGCATTTTCAGTGTCGGCCTGCGAATGAACCGACACATATTCACCCGCTGCCATGGACATAGCCCCGGCCATCAAGCCGGCCACGCCGGCCACCAGAATGGCCTGCTGGCTAGAGCCGGCGGCGGCAACGCCGACCACCAGGCTGGCGGTTGAAACAATGCCGTCATTGGCACCCAGCACGGCGGCGCGCAGCCAGCCAATTCGGTCAGTGCGATGGCGTTCGGTATGTCGGCGGCTCAGTTTCATGGCGGTAACTCCAGTCAGAGATGCGGACAGGGGCGCCGCTACACTCGCACAAAGTGTCTGATTGAAGCATAGCCATGACTGCTCCCTCACCCCTTGACACCCCGCCCCTTGTGCCGGCGGGTGCGAAACGCGCCAGGCTTCATCCCGACATTCTCAAACTTGGCTTCGTCAGCTTCCTGACGGACCTGAGTTCCGAGATGATATTTTCGGTATTTGCCATCTTCTTCACCACCGTTGCGGGCGCTTCGGCTTCGCTGCTCGGCCTGATCGAGGGCCTGGCCGATTTTTCTGCCTCCTCGCTCAACTACCTGGCCGGCTGGCTGTCTGACCGCAGCGGCAAGCGCAAATCGCTTGCCATTGCGGGCTATGGTTTTTCGACGCTCGCAAAAATCATCCTGCTGGTTAGCAGTTCCATTCTTGGGCTCAGCCTTTTTCGCGTGATCGAACGCCTGGGCAAGGGCTTTCGCGGCCCGCCGCGTGACGCCTGGCTGTCCAGCGTCGCCAGCGAAAAATCACGCGGTTATTCCTTTGGCGTTCACAAGGCACTCGACAAGTCGGGCGCGGTGCTCGGCCCGCTGGTCGCCTACGGCTTGCTCAGGTGGCTGGGTGAGTCGGCCGACACTTACCGCACGCTTTTTTTTGTGGCTTTCGTGCCGGCCGTCCTGGGCGTCGCCATGCTGGCGCTGGTCAAGGAGCAGCCCGGCGTTCGCCATGAGCGCGAAAGCCTGGCCCGGAACTGGCAGGCCATCAGCCCCGGCTTCAAGCGCTTCCTGATCCCTGCCGGCGTGTTTTCGCTGGCCTATTTCAGCCTGGGTTTTTTGCTTCTGAAGGCGCATCTGCTGGGCTTTGGCGTGACCGATATCGTGCTGCTTTACGCGCTTTTCAATACCAGCTGCGTGATGGTGGCGCCGCTGGTCGGCCTGCTCGGCGACGCGATTGGCCGCAGCCGCATCATCCTGCTGGGTTACCTGATTTATGGGCTGATCAACCTCGGGCTGATATTTGCCACCCGCCAGTGGGAACTGATCGCGCTGTTCGCCTGCTACGGGTTTTTCTATGCCATTGACGATTCGCAGAGCAAGGCCTTCATCGCCGACATCGAGCCCGAGCGCCGGGCCACGGCGATGGGCGCCTACAACTTCGTCACCGGCGTGCTCTACCTGCCGGCCTCGCTGATCGCCGGCGCGCTGTGGACGCTGTCACCGAGCCTGGCCTTCGGCCTGTCAGCACTGCTTTCGCTCGCCGCCATGGCCTGCTTTGTGGTGCTCAGGCCTGCGGGACACTGACTTCAGCCAGCGGCCGCCCAGGTCGCGATGGCGGCGGCAGAACTTTATCGCTATAAAATAAATAGCTACTCATGGCCGTTGTTATTGGGCTTGGCGCCAAAATCATCGAAAATAACGCGTACAGCGAGCCCACCCAGCTCCTTCGATCGCGAGACCTGCACCTTCAGCCCGTGCACCGTCGCTATGCGCCGCACGATGGACCAGCCCAGCCCGCTGCCGCTCTCCAGGCTGCCTGGCAGCCTGAAGAATCTCTCGCCCAGCCTGTCGCGGTCGGCGTCTTCCAGCCCGGGCCCGCTGTCGTCCACGCTCAGCACCACCTGGTCGCCCTGCCGGCCCACCGCCACCTTCACGCGCGCCCCGGACGGGCTGTAGCGCACGGCGTTGTCGACCAGGTTGCGCACCAGCACGGCCAGTAACACATCGTTGCCCGGCAGGCTGCAGGGCGCGCTGCCCTCGAATTCGAGCGTCTGGCTCCTGGCAATCGCCCTGGGCGCCACTTCGGCCACGACACGCTGGCTGAGCGCGCGCAAATCGACCGGTGCCATCTCGGGCGCATCAACCGAATCAAGGGCTTCCAGCCTGGACAGGGTCAGCAACTGCTCCACCAGCCGGGTCGCGCGGTCACAGCCCTCCAGCGTGCCCTGAAGCGCGTGCTTGCGCCGCGCCTCGTCGGCCTCGCCCATGGCGACCTGGGCCTGGGCGCGAATCGCGGCAATCGGCGTGCGCAGTTCGTGGGCGGCGTCGGCCGTGAAACGCCGCTCCGATTCAAGCAGCGCGCCGATCCGCTCGAACAACTCATTGAGCGCCCTGATCATGGGCAGCATCTCCGCCGGTGCCCCCTCCAGCACGACCGGATGCAGGGCGTGTGGCTGGCGTTCGGCCAGTGAACGCCCGAGCCGGCGCATTGGCGCGACGCCGCGTGAAACCGCCCACCAGAGCGCCAGTGCCAGCAGCGGCAGCGCCAAGGCCATGGGCCATAGCGTGCTGCGCAGGACGGCCCACAAGATCGAGTCGCGCGAAGCAAGCTGCTCGCCGACGTAAACCTGTACATCGCGCTCATCCCCGTAAGTGGCAAAAACGCGCCATGCCATGCCGTCAATCAGCACCGTCTTGAAGCCGGTCCTGAAATGTTTTTGGGCCTCGACCATCGGGAAGACGGGCGCGTTGGCCGAGCGCAGCGAAAGCCGCCCCTCGTGAAAGACCTGGAAGGCGACCTTGGGTGCATAACGGTGCAGCGTGGGCGCATCGATGTTGCGATTCTCGTCGTCATCGGTTTCCGGCGTCTTCTGCGCCACCAGCAGCGCGGCCGCCTGCGCAAGATGGCTGTCCAGCAGTTCGTCAAGCTCATGGCGCGCGTCAAACCAGGTCAGCGCCGCCGTCGCCAGCCAGACGCTGACCACCACGGCCAGCACCAGCAGCAGCAGCCGTCCCTGCAGCGAGCGCGCAGGCCGGCTCATGAGGCCGGCGAACCGCGCTGCAGCATGTAACCCACGCCGCGCACGGTGTGAATAAGCGCGGGCCCAAGCTTGCGCCGCAGATTGTGGATGTGCACCTCGACGGTGTTGCTGTCCACCTCCTGGCCCCAGCTATAAAGGTGATGCTCGAGCTGTTCGCGCGACAGCACGCGGTCAGCGTTGAGCATCAGGGCCTGGAGCAGATCAAATTCCCGGGTCGACAGCATCACGGGCTCGCCGGCCTGCCGGACGGATCGCGCCGCCGGGTCGAGCACGACATCACGCGCGCTCAGGCATTCCTGCGGCTGGCCGTGGGCCCGGCGCACCAGCGCGCGCAGCCGGGCGGCCAGTTCATTCAGATCCACCGGCTTGACCACATAGTCGTCAGCGCCAAGGTTCAGCCCGCGAATCCGGTCGGGCACGGCGTCGCGCGCTGTCAGCACCAGCACCGGTGTCGCCACGCCAGCGCGCCGGATCCCGGCCAGCACCTCCAGGCCGTCCTTGCGCGGCAGGCCCAGATCGAGCACCGCGACGGCATAGGGCTGGGCGCGCAACTCACGCTCCGCGGCCTCGCCGTCACACACCCAGTCGACCAGAAATCCGAGCTGGCGCAGTCCGGCCTGCAGGCCGTCACCCAGCAAGGGATCGTCTTCAGCAAGCAGGATGCGCATGGTCGGCGGCTCTCCGGGTGATCATCGTTTTTCGTGATGATTATCAGCCCGGCCGAGGACAGACGGCTGGCTTTGCGGCGCCTCGCGCCACTGCCAGCCCCAGAATGCCAGCACGCTGGCCAGCACTACAAGCGCCAGAACGCCGTGGTTGCGCTTGGCCAGGTCGGGCCCGGCGCCAGGCGCACGACCGGTGAGCATGGGCAGGGCCTGGTTTTTGCGGCGCAGCAGACTCAGCAGCACGATCAGGGCAAGGTGCGCCAGCACCACGCCCAGCATGGCGTTGCCGAGGAACTCGTGCACGTTTTCCAGCCATTCGCCGCCCCACTCGTCCCACACGGCATAGCCGCTGAGCGTGAGCGGCAGGACGAGCCCCAGGATCAGCGCGACCACCAGCGCCATCAGCAGGTTCTGCCCCTGGCGCCAGGCTGGCTGAGCCGTACCCAGCGACTTGAGCCAGGCCGGCAGCGCCTGCAGTTTGCGTAGCAGCGCCGAAAGCCGCGCCTGGCGCGGCCCGAGCATGCCCCAGAAGACACGGGCCACCAGCAACCCGGCCAGGGTATAGCCCAGCGTGACATGCACCAGCCGCCAGCGTTCGCCGTCGGCGCTGAGGTAGGCGCCGGTAAAACTCAGGGCCATCAGCCAGTGCAGCATGCGTGTGGTGGCATCCACGACACGCCGGCTGGCCTGGACGCCAGGCTGCGTGGCGGGAGAAAGAAGGTTTGCGCTCATGATGGTCCTCAATTGGGAATACGGACATGGTCATCGTCAAAGCTGCCCTTGTCGGCGCCCAGGTGGCAGGCCGCGCAGTTGGCGCGGCTGCCAATGGCCGGGCGTTTCCAGACGGCGGGGGCCAGCTTGCGGTGCTTGCGCTCAAACCAGGCCGAGGTGCTGATGCGGTCCTGCGGCGGCGTTTCGTTCACGCGCTTGTAGCTTCCGGCGTTCGCGCCCAGCCAGGCGGCAAGATCCCCGACCGTCGCCGGATCCAGCGAGGCATCGGTGCCGTAATGCCTTGGCAGGTTTGCCATGATTCGCTGCCAGGAGGCGGCCGGCAGCATGCCGGGCGGATAGGCCACATGACAGGCGGCGCATTCCTGCTGGTACTTGGGCAGCAGCGGCACGGCTAGCCTGTCGCCATCGGCGAGCGCCGCCTGCGCGAGGCCGATGGCGGCGAGCAGGCCGAGCAAGGCCCGGGCGACGCGGGGGTGAAATCTGGGTGACATGCCTGTCTATCCTTGTGAGTGGGTGAAACGAGGTACCGGCGCTCAGCGCTTGAGCGTCATCAGCCAGCTCAGCACATCGGCTTTTTCGCTGGCCGTGCATTCGCGGCCCGCCACGTCCCTGCAGTTGCGGCGAAACCACTTTTCAGTCTTCGCCGCATCGGTGAAGCGCTCGGGGTTGAAAGCCGGAGCCAGTGCGCCGATGGACTTGCCGGTTGACGCATGTTTGCCGGTCTGCGTCGGCATGGCGCCATGGCAGGAGGCGCAGTTCCATTCACGCCCCTGCCTGGCATTGAAGAACTGCTGGCCGCGCGCAGGCACAGCCGGCACCCCCGACTGAGCCGTGTAAGCCGCCAGCTGTTCCGCTGGCGTCCCGGCGTGGGCAACAGGCGCCATGGCCGTACATGCCAGGGCTGCGCCAGCCAGAAAGGCAAAAAATGACGATCGACGCATGGCCAGGCGCTTCATGAGGACTCCTCGTATTGACTGGCCTTCATGATGCGGCGCGCTTCTTAGCGCTTTCTTAACACCCGGGGTTGCTCACCCGGCTCACCTCAGGTGGTAGGCTTCCCGCCTGCACCCCCTGAATCCTCACTCCGCCCCCACATGAACCTCAACGACCGCGCCGATGACCCCGAAGACACCCAGCACAGCCAGGCCGAGCGCGCGGCGGCGGCGTCCCGCAGCACCTGGGTCAGCGTGGGCGTCAACGTCGCCCTGACCATCGCCCAGATCAGCGCCGGCATCCTGTCCCGGTCCCAGGCACTGATTGCCGACGGCATCCATTCCCTGTCCGATCTGGTTTCAGACTTCGTGGTGCTGCTTGCCAGCCACCACAGCAAGAAGGACGCCGACGAAGACCATCCCTACGGCCACCAGCGTTTCGAGACCGCCGCATCGCTGGTGCTCGGCCTCATCCTTCTGGCCGTTGGCGGCGCCATGCTGTGGTCGGCCGTGCTCAAGCTGCAGTCACCCGGAACCGTTGCGCAGGTCCATGCCAGCGCACTGTGGGTCGTGGGCGCGGCCCTCATCGCCAAGGAAACCCTGTTTCGCTACATGCTGGCGGTGGCCAAACGGGTGAAGTCGGGCATGCTGGTGGCCAATGCCTGGCACGCGCGCTCGGACGCGGCATCGTCGCTGGTCGTGGGCCTGGGCATCATCGGCAACCTCGCGGGCTACCCTATCCTGGACCCGATTGCCGCGTTGATCGTCGGCTTCATGGTCGCCAAAATGGGCTGGAGCTTCGGCTGGGATGCGCTGCACGACCTGATGGACCGCGCCGTGGACGAGCAGGAAGTCGAGGCGATTCGCCGCACGCTGCTCGAAACCCCCGGCGTCGGCGACGTGCACGACGTACGCACCCGCAAGATGGGCGACATGATCGTGGTGGATGCGCACCTTGAGGTCGATGCCGCCATCACCGTGGAAGCCGGCCACGACATCGCCGTCGAGGCCAGGCAGCGGGTGCTCAAGCGCCACCGGGTGCTGAACCTGATGACGCATGTAGACCCGTGGCGGCGTCCGGACCTGGACCATGCACCTGCTCAAGCAAAGAGCCCGTAGCCCTCACCCGTTCTGGGGATGGCTCTTGAACCGGCCAGGCTTGTAATCTTGCAGGGTGGGCGAGCCGATCGCAGGATGCCGCTTGGCGCCAATCGGTGACCCATGCCTGACGGCCAACTTGAAACCGCAGGTTTTTCGGCAGGGCCCTCGCGCTGGCAGCTTGTTGCCACAAGACCCGCATGGCCGCAGGAACATCAGGATGGTTACTGACATTGCACTTTCCAACTTGATTGGTCAGGGGTTGTGCCGCCAGCCAGGCTGCAGCCACCATGGCGCGCCTGCCCTGGCAAAGAGAAGTTCGGGATTCTGGCGACGATGGCCTGGCCATCCGCCTGCCCGCCCCCTCAGGCGTGAGCGGCGCCGCCTTCAAGTGCCGCAGTTCAAGGAGAAATTCCCATGAAAATGCTGCTGACAGTCGAAATGCCCCATGAGCCTTTCAACTCCCTCGTCAGAAGTGGCAAGGCGGGCGAGATCATTGGGCGCATCCTCGAAACCATCAAGCCGGAGGCTGCCTACTTCACGGAGCAAGACGGAACACGCGGCGGAATCTTCGTGGTTGACGTAAAAACTCCGTCGGATGTGCCCAGCTTTGCAGAACCCTTCTTTCTCAACTTCCAGGCCAATTGCAAATTTCGCATTTTGATGAGTCCGGAGGATTTGCAAGAGGCGGGACTGGAGGCACTCGGCAAGAAGTGGGCATGAGATCCGCCTGACACCGCTTCGAGAGGGACGCGGCAAAAAGCGCCGCGCCCCTCAAGCGGAGCGTTGGCCCGTTCAAAGTACTACCGTTCCGATGACATCAACTCAACAAGGAGAATACCGTGAAATACATGATCAGCTGGTTCGAACGTCCGCAAGGATCGCCAATGGAATATGAGAATGCCCAGAAGCGGATTTTGGAGGTTTTCACTCAATGGAAGGCGCCCGCCAATTTCAAGATCGAGGTGTTCGTTGTGCGAGTGGGCGAGTGGGGTGGGCACATGCTGGTGGACTGCGACGATCCGGCGACCGTTCACAAGGTCTGCTCGACCTGGCCTGCTTTTGAATTCCAGGCGCGACCCGTGATTCCCGTCGAGGACGCTGTCCGGGTCGAACTGGAAACGATGGCCTGGCGCGATGGACTCAAACGCAAGTGACATTCGAGAGGATCACCTCGCATTCAGGTCATGTGAACCCGCAACATCCTCCTTTTATTGGCGGTGGCCAGCGTCTTCGCACCTCGGATGGACCGCGGGCTCGCTCAGCCGGACGGCCAGCGGGCTATGGCCGCTGGCCGTCCGGTTAGCTCGAGCGTTAGGCCGTGCGGCATGGCCTTTTTTTTGCCGCGACACAAAAGAGGAGAAGGAGCATGAGTGCTCATCTCAATCGCCGTCAGCTCGAACTGTTATTTGCGGGCGCTCTGCTCGTTTCTGGATCGGCGTTCGGCGCCAACGAGGACGATGTTAGAGCCGTATTTGACCGCTTTGTCAGCGCGCAAAATGCACACGACGTTGCCACCGTGCGCGATCTTCTGCTTGATTCGCCAAGCTTTCTTTGGATCACGCGCGGTTCGCCAATTTGGGGCCGGGAAGCGGCGCTAAAACGCTTTGAAGCGCTATACCAGGGAACCTGGAAACTCACTCCAGACAACGGGAGCCTGAAGGTAATCGTCTTGAGCGACACCACGGTGCAGCTCTTCGTTCCCATCATGTTCAACGTCGGAGCACCCGGCCAACCGGCGCCAGATGCCCCATTCTTGATGAATCAAACCCTGGTAAAGACTGCTTCCGGTTGGCGCGTAGCGAGCATCTTGCCGATTCCGCTGCCACCCGCGAATCCGGTGCCCGCGAAGTAAGGAGACTCACGCCCAACTCAAACGCCTAGACGGCAGAAAGCGGAACGAGATGTCCAACACACTCACTTACCAGCGCCTTTACGCTGACGACATGGGCGCCTCAGGTGGGCGCAGCCTGGCGAAGCGCCAGGTTCAGCTGATCGACCAGTTCCGCCCAGTCGGCATCTTCGAGTATCTCTTCCCGCAAAAATGCCGCTTGGCTTTCGCTCCAGAAAGAGGCATCCGGCAGATCAATGTTCTCTGGCAGCGGTGTGTGCGCCGCGAGGAACTGGCGAATGGCCGGCTCGTCAGCCGGCAAACCCAGCTGTGCGAAGAGTTCGCTGAAAAGATGAATTGATTTGTCCATGATGATCCTCGGAGTTGTTGCAGGGCCAGGGCAGGCCTTGGCTGCGCCAATGCACGAAACCTGACGATATCGCTTTTAAGTCCGGCGCGCCCGGTCGCTCGCCTCTTCGAGTCATCACCGCAGCCGATTGCCCGACAGGAAAGCCCGAGGCGATGGCCCGTATCAAACCGCTCAAGCCATGCGCTCTGTGGGGCGCCAGGTGTCGCCTCGGGCGTGAACAACGCGATGGCGCGCGTGGCGCGTTTGCTGGCAGTGGCCGTGTTGGGCGTGGTGTTTGCCGCCTCCCTGGGCGGTCCGCGGAACGGCACACCGGCCGCAACGCTGATCAATGCGTTTCGCTGGGTGGTTGGCGGCGGTGCTGCGCGCAGCAGCCTGTGGCGCGCTGTTTTTAAAGCGTAGGCTGCGACACATGGTTACCCGCTCGCACGCGCTTGCATGCGGTCACCTGCGTTACGGCAGGGTCAAGTGCGAGCGCGTCCAGCGAACGATGTCTGCAGCACCCATGGCGCCCGGCTGGCGCGCCACTTCGCGGCCGTTGACGAACAGCGCCAGCGTCGGGATGCTGCGGATGTTGAAGCGCGCGCCCAGCGCCTGCGCCTCCTCGGTGTTGACCTTCGCCACGCGAACTTCAGGCTCCAGTTGCGCTGCCGCCTGCTCATAGGCCGGCGCCATCTGCAGGCAGGGGCCGCACCAGGGAGCCCAAAAGTCGATCAGCACCGGAATCTGGCTGCGCGAGATGTGGCGGTCAAAGGCCGCTTCGTCCAGGCTGGCCGGGTGGCCGGTGAATAAGGCCTTGTGGCAACTGCCGCAGTCGGGCGCATTGGCAAGATCCGCGCGCCTGACCCGGTTGGTGGTGTGGCAGTGTGGGCAAACAATATGGAGAGGGTCAGTCATGCTGCTTGCCACGCTTTAACTGGTGGCTTCTTCCAGCGCCTTGCATGAAGGCGAGCACACGGCGTGTGATTTGCCCAGCACCTTGCGCGTGCCCATCTGTGAGCGGGGCCGGTGCTTGCCGCACAGGAAGCAGGACATGGTGGCCGAGCCAAACGACGCCGATGCCGCAAACGGCGAACCCGACACCTTGGACTTGTAGCGCAGGCCGTCCGCGAGGACGGTAGTTTTGGCATCAGCTCTGGACATCGGTGTCTCCTTGCTTGGGTTGGCGCATGGCGCGCTCTATGGCCTGCCGGGCCTGCTGCTCGGCACTCAGCGCGAAGTCAAGCGGCGAGCGGCACAGGCCGGCGTATTGATAGTTCACATTTTCGTACAACTCGGCGGCTGCCGGATGCGAATCCAGCAAGGCATGCAGCGCCGGGTCGGACTCCACCGCGTTCAATTCGTTCACAAGGTGGAGCGCCACCGAGCGGTATTGCTCGGGCCCGACCGGAATGGCACTGTGCTCCAGCCGCTCAAGCAACTCGGCGAGCACGTGGGTCACGGTCAGGCTGGCAGTCAAAGGATGGGGGTTGGTGGTGTTCATGCATCAGATCTGGGGCTGACTGCCCAAATTTCAAGCAAGTTGCAAGCCAGGCATTTCAGGGCTCAGCTTGCCTGCTCACGGCGCCATCGCCGCCGCGCGGCATGGAAAAAACGGCAATACAAGTAAAAACAACCTCATGCCCAATGAATACGGTCATATGTAGCTCACTATTTGATAGTATCAGCCGTTTTTCACGGTCGCCGCGCCCCCGGGCTTAAACTTGACGCCTTGGGCCGCCACGCATTGCGGCGGCTCTTTTCCCTCGCTTCTGCGCCGTCCGGCAAGTAGTCCTGACTACCGGCTTGCGCCCTTGCTTCGCCGCCTCACCGTCTTTAAAGCGTTTTTTCATGCCATTTTCCTCATTGGGCTTTTCGCCCCGGCTGTTGCCCTCTTTCCTGCGCGCCATTGCCGAGAAGGGCTACACAGCGCCCACGGCGATTCAAAGCGAGGCAATTCCCGCGATCCTGCAGGGCCGCGATGTCGTGGCGTCGGCCCAGACAGGCTCCGGAAAAACAGCGGCCTTTGCCCTGCCCATGCTGCAGCAGCTGGCCGAGGCACCCGATCACTCGCCGCGCCGCGTCCGGGGGCTGGTGCTGGTGCCCACGCGCGAACTGGCGGCCCAGGTGGGCGAGTCCATCGTCAGCCTGGCCAAATACCTGCCGCAACGGGTGAAGGTTGCGGTGGTGTTTGGTGGCGTGTCCATCAATCCGCAAATGATGAATTTTCGCGGCGGCGCCGACATCGTGGTCGCCACGCCGGGCCGGCTGATCGACCTGATTGAGCACAATGCGCTGTCGCTGGGCTCGGTGGGCACGCTGGTGCTTGACGAAGCCGACCGCCTGCTCGACATGGGATTTGGCGAGGAACTCGGCCGCATCCTGGATCTGCTGCCGGCACAGCGGCAAAACCTCTTTTTCTCAGCCACCTTTCCCCCCGCCATTGAAGCGCTGGCCCACGGCATGCTGCGCCAGCCCTTGCGCATTGAAGTAGAGGCCGGCGCACAGGCCGAGCCCGACATCGTTCAGCGCGCCATTGAAGTGGACGCGCCCCGGCGCACCCAGTTGCTGCGCCACCTGGTGCAAACCGAAAAATGGGAGCGCGTGCTGGTCTTTGTTGCTACCAAGCACGCCGCAGAGATCGTCGCCGACAAGCTGCGCAAGGCCGACATTCAGGCCGAGCCCTTTCACGGCGAACTCAGCCAGGGCAAGCGCAACCAGGTCTTGCAGGATTTCAAGCTACGGGTGGTTCAGGTGGTGGTGGCCACCGACGTGGCCGCGCGCGGCCTGGACATTGCGCAGCTGCCGGTGGTGGTGAATTACGACCTGCCGCGCTCGGCGGTCGACTACACCCACCGTATTGGCCGCACCGGCCGGGCGGGCGAAAGCGGCATTGCCATCAGTTTTGTCAGCGCGGGCACACAGGCGCACTGGCGGCTGATTGAAAAACGCCAGCGGCTGAGCGTGGCGCGCGAGCAGATCGCGGGTTTTGAGCCGCTTGAGACGGCGGCGCCTGAGGGCGGCGCGGACGCGCCCGCACCGGACGCCCATGGCGGCATCAAGGGCAAGCGCCCGAGCAAAAAGGACAAGCTGCGCGAGGCAGCGGCCAAGGCACAGTCGGGGCAAGCCCGCTAAGCGGCCAGCCGGCCAGCGCCTCAGCGCGATGCCGGCAAGGTGATTTATTCGAAGTCTTCTTCGGCAGCGACATCCGCGTCGCGGGGTTTTGCCGTCCTGAGGCCGTGCCGGGTGACGACCTCGACATAAAACTGCTCGCCGCCTTCGCTGGCCACGGTGTCTATCAGGCCCATGAGTGTGGCAAAGTGCACGGGTGCAGCGGTCGCTTGATTGCTGCCGAACTTGCACTCGAAATCCCAATAATCAACACCCTCGGGCAGGGGCCGGCTGCGCTCACGCTTCACATACTTGCGAATATCGTGTTTGCTGGCGTCCAGCAGGCGGTCACGGTTCTTGCCTTCGATGTTGAGCTGGTAGGTTTTTCTCACGGGTATCCTTGTTGGGTCATCTGTTCGGTGGGACGCCAGGCTTGGCGGCGCTGGTGTGGAAGCGCTCCATTATCGGGCCATGGTCCTGGCCCGCCAGACGGCCTGTCATTCAGGCCCGTGCCAGCGCCTTGTCGATGGCCTGGTGCAGGTGCTGCAGGCCGAAGGACACATCGGTGAAGACCCCGTTGACATAAAACGCGGGGGTGGAACGCACGCCCAGGTGCCGTCCGCCCTGCAGGTTCTCCTGCACGCGCTGCAGGTAGACATGGTCGCTCAGCTCGTTCTGGAAACGTGGCAGCTCCAGCCCGAGCTGGCTGGCGTAGTCAAGCAGGTGTTTTACCTTCAGATGCTGCTGGTGCGTGAAAAGCAGCTCGTACATCGGCCAGAAGCGGCCCTGTGCCGCGGCCGCTTCGGCCGCTTCGGCGGCCAGCTCGGCGTGCGGATGCACCTCACGCAAAGGAAAGTGGCGAAAGACAAAGCGCAACTGCGCATCGAAATGCGGGAGCATGACCTTCATGGACGTGTAGGCCTGAAAACAGGAAGGACATTCAAAGTCACCGTACTCGATGACTGTCACGGGCGCGGTGGCGGGCCCGTGAATGTGGTCTATGGCCTCGTCTGGCGAGAACAGACGGCCGGGTTTGGTGTTGGCGGTCATAAAAGTCACCTCTCAGCTGCGCCCCGATGACAACTCGGTGAAGCTCTCACGCGCGGCACACGCACAGTATGCGCCGCCTTCCCCTGCATGATCAATGGGCCCGGGGTGCCGACAATGCCGGCAAGCCGGTTTTCGCGGAATCTTTCTAGGCTACGGGGTTTTCCAGCGCTGCGTCCAGCGCCTTGCACGACGGCGAACAGACCGCCTGCGACTTGCCCAGCACCTTGCGCGTTCCCATCATGGAGCGCGCACGATGCTTGCCGCACATGAAGCACGACATGGTGGCCGCGCCAAATGAGGTGGTGGCCGCAAAGGGTGAGCCCGATACCTTGGATTTGTAGCGCAGGCCGTCAGCGAGGACAGCGGTTTTGGCGTCAGCTCTTGCCATGGTTTGAATCTTTCTGGGTTGGAGGGTTTGAACGGCGATGACCCTGCCTGGGGGCAAGGTCGGGAATTTCCTTGGCCTGGAGCTTCGCGCGGAACCAGGGATTCAGCACAGTAATGGCCTTGCGCTGCAAGCTCTTGCCACTACAGGCAAGTCTGCACCGTTCTTTTCTGCTATATTTTTTATAGCTGGCGGTGCTCGTCTAATATGGGCTGGAGCCGTATTTTACCTCTAAAACGGTGCACCGTGCTTGTCCCCTGCGTATAGAGGCCTTTCGAAGCCCGCCGCTACGCTGCCTACTTCTGCGTGTAAATCTGGTCGAACGAAGCGCCATCGGCGAAATGTGCCTTGTCCGCCCTGGTCCAGCCGCCAAAACCCTGGTCAACCGTGAAGAGCGTCAACCTGGGGAACTGGCTGGCATATCTGGCCCTGGCCTTGTCGCCGGTCGGGCGGTAGTAGTTGCGGCCGGCAATGTCCTGGCCTTCGTCGGAATACAGGTAGTCCAGGTAGGAAGTGGCTACCGCGCGCGTGCTCTTCCGGTCGACGTTTTTATCGAGCAGCGCGACGCTAGGCTCGGCCAGGATGCTGATCGACGGCACCACCACCTGGAACTTGTCGGCGCCAAACTCCTTCAGCGCCAGAAAGGCCTCGTTTTCCCAGGCCAGCAGCACATCGCCGACATTGCGCTGGACAAAAGTGATGGTCGAGCCGCGCGCGCCAGTGTCCAGCACCGGCACGTTTTTGTACAGGTTGGCGACGAATTCCCTGGCCTTGGTCTCGCTGCCGCCATTCTTGCGCCTGGCGAATTCCCAGGCGGCCAGGTAGTTCCAGCGCGCGCCACCCGAGGTCTTGGGGTTGGGCGTGATCACCGCCACGCCAGTCTTGACCAGGTCGTCCCAGTCCCTGATGCCCTTGGGGTTGCCCTTGCGCACCAGGAATACGATGGTCGAGGTGTAGGGCGCCGAGTTGTGCGGCAGGCGCTTTTGCCAGTCCGCCGGAATCAGGCCGGCGTGGCTGGCCAGCGCATCGACGTCGCCAGCCAGCGCCAGCGTCACCACGTCGGCGTCAATGCCGTCGATCACCGAGCGCGCCTGCTTGCCCGAGCCGCCGTGCGACTGCTTGATGCTCACGTCCTGGCCGGTCCTGGCCTTCCAGTATTTTGCAAATGCGGCGTTGTAGTCCGCGTACAGTTCGCGGGTCGGGTCATAGGACACATTGAGCAGCGTGGCGGGTGCCGGCTGGGCCAATGCGCCCAGGGATGACACTGCCAATGCGACGGCTAATGCGGCGCCTTGCGAAACATTCATAAAATGGCGGCGTGTGGTCATGTTCGGGTTTCCGGTTTCTTTGCATTGGCATGCGATTAATGAAGAAACTGGATTCTGGAATCATTACTTAAAAACTGAAACGAATAAGATTTCATTTTTTAATACCAAAATACATATAACAAACCCATTTCAACGAAAGAACTTTTCATATGGCACGCCTCGTTCAATGCATCAAACTGGGTAAGGAAGCTGAAGGCCTGGACTTCCCCCCTTATCCAGGCCCGCTGGGCAAGCGCATCTGGGAAGAAGTCAGCAAGCAGGCCTGGGCCGACTGGATGAAACAGCAAACCATGCTGGTCAATGAGAACCGGCTCAACCTGGCCGACGCCAGAGCCCGCCAATACCTGGCGCGGCAAATGGAGAAGCATTTCTTCGGCGACGGCGCTGACGCCGTCCAGGGCTACGTGCCGCCGAGCGCCTGAACCTGGCCAGGCATGGCCGAGCGCATTGACTGGCTGGACGACGGCAGCGCTGGCGGCAGCCCCTACAGTCCGCGCTTTGGCGACCGCTACCGCAGCGAGCTGGGTGGCCTGGATCAGGCGCGCGACGTTTTCCTCAAGGGCTGCGGCCTGCCAGGGGCCTGGGCCGGCCGGCCGCAATGGTGCGTGCTGGAAACCGGTTTTGGCCTGGGGCTGAATTTCCTGGTGACCTGGGCCGCCTGGAAGGCCGACCCGCTGCGCCCTCGCCTGCTGCATTTCGTCTCGACTGAAGCCTTTCCGGCCAGCGCCGACGACGTGCTGCGCAGCGCCCAGACCCACCCAGAACTATTACCTTTGGCCCGGGAGCTGCAGCGCCAACTGTGGGGCCTGTTGCCCGGTTTTCACCGGCTGGTGTTCGAGGACGGCCAACTGCTGCTGACGCTCTGCGTGGGTGACGCCAAAGCCATGCTGCGCGAGTCCTCCTTCGAGGCCGATTCGGTCTATCTCGACGGTTTCAGCCCCCAGCGCAACCCGGACATCTGGGACGTTCACACCTTCAAGGCCGTGGCACGCTGCTGTCGGCGCGGCACGCGCATTGCAACCTGGACGGTGGCGCGCAGCGTGCGCGATGCGCTCGCGCAATGCGGATTCGTGCTTGAAAAAGTGCCCGGCACGCCGCCCAAGCGCGACAACCTGCAGGGCGAGTACAACCCTGCCTGGGAGCCCAAAAAAGCCCGGCCTGCCGCAACGCGCAGAGAACCGGCCCGTTGCCTCGTCATTGGCGCGGGCCTGTCCGGCGCGGCGGTGGCCGCCAGCCTGGCGCGCCGCGGCTGGCAGGTGACGGTGCTGGACGCGGCGCTGCGCCCTGCTACCGGCGCCTCCGGCCTGCCCGCTGGCGTCATCGCACCCCATGTTTCTCCCGATGACAGCCTGCTTTCGCGTCTGTCGCGCGGCGGTATTCGGGCCACGCTGCAGCAGGTACAGGCCCTGATGCCGGCGGGCAGCGACTGGGCGCTCACCGGCGTGCTGGAGCACTGCGTGACCCATTCACGCAAACTGCCGGACGCGTGGCAAGCCCCGGGAGCCCTGGCCGACCCTGCGCATGACTGGACGCGCGTGGCGACGCCCGAACAACTCGCGCATTGCGGCCTGCCGCCTGCCGCCCCGGCGCTATGGCATGTGCAGGGCGGCTGGATCAAGCCCGCGCGACTTGTTGACGCCTGGCTGGCAACGCCAGGCGTGCGCTGGCAAGGCAACGCGGCGGCCAGCCGCCTGTGTCGGCAGGCGGGACAGTGGCAGGTGCTGGACGCGGCAGGTCAGGAACTGGCCAGCGCCGAGCTGGTAGTGCTGGCCGCCGGCTATGGCACCCGCGCCTTGGCCGAGGCCGCCAACGTCGGGCGACCGCTGGCGCTGCAGGCAATTCGCGGCCAGGTCTCGTGGGCCTTGCATACGCCAGGTGCGACGGGGCTGCTGCCCGACTTCCCGGTCAACGGCCACGGCAGCCTGGTTCCTGCGGTGCCTCTGGCCGAAGGGCTGGCCTGGGTCACCGGTTCCAGCTTTGAGCGTGACAACAGCAGCCGTCTGAGCCGTCCGGAGGACGATCAGCACAATCTGGACAGACTGAAGACCTTGCTGCCTTCGGTGGCAAGGGAAACGCAGGCCTCACGGGGCGACGGCCAGATCAACAGCTGGGCTGGGGTGCGCTGCGCCACGCCCAGCCGGTTGCCGGCCTTGGGGCCATTGGAGTCGCCTGATTTGTGGGTATGCAGCGGCATGGGCTCGCGCGGCCTCACCTTCGCCGCCCTGTGCGCGGAGCTGCTGGCGGCCAGGCTGCACGGCGAGCCCTTGCCTGTCGAGCAGCGGCTGGCCGATGCGCTTTTGCCGCCATACGCCACAGCCGCCTCAAAACTGCCGATTTGACTCAAATTTCGATCAAACAGGCCTCAAGCCCAATCGGTACGGTCATAGTTAGCTATTATTTTCATAGTATTCATTTCATCGCCGCCGCCGGCCGGCGCGCCTTCACGTAGGCGTCGCTGGGCAAATAGGCCTTGCCGTCGGCATAGCGCCAGTTCACCATCGTGCCCTTGCCGCCTTTCAGGTCCAGCTTGCCGACATAGGCGCCCATGGTCGACTGCTGGTCTATTGCGCGGAATTCCGCCGGGCCGAAGGGGGTGGAGAACTTCACCCCGCGCAGCGCCCTCACCAGTTTTTCGTTGTCGGTCGAGCCGGCCTTCCTGATGCCGGCAAAAATCGCCTGCATGGTGGCATAGCCGACGACCGAGCCCAATTTCGGGTACTCCTTGAAGCGGCGGTAGTAATTGGAGGCAAAGCTGGCGTGCTCTTGCGAGTCGATCTGGTCCCAGGGGTAGCCGGTGACTATCCAGCCCTTGGGCGTTTCGTCTTTCAGCACGTCCAGGTATTCGGGCTCGCCAGACAGCAGCGAGACGACAGGCGTTTTCGGGAAAATGCCGCGCTGGTTGCCTTCGCGCACCAGTTTGGCCAGGTCGGCACCAAAGGTCACGTTGAAGATCGCGTCGGGTTTGGACTGCATGGTGGCCTGCAGCGTGGTGCCGGCTTCGAGCTTGCCCTGGGCCGGCCATTGCTCGCCGACAAATTCCACATCGGGGCGCCTGGCCTTGAGCAGTTCCTTGAAGCTGGCGACCGCGCTCTGGCCGTATTCGTAATTGGGCGCAATCGTCGCCCAGCGCTTGGCCGGCAGCTTGGCGGCTTCTTCGACCAGCATGGCGGCCTGCATATAGGTGCTGGGGCGCAGGCGGAAGGTGTAGCGGTTGCCCTTGTCCCAGACCAGGGCGTCGGTCAGCGGCTCGCTGGCGACGTAAACGCGCTTGTTCTTCAGCGCATGGTCGGCCAGCGCCAGCCCGACGTTGGACAAAAAGCCGCCAGCGAGCACATCGACCTTTTCCCGGGAAGTCAGCTCGATGGCGTGGCGCAGCGCTTCCTCGGGCTTGCCGGCGTCGTCGCGCGAGATTACCTCGATCTTGCGACCCAGCAGGCCGCCGGCGGCATTGACCTCCTCCACGGCGAGCTGCCAGCCCTGGCGGTAAGGCAGGGTGAACTGCGGAATCGTTGAATAGCTGTTGATTTCTCCGATCTTGATCGGGCCGCTGGCAGCCTGCAGCGCGCCCTGTCCGCATCCCAGCAGCAGCGCGCCCAGCAGGGCGGATTTGACGAATTTCAAGGGTTTTCTCCAAAAGTTAAGCGATTCGCTTGTCGGGCTGGCAGCCGCGCAGGCTGTCATGCCAAATAAAGAGACTGTACAACGCACTCATGACCGGGCCGGGTCTTCGGATATGCCGACAGCCAAATAAGCTTATTCACATAAAGGAAGAACAAATTTGTAGTTTGGTTTTATAAGCCGCAGCTTTACATTTCCTGCCATGCATGATTTTGCTTTTGTCTTTGCCGGATTCGCTGTCGGCCTCGTGGTGGGGCTGACCGGCGTTGGCGGGGGCTCGCTGATGACGCCGCTGCTGATCTTTGTTTTCGGCGTCAAACCGCACCTGGCGATTGGCACGGACCTGCTGTTCGCCGCCTTCACCAAGATGGGCGGCACCGTGGGCCTGGCGCGCGCCCGGGTGGTTGACTGGCGCATTGTCGGCCGGGTTGCCGCCGGCAGCATCCCCGCTTCGCTGGCCACGCTCTACCTGCTGCAGCGCCTGGGCCCCGCCAATCCGCAAACCCAGACCCTGATGACCACCACCCTGGGCCTGGCCCTGCTGCTGACCGCCACCGCTACGTTTTACAAGGTGCTGCGCGGCAAGGCGCTGCCGGCGAGCATTTCGCCCGAACAAATCGCCCAGGCGACGCGCGCGCGCCACTGGGCGCTGCCCGTGCTGTTTGGCGCGGTAGTCGGCACGCTGGTCACGCTGACCTCGGTGGGCGCGGGCGCCATCGGCGTGATCGTGCTGATGCTGCTCTACCCCACCCTGCCGCTGCCGCGCATCGTGGCCGCCGATATCGCCCATGCCGTGCCGCTGACACTGGTGGCGGGCCTGGGCCACGCGTCGATTGGCTCGGTCGACTGGCCCCTGCTGCTCAAGCTGCTGGCCGGCTCGCTGCCCGGCATCTGGCTGGGCTCGCAGCTGATGCGCAAGACCCCCGAGCGCGTCATCCGTTCCATCCTTTCCGTGCTGCTGGCCTATGCCGGCGCCAAACTGATTTCCCTCTAGACCTTAAGCCCCTAAGCCGACATGTACCAATACACAGAATTTGACCGCCAGTTTGTAAAAGCCCGTGCCAGCCAGTTCCGCGACCAGCTCACGCGCTGGCAGGCCGGCGAATTGGCCGAAGACGAGTTCAAGCCGCTGCGCCTGCAAAACGGCTGGTATGTGCAGCGCTATGCGCCCATGGCGCGCATCGCCGTGCCTTACGGCGAACTGTCCACCCGGCAGCTGCGCGTGCTGGCCAGAATCGCCCGTGAGTACGACCAGCCCAATCCCGCCGTGCTCGAAGAGGCGCAGGCCATCCAGGACAAGCTGGGCGCCGTGCCGCTGAAGAACGGCCAATCGGTGCACACCCGGCTGACCAAGGGCTATGCCCACTTCACCACCCGCACCAACGTGCAATACAACTGGATCACGCTGGACAAGGCGGCCGACGTGATGGACCTGCTGGCCAGCGTGGACATGCATGGCATCCAGACCAGCGGCAACTGCATCCGCAACATCACCTGCGACGCGCTGGCCGGCATCGCGCCCGACGAGATTGCCGACCCGCGCCCGTTTGCCGAAATCATGCGCCAGTGGAGCACGCTGCACCCGGAGTTCGCCTTCTTGCCACGCAAGTTCAAGATCGCCCTGAACGGCGCGACCGAAGACCGCGCCGCCATCGGCTGGTACGACGTGGGCCTGCAGCTGCTGCGCAACGAGGCCGGCGAGCTGGGCTTTCGGGTGCAGGTCGGCGGCGGCATGGGCCGCACACCCCTGATTGGCAGCGTGATCCGCGAGTTCCTGCCATGGAACCAGATCATGAATTACATCGAAGCGGTGATCCGTGTCTACAACCGCTACGGCCGGCGCGACAACGTCTGGAAAGCCCGCATCAAGATCCTGGTGAAGGCCGAAGGCCAGCGCTACATCGACCAGGTCGAGGCCGAGTTCAAGCAGATCGTCGAGCAGGACGGCGCGCCGCACCTGATCACGCAGGAAGAATTCGACCGCGTGTCCGCCTGCTTCGTGCCGCCCGTCGTCGCCCCGCGCGAGCGCACGCCGGCCGAGCAGCAGGAACTGCAGGCGCTACGCAGCGCGGCGCAGGGCAATGCCGAATACGCCCGCTGGCTGGAGCGCAATGTCAGGCCGCACACAAACCCCGAGCTGCGCGCCGTCTCGCTGTCCTTCAAGCGCCTGGGCCAGGCGCCCGGCGACGCCACGGGCGACCAGATGGACCTGGCCGCCGACCTGGCCGACCGCTTCAGCGCCGCTGAATTGCGCGTCACGCACGAGCAAAACCTGTTGCTGCCGTGGGTGAACGCCGAGGACCTGCCCGAGCTCTGGCACGCGGCCAAAGCAGCCGGTTTTGCCCGCCCCAACATCGGCCTGCTGACCGACATGATCACCTGCCCCGGCGGCGACTTCTGCTCGCTGGCCAATGCCCGCTCGATTCCGATTGCCGAGGCGATCACCGAACGCTACCAGGACCTGGACGAGCTCTACGACCTGGGCGAGATCGACCTGCACATCAGCGGCTGCATCAACTCCTGCGGCCACCACCACAGCGGCCATATCGGCATCCTGGGCGTGGATAAAGACGGCAAGGAGTGGTACCAGGTCTCGCTGGGCGGCGCCGACGGCACCCTGCTGTCCGGCCCGGCCATGCCCGGCAAGACTGTCGGCCCCTCGTTTTCAGCCGCCGAGGTGCCCGAAGTGGTGGAAGCCGTTCTCGACACCTTCCGCCAGCAGCGCGTGGGCCGTGAAACCTTTATCGACACGCTGCGCCGCGTCGGTCCGGAGGTCTTCAAGACGGCGGCCAACGGCGCCCGCTTCAACGCCAGCCGAAGCGAACCCACCGAAAGCGTCGTCGCCTGAGCGGCCCCTTCATCGCCAACCTCGCAACCGGAGAAACACCATGAAATTGATAGCATCCAACGACGAATCCATGTTGGCTAAAGGCCAATATGTCATTGAATTGACGAATGACGCCGATCCGCGCGAAGTGTCGCTGGCCGGGGTGGAGCGTATCCAGCTGAACTTCCCCAAGTTCAGCGACGGCCGGGCGTTCAGCCAGGCCTTCCTGCTGCGCCGCCGGATCGGCTTCCGCGGCGAGATCCGCGCCACCGGCGACGTGCTGGTCGACCAGCTGGCGCAAATGAAACGCAGCGGTTTTGACGTGGCCGTGCTGCGCGCCGACCAGAGCCTGGCCGTGGCGCAGCGCGTGCTGGCCGCCTACCCCGGCTATGGCGTGGGCAAGTACCAGGGCGATGCGGTGGATACCCGTCCCCATTTCGTCAGCACAACACCGGCGCTGGCCTGAAGGATTGAACATGAGTGCCATTTCGCTCTACGCACGCCCCTCGCCCGACTTTGCGCAAAAACTTGCGCACAGCCTGGCGCTGCTGAAATCAAGCGTCACCGAGTATTCGCCGCTGACCCAGGCCTCCAGCCTGGGCGCTGAAGACATGGTGGTGACGCATTTGATGTACGAGGCCGACCTTTGCGGCAGCATCTTCGTGCTCGATACCGGCATGCTGCACGACGAAACCCTGGCACTGATTGACCGCATCGAGGCGCGCTACCAGCGCCGGGTCAGCGTGTACCGCCCCGATGCCGACGCCGCCGACGCCTTTGTGCAGGCCAATGGCAGCGACGCCATGTACAAAAGCCTGGCCCTGCGCAAGCAGTGCTGCCACATCCGCAAGATGGAACCGCTGGAGCGCGCCCTGGCCGGCAAGAAAGGCTGGCTGACCGGCCTGCGCCGCGAGCAGTCCAGCGCCCGCGCCGAGGTGCCCTATGTCGAGCACCAGTCGGGACGCGCCAAGATCAACCCCTTGGCCAACTGGACTTGGGGCGACGTGTGGCACACCATCCAGGCCAACAAGCTGGACTACAACCCGCTGCACGACCAGTTTTTCCCCAGCATTGGCTGTGAGCCCTGCACCCGGGCTATCAGCCTGGGCGAGGACTTCCGCTCCGGCCGCTGGTGGTGGGAAGACGAAAACGCCAAAGAGTGCGGCCTGCACGTTAAAGCCACGGATTCGCACGAAGAAGCAAAAGCATGAACGCCATGACAGACACCACCCATTTCGACCGCCTCTCCAACCAGCACCTCGATGCACTGGAAGAAGAGACCATCTTTATCCTGCGCGAAGTGGCAGCCGCCTTCGAGCGCCCCACCCTGCTGTTTTCAGGTGGCAAAGATTCGCTGGTTTTACTTAAGTGCGCTGAAAAAGCCTTTGGCGTAGGCCGTATCCCCTATCCGCTGCTGATGATTGACACCGGCCACAACTTCCATGAGGTGACCGATTTCCGCGACTTCCGTGCCAAGGAACTGGGTGCGGAATTGATCGTGCGCAGCGTGGAAGACTCTATGGCCCGGGGCACTGTGCGCCTGGCGCATCCTGGCGAATCGCGCAATGTGCACCAATCGGTCACGCTGTTGGAGGCGATTGACGAATTCCGCTTTGACGCGCTGATTGGCGGTGCCCGCCGCGACGAGGAAAAGGCCCGCGCCAAGGAGCGCTTCTTCAGCTTCCGCGACAGCTTCGGCCAGTGGGACCCGAAGAACCAGCGCCCCGAAATCTGGAACCTCTACAATG
>JBKJKI010000109.1:0-3016 GCA_046597475.1 Polaromonas sp. | reverse complement strand
GCCAGCTTCAGGCGGCGGATGATCTCGGTCGTCGCAGCCGCCTGGTTCATGGTGTAGAAGTGAATGCCCGGCACACCGGCACGGCAGAGCTGCTCGCACAGCGCCGTCATCACGTCGGGGCCGAAGCTCTTGATGGATGCCGTATCGTCGCCAAAGCCCTGCAGGCGCAGGCGGATCCAGCGCGGAATCTCGGCGCCGCAGGCGTCGGAAAAGCGCATCAGCTGCGTCGAGCTGGTGATCGGCATGATGCCCGGCACCACCGGCACATCGGCGCCAAGCCGCCGCGCATCATCGACAAAGCGGAGGTAGGCATCGGCATTGAAAAAATACTGCGTGATGGCCGAATTGGCGCCGGCCCTGACCTTGGCGACAAAGGCCTTCAGGTCGGCCTCGGCTGATTTGGCCTGAGGATGGATTTCAGGGTAAGCGGCGACCTCGATATGGAAAGCGTCGCCGGTTTCAGAGCGTATGAAGGCCACCAGGTCGCTGGCGTAATGGAATTCGCCGCCCATACCGTAGCCGCTGGGGAGGTCACCGCGCAGGGCGACGATGCGCTTGACGCCCATGGCTTGCAAGGTGGCCAGTTGCTGGCGCACCGTGGCACGGGTTGCGCCCACGCAGGAAAAATGGCTGGCAGCGGCCACGCCCTCTTCCAGAATTTCCCTGACGGCGGCAAAAGTGCCTTCCTGCGTTGAGCCGCCCGCGCCAAAGGTGACCGAGCAAAACTCTGGCTGATGGGCATAAAGCGCCTGGCGCGTCAGGCGCAGCTTGTCGGCGCCCTCAGGTGACTTGGGAGGAAAGAACTCGAAACTGATGGGGATGGTCATCACAAACTCTCAATCACTCGTCTGGTTGTCGTCTTCAAATTTCTTTTCGCGCTGCTTGCGGCGCGCCGGGCCATGCTGGCCCGCATGGGCAGCCTCGGAGTCTTCATGCGGCTCCCGGGACGCGCGCAGCTCGCTTCGCGGCACGCGTTTTGCCCCTTTGCGCTGCGGCGCCGCAGCCAGCGGCTGGTCTTCACCCAGGGCCGCATGGCCCTTCTGGGCGTGGATGAAGAACTCGCGGTTGCCGTCGCCGCCGGCAATCGGCGACTCCAGCCACTTCAGCACGCTCAGGCCCAGGCCGGCACAGGCATCGCGCAGGCGCTTTTCCACAAAGTCAAAGAACGCGGCGTCACGCACGATGCCGCCCTTGCCGACCTGGCCTGGCTGCAACTCAAACTGGGGTTTGACCAGCATCAGCAAATGACCATCGGCCTTGAGCAGGCGAGCCACCGCGGGCAGCACCAGCGTCAGCGAGATGAAGGACAGATCGCCGGTGAGGAAATCGAACACCGGATCAAAACCGTCGTCCGTCTCGCCATCATCGTCTTCACCAGCGTCCTCGAAGTCGTCTTCGCTGCCGCTGCCGACATGCAGCGCGCGGCGGTAATGCGCCCTCAGGTCGGCCGCCGTGAGCGATCGGGCGTTGACGCCTTCGATGCACACCACGCGCGGGTCGGCGCGCAGGCTTTCATGCAACTGGCCATGGCCCACGTCCACGCCAACGACCTGCGCGGCACCGTGCTGCAGCAGGCAATCGCTAAAGCCGCCGGTCGACTGGCCGATATCGAGGCAGCGCAAGCCGCTCACGTCCAGTCCGGTGCTTTTCAGCGCGCCTTCGAGCTTGAGGCCGCCGCGCGAGATGTACTTCGCCTCGGTGGTATCCAGCACCTGCAGCTCGGCGTCGGCGGGGATTTCGTCGCCATTTTTTGCGACTTTTTTCCAGGCAACGGCCTCATCCACGCGCCATTGCACGCCCGAGGCAATCAGGCGCTGGGCCTGGGAACGGGTGGTGGCATGGCCGTGTTCGACAAGAAATAGATCAGCACGCATGGGACTCCAGGGGGTTCCGGCAACAAAAGGAAGACGGTGGGCAGCCCGAAGCCGGACCGCCCGGGCTGCATCAGTAGCGGTAGCTATCGGCCTTGTAGGGGCCGGCCTTGCTCACGCCAATGTAGGCGGCCTGCTCGTCGCTCAATTCGCTCAGCATCGCGCCGACTTTCTTGAGGTGCAGGCGCGCGACTTTTTCATCGAGGTGCTTGGGCAGCACATAGACCTTGCCGGCCTGGTAATCAGCCTGCTTGGTGAACAGCTCGATCTGCGCAATCGTCTGGTTGGCAAAGCTGGACGACATGACGAAGCTCGGGTGGCCGGTGCCGCAGCCCAGGTTCACGAGGCGGCCCTTGGCCAGCAAGATGATGCGCTTGCCGTCGGGGAAGATCACATGGTCGACTTGCGGCTTGATCTCTTCCCAGGTGCATTTTTCGAGCGAAGCAACGTCGATTTCATTGTCGAAGTGGCCGATGTTGCAGACTATGGCCTGGTCTTTCATGGCCGCCATGTGCGCATGGGTGATGACGTTTTTGTTGCCGGTGGCGGACACGAAGATGTCGCACTTGTCGGCGGCGTATTTCATGGTCACGACCTTGTAGCCTTCCATCGCGGCCTGCAGGGCGTTGATCGGGTCGATCTCCGTCACCCAGACCTGGGCGCTGAGTGCGCGCAGCGCCTGGGCCGAACCCTTGCCCACGTCGCCATAGCCGGCCACGCAGGCGACCTTGCCGGCAATCATCACGTCGGTGGCGCGCTTGATGGCGTCGACCAGCGACTCGCGGCAGCCGTAGAGGTTGTCGAACTTGGACTTGGTGACCGAGTCGTTGACATTGATGGCACGAAAGGCCAGCGTTCCCTTGGCCGACATTTCGTTGAGGCGCAGCACGCCGGTGGTGGTTTCCTCGGTCACGCCGATGATGTTTTTCAGGCGGCGGCTGTACCACGTCGGGTCAATCGCCAGTTTGGCCTTGATGGCGTTGAACAGGCAAATTTCTTCTTCGCTACCGGGCTTGGCCAGCAAACTGGCATCGGTTTCAGCCTGGCTTCCCAGGTGCATCAGCAGCGTGGCATCGCCGCCGTCGTCCAGAATCATGTTCGGGCCTTCTTCGGGCGTGCCTTTGGCGCCGCTGAATTCGAAGATG
>JBKJKI010000120.1:0-2734 GCA_046597475.1 Polaromonas sp. | reverse complement strand
CGCTTTCTATTGCCCGATGGGCAGAGCCATGAAGTCGCCAACCACACCGTGTTTGCCATGGTGCGCTTTGGCAATGTGCTGGGCAGCAGCGGCAGCGTGGTGCCGCTGTTTCGCAAGCAGCTGCTCGCAGGCGGCCCGCTCACGGTCACGCATGAGGAAGTCACGCGCTATTTCATGACCATTCCCGAAGCGGCCCAGCTGGTGCTGCAGGCTGGCGCCATGGCCCATGGCGGCGATGTGTTCGTTCTGGACATGGGCCGCCCCGTGAAGATTGTGGACCTGGCCCGGCGCATGGCCCAGCTGTCTGGCCTGAGTTTGCGCGATGAAAACAACCCCGACGGCGATATTGAAATCAAGATTACCGGCCTTAGACCTGGGGAAAAGCTCTACGAGGAGTTGCTGATTGGCGACAACCCCGAGGGCACCGCGCATGAGCGCATCATGAAGGCGCACGAAGATTTTGTGGGCTGGCCCGAACTCGCGCCCATTCTGCTGGAGATGCGACAGGCCGCCACCCAGAACAATGAGGCGGTCATGAAGGCCATCCTGAAGCAACTGGTGCATGGCTATGGCCCGCAGGACGATGCCTCTGCCGTGGTTGCGGCGCAAGCCAATTGAGGCCCCGGCAACTCGTGATGGCACCCGCGCCAATGCGGCACAATTTGCAGATTCCTCATTCCTGATTCAAGTCCTCGAGCCCATATGACCTCACTTTCTTCCTCAGACCCCGACCTGTCCCACATCGGCCCGCGCGACAAGGCCGAAATCCTGGCCCAGGCGCTGCCCTATATCCGCAAGTTTCACGGCAAGACGCTGGTCATCAAGTACGGCGGCAACGCCATGACCGATCCGGCGCTGCAGGCCGACTTTGCCGAGGACGTGGTGCTGCTGAAATTGGTCGGCATGAACCCTGTCGTGGTGCATGGCGGCGGGCCGCAGATCGAGACGGCGCTCAACCGTCTCGGCAAGAAAGGCCATTTCGTCCAGGGCATGCGCGTGACCGACGAGGAAACCATGGAAGTGGTCGAGTGGGTGCTGGCCGGCCAGGTGCAGCAGGACATAGTCGGCCTGATCAACCAGGCCGGCGGCAAGGCGGTGGGCTTGACCGGGCGTGACGGCGGCCTGATCCGCGCGCAAAAGCTCAAGATGCTGGACCGCGACGACGCCAGCAAGGAGCACGACATCGGCTTTGTCGGCGAGATCGTCAGCATCGACCCCAGCGTGGTCAAGGCGCTGCAGGACGACGCTTTCATTCCCGTGATCAGCCCGATCGGCTTTGGCGAAAACAACGAAAGCTACAACATCAACGCCGACGTGGTGGCGGGCAAGCTCGCCACCGTGCTCAAGGCCGAAAAGCTGGTGCTGCTGACCAACATACCGGGCGTGCTGAACAAGGCCGGCGAGCTGCTGACCGACCTGACGGCGCGCGAGATTGACGCCTTGTTTGCCGACGGCACGATTTCGGGTGGCATGCTGCCCAAGATCGAAGGGGCGCTCGATGCCGCCAAGAGCGGCGTCAACGCGGTCCACATCATCGACGGCCGCGTGCCGCACGCCATGCTGCTGGAGATTTTGACCGACAAGGCTTACGGAACGATGATCCGCTCGCATTGAGGCAGGCCGCTGACCGCCCGGCGCTGCCCGGAATGCCTGTTTTTTAATGAAATAGGCCGCTAGCCCAGTCAGGACGGTCATTGTTTGCTATTTTTAATATAGTAAATTGCGGCATGGCTGCGCCACGTCGCGCGGGCGTTGCTGCAGCGCCGTCTGGCTGGATGGCCGGTGTTTTGGCTTTTGTCACGGATGAAAACCCCATGCCATGAAGGCCAGCGCCGCCATGGGGCTGTGCGAGAATCATTTGCAACGATTCTGCGTTTTTTGAAACATTTCTTGTCTTTTCCCTCTTCTTCGTCTGCCGCAGCCTATGCCCGACCTGGTGTCTGAACCCGAACTGAGCCCACCGGTGGCAGCAGCCGAGCCTGCGGCGCGCAAGCGCCCCAAGCCGGGCGAGCGCCGCATCCAGATTCTCCAGGCGCTGGCGGCCATGCTTGAGCAGCCGGGCGCCGAACGCATCACGACCTCGGCACTGGCGGCGCGGCTCGGCGTGAGCGAGGCGGCGCTCTACCGCCATTTCGCCAGCAAGGCCCAGATGTTTGAAGGCCTGATCGATTTCATCGAGCAAAGCGTTTTCACCCTCGTCAACCAGCTTGCCGAGCGCGAGCCCGACCCGGCAGCGCGCAGCCGCAAGCTGGTCGTCATGGTGCTGCAGTTCGGCGAGAAAAACCCCGGCATGGTGCGCGTGATGGTGGGCGATGCGCTGGTGTTCGAGAATGAGCGGCTGCAAGAGCGTATGAACCAGTTCTTCGACAAGCTCGAAGCCAGCCTCAAGCAAAACCTGCGCGATGCCGCAGCGGCTGCCGGCGACGCCACACCGATGGCCGATGCGCAGGTGCGCGCCTCCGTGATTGTGGCCTTCATCGTTGGCCGGCTGCAGCGTTTTGCCCGCTCGGGTTTCAGGCGCCTGCCGTCCGAGCACCTCGAAGCCAGCCTGGCCATCATCCTGGCCTGAGCGCCCCGGGAAGGGCGCTTTTGTTTTTTCTGCCGCTCAGCCCGGCAGGCTGACGCCAAGCTTCTGGGCCGCCGCCACCATCTCCTGCCAGGTTTGCCCGTCAACCGTGATGCCTTCGGCCTCGCGTTGCAGGCGGCAGGCGCGCTCAGGGTCGCCGGCGATCTG
>JBKJKI010000280.1:0-3698 GCA_046597475.1 Polaromonas sp. | reverse complement strand
GGTTTCGTTGCTGGACACCCAGCGACGCCTCCAGCATGTTTAATGAACCGCCGTATGCGGAACCGCACGTACGGTGGTGTGAGAGGGCTGAGGGGGCAACCCCTCACCCTACTCGATCCTGTTAGGCTGTGTCCTGCATGACTTCTTCAAAGCCTCTACCCCCATTTGATCCGCGCAGCATTCCGGTACTCGGTATTGACAGTCACCTTGCCGGCGTGGCGTTTGATCGCCTCACCCCCCAGGCGTTGCGCAGGCGTTTCATGAGCCCTCCCGTCTGGACGCCCGAGCACAGCGTGGAGAAGAAGTTTTCAGACCGCAGGCCAGCCCTTGCCGCGGTGCTTGTGCCGCTGGTGATGCGCGACGAACTCATGCTGTTGTTGACCGAGCGTTCCAGCAATCTTTCAACCCACTCCGGCCAGATTGCCTTTCCCGGCGGACGAACCGACGACACCGACGAGGACGCGGTAGCGACTGCCCTGCGTGAAGCACAGGAAGAAATCGCCTTGCCACGCAATTTTGTGGAAGTGCTGGGAACCCTGCCGACTTATGTTACCGGCACGGCATTCGTCATTACGCCCGTGGTGGCGCTGGTGAGACCCGGCTTTCAGCTCAAGCCCAATCCTGGCGAGGTGGCCGATGTTTTCGAGGTGCCGCTGGGTTACCTGATGAACCCGGCGCATCACCGGCGTCACGAAATCGAGTTTGATGGCGTGCTGCGGCAGTGGCTTTCCATGCCCTACACCGAGCCCATGACCGAGACCGCCAGTCGGGGCCCGAGAGAGCGCTACATCTGGGGCGCAACCGCAGGCATGTTGCGCAACTTCTACCGCTTTCTCAGCGCATAGGGAGGCTACGCACGGCTGCTGTCGCGACGGACGGCAACAAAGCCAGCGCGCCGGTATCAGGGGCCGTTATGATTTGGCATGAGCTTTTTCGCAGTTTTGTTTGCCCTCATTCTTGAACAGGCCCGCCCCCTGGCCCGCGGCAACTGGGTTCATGCCAGCTTTCTGGCTTGGGCGCGCTGGGCCCATCACAGTCTGGATGCCGGAAAGCCTCATCACGGCTGGATTACCTGGATCTTTACCGTGGTGATCCCGACGCTGTTCACGGTCCTGGTTCATTGGCTGCTGTGGCGGGTCAATGTGTTGCTGGCGTTTGTGTGGAGCGTCGCAATTTTGTATGTCACGCTGGGCTTTCGCCAGTTCAGCCACTATTTCACCGATATACGCGACGCCCTGGACGATGGCGACGAGGCTGCGGCGCGCGAGATGCTTGCGCAATGGCGGCAGGTTGACGCCAGTGAGTTGCCGCGCAGCGAAATCGTCCGCCATGTCATTGAATACTCGGTGCTTGCAGCTCACCGCCATGTGTTTGGCGTGCTCGGCTGGTTTTCGGTGCTGGCGGCATTCGGGCTGGGTCCCGCAGGCGCCGTGCTGTACCGCATGAGTGAGTTTGTGGGGCGTTACTGGTCCAATAAAAAGAAGATGCCGGGTGAGGGGGCCAGCGTGGCCCTGCAACAGGTCGCTACCCGGGCCTGGGGCATTATCGATTTCGTGCCCTCCCGCGTCACTTCACTGGGTTTCGCGGTCGTTGGCAGTTTTGAAGATGCCATTGACGCCTGGCGCAACTACTCGCAGCGCTTCCCTGCAACTGCTCCGGTGGCCACGGCTTCCCGCAATGACGGGCTGATTCTGGCCGCAACCTCTGGCGCGGTGAATGTGCGGCTCGGTGGCGAGGCGCTCAAGGCGGTAGTTTCGCCGCTTGGCTCGCAGGACTTCGAGGCGGCGGGTCTGGACGCTGAAGACGCCATCGTTACCGAGTCGACGGCCGGTCGGGAGCCTGAGCTTGCGCATCTGCGAAGCGTCGTCGGTCTGGTCTGGCGTTCCGTGGTGCTCTGGATGGTGTTGCTGGCGCTCTTGACGCTGGCGCGCCTGCTGGGCTGAGGGCCGGTCGGCACCCGGGGGTGTTTTCAGTACCTTGTCTGCGACAGTTCGGCAAACAGTTCGCTATATAAACGATAGCGGCTCGTGCCGATGCTGCTTGGGCCGGTGGTTGAATTTACCTCGGAGATCACGCCGCAACCCGGTTCATGCAAATGCGTGCAGTTGTAGAACTTGCAGTGCTGCGCATGGGCCTTGAAGTCGGGCATGTAGCTGGCCAGCAGCATGGGATCGACATGGTGCAGGCCAAACTCCTGAAAGCCCGGGGAGTCAATCAGCGCCGTGGTGCGCGCTTCATCGATCCAGTAAAGCGTGGTGCTGGTGGTGGTGTGTTTGCCCGAGTTGAGTGCCTGGGATATCTCCGCGGTCAGCACCCGCGCGTGGGGGACCAGCAGGTTGGTCAGGCTGCTTTTGCCTGCGCCTGAAGGGCCCAGCACCAGCGTTTTCTTGCCACGCAACAGTTCCATCAGCAATGCGGTCTGGATATCATCTGCCGGGGCCATCGCCGCTTTGGGCTTCACGGCCAGCGGCAACACCCGGTAGCCCATGGCCCGGTAAGGGGCCAGCTTGGTCCACGCCCTGCCAAAAGGCTCGACCAGATCACTTTTGTTCAGGGCAATGATGGGCGTGATGTGTTCGGCTTCAGCCGCGATGAGCGCTCGTGTCAGCTGGCTTTCGGAGAATTCGGGTTCGGCGGCGATCAGGATCAGAACTTGGTCGAGATTGGCGGCAAACGACTTGGTGCGCATCTCGTCCTGCCGGTAAAACAGGTTGCTGCGCTCCTCTATTTTTTCGATGGTGCCCTCGTCCTGGCTGGGCAGCCAGCGAATCCGGTCACCGACCACGACCTGACTTTTCTTGCCGCGCGGGTGGCATATCACGCGCTGGCCGGATTCGGTCTCGACCAGCACATGGCGGCCAAACCCCGCCACCACCAGGCCGGGCTGGGTGCCCGCGACTGTCGAAGCGCCAGCGCGCGGGGGCCCGGAAGGCTTGCTCAAACCAGCAGGGCGTCAACCTTCGACGCGCAAAAAAAGTCACTGACCGAGATTCCCTGAACATCATGCGTGTTGAAGCGCACCGTGCAGCGGCTGTAACTCACCGTCAGATCCGGGTGGTGATTCTCCGCGTTGGCAATAAAGGCGATGGCATTCACGAAACCGATGGTTTCATGGTAGTTTTTGAACGTGAATGTCTTCTCAAGCGCGTCGTCGATCAGACGCCAGCCCAGGGCCTGTTCGCCATTGAGCTTGCTCAGCTGGGCGACGATTTCCGTTGCGCTCAGGGCGCGGCGGTTCTTGTGAATCGGGTTGGTCATGGTGCGGCACTTTCTGGGATGGTCATCCGGCCCAGGCGCTCGGAAGCGGGCGGATGCGAATAGTAAAACTTCACGAACAAGGGGTCAGGCGTGAGCGTACTGGCGTTGTCCTGGTAGAGCTTGAGCAAGGCGCTCCGCAAGTCCCGGCCATCGGTCTGCGAGACGGCATAGGCGTCGGCCTCGAATTCATGCCTGCGCGAGAATTGCGCCATGACCGGCGACACAAAAAAGCTGAACAGCGGCACCACCATCAAAAACAGCAGCAGGGCCAGCGCATCGTTGGGGACGGTCGTCAGCGCCGCCGGGCCGCCCCAAGGCGCGAACGCCCCCGCGGGGGGCAGCGACTACACGTAGTGAGGAGCGTGGGGGCAATATCAGGGCGAGAAGCTCGAGCCGCAGCCACAGGTGCTGGTGGCGTTAGGGTTCTTGATGACGAATTG
>JBKJKI010000157.1:0-3899 GCA_046597475.1 Polaromonas sp. | reverse complement strand
AACAGCGTTATGGCATCATTACGCAAGGTTCGCGTGGCTTGAAGGTGGTCTCTGGGCCGCCAATCGGAGGCGGCTACGTCAGCGACCCCTTCGCCAATAGTTATTTGAGCTGGCGCCAGATCAACAACTATCAAGAAAACAAGAATAAACCGTGAGGCCTTTCATGACATCCCGTCCAGCTGGCATACGTCCACGCCGCGTGAATAGCGCAGGCTTTACGCTTATAGAGCTCATGATCGTTGTCGCTATCATCGGCATCCTCGCAGCGGTGGCTTACCCCTCCTACATTGATTCGGTGCGCAAGGGCAAGCGAGCCGAAGCGCGCGCCGCGCTGATGAACTTGCTGCAACAGCAAGAGCGTTATTTCACGCAAAACAACACCTATGAAACCTTTGCTGTAGGAGCTGTCGGCACAAAACCGTTTAAGGACTACTCTTCGTCTGAGGGCGGGCCGACGAGCAGCAGTTACCGTCTGGGAGCGCGGACTTGTGAAGCCATTGGCGGTGTGGTGCCCACAAAGCGGGATTGTGTTGAAGTGTTTGCCCAGCCCCAGGCAGGCGTTTATAGCGATCCGGTTGTCACGACGCTCGCTGTTGATACCTTGAGCCGAAAAAGCTGCAATGACAGCTATACCGACACGGCGAAATGCTGGAAATGAAAACACCGTTGTCATGGGCTGTTGCGCGCCCTCCAACACCAAGGCAAGTCAGCGGTTTCACCTTGGTGGAGCTGATGGTCACCATCGCCGTCGCGACCATTTTGATGGTGGTCGCAGCGCCTAGTTACGTAGCGTTTCAGCGCAATGCGCAATTGTCCGAGACGGTGAGCAATTTCATGTCGGCAGTTAACTCTGCCCGTGGCAATGCTATCAAACAAGGACGAAACACGTACCTGGTTCCTTTGGTCGGAACCGATTGGTCATCCGGCTGGCGGGTTTATACCGACTTGGACTGGAACAAGGCTTATACCGCAGGCACAGACGAATTGATACTCGAGAGTGCAGCACCGAGTTCGGCGCTGACGATCACCACGCCAACCGCCAATTCACTGGCCAGCGGCTATTTGTTATTCAACGGAAGCGGCTATCCCAAATTGATTGGAGGCGGTCTTGCCACAGGGAAGATCGTCATGGCCAATGCCTACCGATCCAGCACGGTCAACATTGACGGGACCGGTCGCGTACGCTCCTGCAAAACAGGTTCGACGGGCTGCACGTAATCGCTCCTATCAATCAATCACTAAACAACCACCAGCTAAAGCTGGTGGGTTTGTATTGCGGACTGAAAGTCCGGATACGCGTCGCCTGAACGACGCGTCTTATGGTGGCTCCATCTGGAATTCATCGTTCGGGTTCGGCTCAAAGTGATGCCCCAAATACTGCTTGATCATCTCCTGCGTCATTTGCCCCACCGTGGCACAAAAATACCCTCTTGCCTAAAAATGCCGACCCCAGTAACGCTTCTTGATGTGTGGATACTCTTCAAAAAGCTTGCTCGATGTCCACCATTTGATCCTCCTCATAATTTCGCTGGGCACCAACGTCGGCGGGCAGCTCCCCAGAATATGCACATGGTCCTTGCTCACCACACCCTTGACAATCCTGATCTCCAAAGCTTGGCACGTCTCGCGCACCAACTCTCTGACGCGCTCGGCTACCTCGCCCGTCAGCACCTTGTAGCGGTACTTCGTCACCCAAACAAAGTGATATTCAATTTGAAATACCGTATGACTGCCGTATCTGTAGACCATTCAGCACCTGCGCTTCATCCAGCAAATTTTCGCAGCTAAAGCTGACCCTAAAGCTGACCGGCTAAAGCCGGTGGTTTAAACCTTGTGATTGATACTAAACAACCACCGGCTAAAGCCGGAGGGTTTGAATTGCGGACTGGAAGTCCGGATACGCGTCGCCTGAACGACGCGTCCTATGGTGGCTCCATCTTGAAATCGTCGCTTTGATTGGGCTCAAAGTGATGCTCCAAATACTGCTTGATCATCTCTTCCGTCATCTGTCCCACTGTGGCGCAAAAGTACCCTCTCGCCCAAAAATGTCGCCCCCAATATCTCTTCTTCAAATGCGGAAATTCCTCAAACAGCCGACTCGCCGTGTTGCCTTTGATCCGCCTCATGATCTCGCTGGGGGCCATGTTGGATGGCGCGCTTACCAGGATATGCACATGATCCTTGCTCACCACTCCTTTCACTATCCTGATCTCAAACGTCGCGCACACTTGGCGCACCAACTCCCTTACCCGTTCTGCAACTTCCGCTGTCAAAACTTTGTACCGATATTTCGTCACCCACACAAAGTGGTACTCAATTTGAAATACCGTGTGGCTTCCATATCTGTAGTCCATCCCGCACCTCCAGCCCCGCCATTTTCTCAGCTGAAGCTGACCGGCTGGAAGCCGGTGGTTTTAACCTTCTGATGGACAATAAACAGAAATGGCCAAACGCGACCAGCACTCTGGCACCGAAAATTTCCACTCCGACAGGTTGGAGATGACCTTGCACCTTGCAGCTCAATCCATATTTTTGACCAGCCCCAACCCTCGCGTTGGCTGTGTCATTACCAATGCTGACGGTGATGTCCTCGGTCGCGGCCACACCCAGCAAGCAGGCGGCCCGCACGCCGAAATCATGGCCCTTCGTGATGCAGCGGCCCAAGGCCACTCCGTCCAGGGCGCCACCGCCTACGTCACCCTGGAACCCTGCTCCCACCACGGCCGCACGGGCCCCTGCTGCGACGCGCTGATTGCAGCCGGCATCAAGAAGGTGGTGGCCTCGATTGCCGACCCCAATCCTCTTGTCTCAGGCCAGGGCTTCGAGCGCTTGCGTGCGGCGGGCATCGAAGTGATCGTCGGTCCCGGCGCGGCTGAATCACGCGCGCTCAATATCGGCTTTTTCAGCCGCATGATCCGCAAAACACCTTGGGTGCGCATGAAAATCGCCGCCTCGCTGGACGGCGCGACGGCGCTGGTCAATGGGCAGAGCCAGTGGATCACCTCGCCCGAAGCCCGTGCAGACGGCCACGCCTGGCGGGCGCGCTCATGCGCAATGCTGACGGGGATTGGCACCGTGCTGCAAGACAACCCCCGCCTTGACGTTCGCCTGGTGGACACACCCCGTCAGCCTTACCGTGTGATTGTCGACAGCCGGCTGCAGACGCCGCCCGACGCGGCCATCTTCAAGGCGGGTGGTCCGGTCTGGATTTACTGCGCCATGCGTGATGCGGATAGAGAGCTCGCCCTGGCGGCCCTTGGCGCCACTGTGACCTGTCTGCCAGACGCACAAGGCAAGGTTGATCTGGCCGCCATGATGACCGACCTGGCGCGCCGGGAAATCAACGAACTGCATGTCGAGGCGGGCAACAAGCTCAACGGCTCGCTGATTCGTGCCGGTCTGATCGACGAATTTCTGGTTTATCTGGCCCCAAAGCTCCTTGGCCCCGGCCTGGGAATGGCGTCTTTCGGGCCCCTGCAGACCCTTTCCGAGGGCATTGAGCTGCAATATCAGTCTACCGACAGGGTGGGCCCCGATTTGAGAATCATCGCGCGCGTTGTGGGCCGCGATCAGTTCTAACGCAGCACCGGGGGCAAAAACAGCCGGCCGGCAGCTTTTTACGGGCCTTTCGAGCCCTTGCGTCCTGCCGGGGCTCGTTTCCCTGCGAAAATAGCGCCATGTTTACCGGAATCATTACCGGCATGGGGCGCATCGTCGCCATCCATAGCCTGGGCAGCTCTTCAGATCATGGCAAGCAACTCACGATTGAAACCCCCGAGGGTTATCTCGATGACGTCGGCCTGGGTGACAGCATTGCCCTCAACGGCGCCTGCATGACAGCGACCACGCTGGACAAGGCGAACAACCGCTTCACCATTGATATTTCAGCCGAATCGCTG
>JBKJKI010000114.1:0-3800 GCA_046597475.1 Polaromonas sp. | reverse complement strand
TTTGGCCTGCTCGGAAAGGGCGTGAATCAGGATGACAAACACGCCGGTGACGCTGGCCACGCTCACGGCTCGCAGCATGGCATCGCGCAGCAAAGCTTGCCCGAGGCCCTGGTTGTGAAAGCGCTTATCGATAGCCAGCCTGCCAAGCAGCAGAACTGGCAAAGGGCCGGGCATATTGCGCCGCATGGCTTTGGGGGCTGCTTCATGGCTGATTGCGCCCGCCGACAAGCTGTAATAACCAATAACAGGCGTGCCCTTGCACAATACAAAACAGCGCGAAGCGCCCATTGCATGGTTCTTGAGGGTCCGCCTTTTCAGCCAGTCGTCCAGAAAGGGTTCGCCGCTGCTGAAATCTGCAAAATCATGACCCGATGCAATTGGCGCAGGTGCGGCAAAACTGATCCCACTCATGCGTCCCAGGGTGCTTTTGTTTTAAGCAGCCGACGCAGTTTGTCCGAGGGTGGCAAGGGGTGGTCGAGCAAAGCCTGAAATTTGGCGAAAGTGCCGACATCAACCGTAAAAAAAGCCTGCTCAAGCAATACATCCTGCGCCTCGCGACAGGACGCTTCGAGCATGAAGTCTGAACGGCTTCGACCAAGGCGGACAGCGGCCTGATCGATCAGATCACGCTGCCACGCCCTGGCGCGGATATTGATCGAAACCGCTTCCGTGGACGGTGCTTGGCGCATATTGAGACTCCCTGTGTATTTATGAACCATACATAAATGTGTTGCACTTGTCAATACAAACAAGACTGACGCGGCCACTTCTGGCATTTGTAGCAGCGTCCATGACGGACGCTGCACAATAGGGCATCCGTTGACTACCAGCCACCCCAGGACACCCCAGGAGCGATCACGATGCTGCTTGACGAATTGCATGCAAAACGCGATGTCATACAAACACTGAGCCGCCGGTTCGGGGCTCGCCGCATTCGTGTGTTTGGCTCCGTGGCCCGGCGTGAAGAACGCGCCGATAGCGATGTGGACTTTCTTGTGGATTTTCCGCGCGGCTATGACCTGTTTGCCCAGCGCATGCCCCTGACCGATCAGCTGGCCCAGTTGCTCAAACGCCCGGTGGAGTTGATACCCGAACACGAACTGAATCGCCATATTCGCGAACAAGTCCTGCGCGAAGTGGTTGAGCTATGAGCAAACCCTGGCAACCCTATGCCTTGCATATTCTGGATGCCATCGAACGCATCCGGCACATACAGGCACGAGGCGACCTGACCCGGGATCAGGTGCTGTACGACGCGGCTTTGCGTAACCTTCAAACCCTCTCTGAAGCCACACAACAACTACCCGACACATTGAAGGCTGAGCAACCCGATGTTCCCTGGCGCGAGATCAGCGGGTTTCGCAATATCCTGGTGCATAACTACCTGGGTGATATTGACCCCGACACGGTGGCAGCCGTCGTGGACAGGCACCTGGAGTCCCTGGCACGCGCTGTTAGCGCCATGCTGCACAAACCCTGAATCAATCCGGTTTTGGCGGCATTGAGTCGGTGGACAGAACCATGGCGGTCAAGCTGCGCCGTGGTGGGCGCAGCGGCGAGGCATCCCGCGCCCCAAGCTACCGCCCGATGACTGGAACGCATGGCTCGCCGAGGCAAGGCTGCGTGGAGACCTTCAAGACACGTACAAAATCAAACTCAGGGATGCCGGGTAGCGCTGGTCTATGCGGTTGTTGAGCAACGACTGGTGATCGTTGTCATAGCGGTTGGGCGCCGCGATCATGATGAAGTCTATTTGCTGGCTTCGAAAAGACTGGATACCTGAAGCGCTCAATAAAACGACAGCCCTGTAGTTCGCGGTGGCAAGCTTTCGGCACGCCAATCCTGAAAAGGGATGCCTGGAAAAGGTGCTGATGGGCCTGACGGATTTGAAAATGGTCAGGGCAGCGGGCATCAAGTGACAAAAATGTTCGATGCCTCAACTCAATCTGTCAAAAAACGTAATTTGTGAAGCCTATTTGCGACTAAAGTCACAGTTATTCACGTTTAACGGCGCTTCACAGCGCTCCACACGGTTGGCACGCAACCTGCAACTCCTGATGCGTAAGTCTTTTCAACAACCAAGGAGTTTTTCATGAAGCGTTCCATGCAAAAAGTGCAAAAGGGTTTCACCCTGATCGAACTGATGATCGTTGTCGCGATCATCGGTATTTTGGCTGCCGTGGCTTTGCCGGCTTATCAGGATTACACGGTTCGTGCCAAGGTGTCTGAAATCGTTTTGGCTGCATCCTCAGCAAAAAATGACCTGATTGAAGCCGCCACAGCGACGTCAGAAATGCCTGCCACCGCGAGCTTTGTACCCCCTTCCCAAACGTCTAAGTGGGTCAAGACCGTTGCTTATACCCAAACTAGTGCCTCCGTCGGGGTTATCACCGTGACCGGAAATACAGATAAAAACCTCGATGGCAACACACTTGCCATGACCGGAACTTTGTCCGGCGGGCAAATTGCTTGGGTTTGCGCAAAAGGTGCATCCAGCCCAATCGCTGACAAGTACTTGCCAGCAAGCTGCAAGTAATCAGCTGTCTGACTAATTGCGACTGTCTAAAAGGCCCCCATTTGGGGGCTTTTTTTTTAGCCATTCAAGCGACGGCATTTAGCTAGCGGTGCCTTGCACTTTCACTATTTGAAGCAATGAGATAGTTAATGCTTACCAAGCAACCCATGACTCCTTTTTGGCTGGCCGGCTGGGCATGCGCGCTCGCTTTGGGCTGGCTGCTACCCAACCACTACCGGCCGTGGACAACTTTTCACATGGATACCTGGGTAGCCGCCATGGTGTTGCTGGCTTGTGCGGCTGTTTTTCTCAGAGCCGCTGGCCCTGTGATCTGGCACCGAATCGCGGTAATGGCCGGGGTCGTGGTTTTTATCCCCTGGGCGCAGTACAGCGCTGGTCTGATCACGATGCAGGGCACGGCCTGGATCAGTACCGCCTATTTGCTTGGATTTTTGCTAGTGTTGTTGATCGGTGCCCGGTGGGAGCTGGCAAGCCCAAGTCAGCTGGCCGACGGCCTGTTCTTGGCGATTGGGGTGGCGGCGATCGTTTCGGTTGGATTGCAGCTGTACCAGTGGTTGGGTTTTGAAATGCTGGATGTCTGGGTCATGGGCAATGCTTCGGCCCGGCCATTTGCCAATATGGGCCAGCCTAACGAGCTAGGCACATTGTTGCTGTGGGGGCTGCTATCTGCGGTATGGGGGCTTGTTCGCCGGCGCATTGGTGTGCGCACGGCGCTGTTGATGGCGGCTTACCTGTTGTTTGGTCTGGCGCTCACGCAGTCCCGAACAGCCTGGCTCGCTGTTGTCATGTTGGTTTGCGCGAGTTGGTTCTGGCGTCGATTTGGGCCAAACCGACGTTGGCCCTGGTTGGTGACTGGTTTGGGGCTGTATTTCGCCATTTGCACCCTAAGCGTTGGCTGGTTGAGCCGAACTTTCTTGTTTGCTTCTTCCTCAGAGATTGTGGATATCGTTCGGCTTTCGAACGAGGCTCGTCCAATGATCTGGTCCATGTTTATGGATGCCGCAATGCAGCAACCATTCTTTGGTTACGGGTGGAATCAGGTTGGATTGGCTCAATTGGCCGTAGCACCGGACCACCGGCCTCTTCATATCGTTGCATTTCATTCACATAATCTTTTTCTTGATCTTGTGTTGTGGTGCGGCATACCTGCCGGTTCGTTCATAGCGATTTACTTGGTGAGGTGGTTGTGGAAATGCTTTCGGGCAGTTCGTGGCGCTGAGGATGTTTTGTTAATTTTGTTTTTGCTAGTGGTTTTCAATCACGC
>JBKJKI010000286.1:0-12328 GCA_046597475.1 Polaromonas sp. | reverse complement strand
GAAGCCTTCGTGACCCACTACAACAAAACGGCCGCGCCATTCGTCTGGAGAAAACGTGAGGTCAAAGGCGCTCAGCTTAGAAATACAATTGTTAACTTACGCAATTAAACACTAGTTTAGGGTTGTGAGATACCTGCCCGGCAAGCAAGCATGCGCCGATCAAGCACGACCTGAGGGCAGGTATCTCACAACCCTAAGCCGGACGAGCCGGAACCAAACAAGTAATACCATTCCCAGTCATGACTGACGGGGCAAGATCATGGAAACACAGCTGACCAATCGTTACGCGACCAACCTGCACGGCGTACTGTCGTGCTATGACCGCATAGTGATCACAGGCACATTGCCCGGAGCCTGCTACGCAGGTGGCATGACCAGTTTCCTTTACAGCCAGGGCATTCGCATCTTTGACTACGCGCAGTTTGCCGAACCGCTGCGTGAACGTATTCGCACACGTGCGCTGGAGGTCTGCGCTGCGGCGGGGCTGGAGATTGCGCATGTCAACAAGAGCCACATTCGCAAAGAAGAATTGGTTCAGCGCGTGCTGGCCACGCGTGGCGATGCACCTGGCCTGGTGCACGTCATCTCTGCGATGGAGGCTTGCCCCAGCTACCGCCCGTGGCACGACAAGGCCAGCGGCAAGACCTACCTCAGAGGCGATACCGGCAAGTGCCTGCACTACTACTTTTACTTCATTGACGAGGAATTGGGCCTGGGCTACTTGCGCGTTCCTACCTGGGCGCCGTTTGGCTTGCAGTTTTACTGCAACGGCCACAGCGTGCTGGCCCAATTGCTCAAACGAGAAGGCATTGACTTCGCGCAGGCCGACAACGCTTTTTTGCGCATTGACAACCTGCCGCGCGCCCAGGCGCTGGCCGATGCCCTGAGCCCGGACATGCTGCACAAGCGCCTGGACACTTATGCACAGTGGCTTTGCCCCGTATTTGATGTGTTTGGGCAAAGCTACCACTGGAGCATTCGCCAAATTGAGTACTCCACCGATTTGATGTTCAAGGGCGCAGGGATTTTGACCCCCTTGTATGACAGCTTGAGCCGCCAGTCGGTGTTGGCCGCCGATGCGCCAAGGGTGGCGGGCTTTCTGGGCAAGAAGATCACGCCCGTGGTAGCCCAGGAGATTGGTTCGCGCCTGTGTACCCGAATCGAGGGGCGCTGCATCAAGCACAGCATGGGGGCCGCCAGTGTCAAGGTCTATGACAAATTCAGCCGTGTGCTGCGCATTGAAACCACCGTCAACGACGTGTCTTTCTTCAAGCACCACCGCAAGGTGGAACACCGTGATGGGCACAGCACGCGAGAGCTTGCTGCGCTCAAGAAGTCCATCTACAGCCTGATTGACCTGCGCGAGATACTGCTGGGGTGCAACCAGCGCTATCTGGCGTTTCTGGGCAGTCTGGATGATCCGAGTTCGGGCCAGCGGGACTTGGCAAGGCTGAGCCAGCCGCACGTGCAGGCCACAACGCAGCAAATCATCAAGGGCTGAACTTCTTCAATCCCGCTGAGCAAACGCTCTTGAAGGCCTTGCAGCATGGTGAATTCAACATTCACGGCTGCAGGCGAGCCGACTTGGCCGCTCATGTGCCGTTGACACCCTCGGCGCTGTCGCGTCAGTTGACACGCTTGAGAGTGCTTGGATTGATCAAGAAAGTCGTGAATACCTACCGCTACTACCTGACCCGCTTGGGGCGCAGTGCCATCGCCGCAGCCTGCTCAATTACGCGATTCAGCATCGTCCCAGCTATGGCTGGCGTGCGCTGAATTCTTCTCAGAAAATGCGAAGACATAACTTGTTAGAGACTAAACTGTAGTGTGAGTTCGCAGGCCCATAGCAATCGGCAGCAATGGCTGCGAAGCAGTAGTTCGTGGCAACATCTCGAAAGACGGTATCGGGGCCGTACCCGCTCATTCACACCCCGTTCTGGCTGCACCGAGGAGTGCAAGACCAGGCGGCCACGCACAGACGATTGTCGGAGTGAATCGGTCCCGAAATCGCACCCTTGGCCGCCAACCTACTGCGTGAACTTTGCTCGCTTTTTTTGAAGAAAACCAAAAAAACGTAAATAGCCACCAAGGATTCACGGCCAGTCCGAAAGCTTACATAACTACGAATTCAATAGCAAAGAGTGACCGTACTCATTGGACTAGAGCCACATTTGGCTGAAAACTCGCCGAGCAAAGCCAAAAAGCCCGGCTCAGCCTTTCGCCTTCACCAGCCGCGCTACCGCCATTTGCGCCAACTCCCGCTTAAGCACCTTGTTCGACGCATTGACCGGAAAGGCGTCAAACCACAGCACATGGCGCGGCACCTTGTAGTTCGCCATGTTGGCGCGCGCCCAGGCCACCAGCGCCTCGGGTGTCAGCTCGCTGCCGGCGCGGCGCACCACGCAGGCGCAGCCGACCTCGCCCATGCGCTCGTCGGGCACGCCGACCACGGCCACCTGGGCAATCGCCGGATGGTCGGCCAGCTGGCGTTCGATTTCGGCCGGGTAGCAGTTAAAGCCGCCGACGATGAACATGTCTTTGAGGCGGTCGGTGATGCGCAGGTAGCCGCGCTCATCGAGCACGCCGACGTCGCCGGTGTGCAGCCAGCCGTCGGCGTCAATCGCCTCGCGCGTGGCATCTTCGTCGTCGAAATAGCCCTGCATGATGTGGTAACCGCGCAGCAGCACCTCGCCCGCCTCGCCGGTGGGCACCGGCTGGCCGGCTTCGTCAGCGCAGCGCACTTCGGTGCCCGGCATGGCACGGCCGCAGGTGGTGGCAACGGTTTCGGCGCTGTCGCCAGGGTCGCAAATGGTGGCGCAGCCACCGCACTCGGTCAGGCCGTAAGCGGTGGTGACGTTGGTAATGCCCAATTCCTCGCGCATGCGCGTGATCAGCACCGGCGGCACGGTGGCCGCGCCGGTGACGGCGACGCGCAGCGAAGAGATGTTGAAGTCGCTCAGGCGTGGGTGCGCCAGCATGGTCAGAAACAACGTCGGCGGGCCGGGCATGAAGCTGATGCGGTCGTGCGCGATGCGCGCCAGCACCTTGTCGGCGTCAAACACCTGCTCGGGATAGACCGTCGCGCCCTGGATGAAGGCTGCCACCCAGCCGGCCTTGTAGCCAAAGGAATGGAAAAACGGGTTGACGATCAGGTAGCGGTCGCCCGGTTGCAGCCCGACAACGCGGCTCCAGGTGCTGAAGGCGCGGATGGTGGGGCCGTGCGCCGACATCACGCCCTTGGGCCGGCCGGTGGTGCCCGAGGTGAACATCAAGTCGGCGGTGCTGGCGGCGCTGAGCGCCTGTTCGCGCAACTCGACCTCGGATGGCTCGATAAGGCAGCCCACGCCCATGAAGTAGCTCCAGCTCATGTCGCCGGGCTGATCCAGGTCGGTCTTGAAGCCCTCGCGCAGCACGACGATGTGCTGCAGGCTGGCCGGGCGCTGGCCCGCTAGCTGCGCCGGGTAGTACTGACCCAGAAAGTCGCCGATGCAAAACAGCACCTTGGTGCCGCTGCGCTCCAGGATGTCGGCCGCTTCGCCGCCCTTCATGCGGGTGTTGAGCGGCACCAGCACCGCGCCGGCGGCATGCGTGCCGCAGGCGGCCAAAATCCACTCGTGCAGGTTAGGCGCCCAGATGGCGACGCGGTCGCCCTCCTGCACGCCCAGCGCGATCAGCGAGCGCGCCACCGCCTGGCTGCGCACCAGCAAGTCGGCATAGCTGATGGTCACCGCGCCATCGACGATGGCCGCTTGCTCTGCAAACTTTGCCGCCGCCTGGCGAACCAGCGCCGGCAGGGTGTGGGGCAGATCGGGCGCCAGCGCCCAGGAAGACGACTCGGGAACGGCGCTGACTGGCGCTTCGGAAAGCAGGCTCATGGGGTTTACTCCGGAAATTTGATACGTAGCCGCTCGCTGGTCGGCACGGCCTGGCAGGCCAGCGTCCAGGCCTTGGCGAGGTCTTTTTTGTCGAGCACGTCGTTGTGCCGCAAATGCACGCTGCCTTCGACGACCTGGCACATGCACGAGGCGCACATGCCGGCCTGGCACGAATACGGCGCGTTCAGGCCGGCCTTGAGGGCGGCCTCCAGCAGCGTTTCGTTGCCGCCGCAGTGCAGCGTGTGGGTTTCGCCGTTGAGCAGCACTTCGACGATGGCCTCGTCCACCGCGTCGGGCAGCGGCGGCGCAGCCTGGTCGGCGGCGGCCGTGGCGGCCAGCGTTTCCTCGTCGGGCAGCGAGGCAAAGCGCTCGACGTGGATGCGCTCGGACGGCATTTCAATCGCCTGCAATGCCGCCACGGCGGCGTCCATGTAGGGGCCGGGGCCGCAGATGAAGGCTTGAGCGCTGCGGTGGTGGCGCGCCAGCTCGGCCAGCTGCGCCACTGAAGGCACGCCCTGCACCGAGTCCAGCCAGTGGATCACCATGAGGCGCGCCGGATAGGCCTCGGCCAGCGCCTTGAGCTCGTTCTTGAAGATGATCGATTTTTCGTCGCGGTTGGCGTACAACAGCGTGATGCGGCCATGCCCCTTGGCCAGCACCGAGCGCAGGATGGCAAACACCGGCGTGATGCCGCTGCCGCCAGCCAGCAGCAAAAAGTCGCCGTCCAGCGTGCGTGGATGGAATACGCCCGACGGCGGCATCAGTTCAATGACATCGCCGGCCTTGACATGGTCGCAGACCCAGTTGGAGCCGCGTCCGTCTTTGACGCGCTTGACGGTGACGCGCGGCGCGTCGTCGACGCCGGGCGCGCTCGACATCGAGTAGCAGCGCGGCACATGGCGGCCGTCAATGCCGAGGCGCAGCGTCAAAAACTGGCCCGGCTGGTAGGCAAAGGCACTGGCCAGTGCGGGCGGCACCTCGAACACCAGCGACTTGGTGTCGTGCGTCTCATCGACCACCGCGCTTACGCGCAACGCATGGTATCGGCTCATGGGTAGCTCCTTTTCACCTGGCGCTCATGCACTATTAAAATAATAGCAGTATGCGCCCGCGTGATTTGGGCAAGAGGCAGTTTTGGCATTAAAAACAAAGAAATCATGGGCAGTCCGGCAAACAAAGCCTCAAAGCTTACAGCCCCATGCCCAGAATGGCGCTGTCGGCGCGAATCTCGGCGCCGCTGATGGCCTGCGAATCGTCAGACGCCAAAAACAACAGCACCTTGGCGATCTGCTCCGGCAGGGCGGCGCGGCCTTTGGGGTTGTTCTTGGCATCGAACAACAAAAACCTGGCCGGCACGCCGGGCGCCGAAGCCTGCATCATGGGCGTATAGATGCCGTCGGGATGCAGCGAATTGACGCGCACACGCAGGCTGTTGTTACGGCAGTAGAGCGCGGTGGAGCGCGTTAGCGCGCCCACCGCCGCCTTGGTGGCGCTGTAGCCGGCGTAGCCTTCGATAGGCAGCCACGACGACACCGACGCCATGTTGACAATGCTGCCGCCACGCTCCTTCATGGCCTCCACGCCCTGCTGGCAGCCGAGAAAGCACGAGTCCGCATTGACCTGCATGAGCTGGCGAAACTGCGCCAGCGTGGCCGTCGCTATGCTGCCCGGAATCAGGATGCCGGCGTTGTTGATCAGGATGTCGAGCGGGCCAAAGCGCTGCTGCACGACGGCCATGGCGGCGCGCCAGTCGGCTTCGCTGGCCACGTCGTGGCGCACGAACAGCGCGCGCTCGCCGCACTCATCGGCAAAGGCCTGGCCAGCCTCGGCATTGATGTCGCTTATGGCGACGAAGGCGCCCTCCTCCAGCAGCAGCTTGACGGTTTCGCGGCCGACGCCGCTGGCGCCGCCGGTGACCAGCGCCACCTTGTCTTGTACACGTCCCATCTTGATTCCTTTTTTTATAGAGCCATGGCCGCGCGCCCGGCACGCCGCCCGGAAAACACACAGTCGGCCAGCGACAGGCCGCTGATGTAGCGCGACGACGGCAGGCCAATCGCCGTGCGGCCGGCGGCAAAGAGACCGGCGATGCGCTGGCCGGCGGCGTCCAGCACCTGGCCGTTGGCCTCGTCGAGCACCAGGCCGCCCAGCGTCAACACGGCCAGCGGAAAAGTCGGTGCGCCTATGGAAATGTCCAGCGCGTAATACGGCCCGCGCCCCATGTCGTGGCGCATGTCGGGCGACTTGCCAAAGGCGTCCTCGCGCTCGCCCCGCGCTGCCGCGCTGGCCGAGTCCAGGCTGGCGCGCAGCTTGGCCGGGTCGGCCTGGATTCGCGCCGCCAGTGCCTCGGGCGTGGCGGCTTTTTTGGCGCTGAACAGCATCATGGCCAGCGCCGGCAGCGACTGGAAAGCCCACAGGCCGCCAAACAGGCACTGGCGCATCGCCTTCGCGCGCAGCTTGCCGTCAAGCACCAGCCAGCCGCGCCCGCCCTGGCGGTCGACCAGTTCGTGGCCCAGCGTGGCGCCGTAGACCTGTTCGTTGCAAAAGCGCTCGCCTTCGGCGTTGACGACCACGCCCTTGGGCCAGTCCGACGGCGGTGTGATGAAGCGCCAGGCCGACACGTTGTCCAGGGCCTGCGTGGCCGCTCCCGCGCTCTGACCCAGGCGCAGGCCGCTGCCGTCGCAGCCGGCGCCGCCAATCGGCCAGCCGCGCCGGGTGTGCGGCGCGTTTTCCTTGACCAGCTCGGGGTTGTAGATGAAGCCGCCGGTGGACAGCACGACGCCGCGCACGGCGCGGATGAAGCGCGGCTTGGCGGCGGTTTGCTCGATTTGCGCGGCCTCGACCCGGCAGGCGGCGGCCTTGCCAGGGCGAAAGGTGCGCCAGCGCGTCACCTGGCGGTTCAGCTCGGCGTGGCGCAGCGTGGCGGGGTCGCCCGGTGGCAATTGCCAGATTTCAACGCCGAGCACCTGGCCACTCTGGCCGTCGGCGCCGCGCTGGCGCACCAGCCGGCGCACGCTGGCCTGCGTGACGGGAACGGCGCCGGCGCGCAGCGTGGCTTCGCGCAGCGCGGCATACAGCGTGGCGCCCGACTGGCCCTTGGCCACGGCGCGGTGGCCGCGCGGCGCGGGCGCGCCACGCTCGCCCCGGCAGGCCGGCACCACTTCGTTGCCTGAGTAATACAGAAACTTGCCCTCGGGCGGGTACGACGTTTTGTGATCGGGCATGGTGGCGCCAAAGCGCGCACCGTGCGATTCGAGCCACGCCAGGTTAGCGACGCTGTCGTCGCAGAATTTTTGCAGCGTGGCGTCGCTCACCACGCCGTTGACCTCGTGGCGCAGGTAGTCGGCCATGGCCTCGGGCGTGTCGGTAAAACCCGCCTGGCGCTGGTAGGGCGTGCCGCCGCCGGCATAGACCACGCCGCCCGAGAGCGCGCTGGCGCCGCCGCCCTCGAAGCGGTCAATCACCAGCACCGAGGCGCCCGTGCTGCGCGCCTCAATGGCCGCGCAGGCGCCCGCCGCGCCCCAGCCGACCACCACCACGTCGGCGCTGTTGCTCCATTTGACGGCGCTGGCGTCGTCGACCTCCAGTGCTGCTGCAATCGGGGTGACGGTGGATGGCCGCTTGCCCTGGCTCACGCCATGGCCTCCAGCGGCTCGGTGTGCGCCAGGAGGTCGGTGCGCTCCAGCGCAATCGGCTGGCCCTTGATAGCGGCAATGGCGCGGTAGCCAAAGGTCAGCGCCGGACCCAGCGTCGAGCCGGCGCCGGGATAGGCCGGGCCCATCACCGAGGCCGAGTTGTTGCCGATGCAGTACAGGCCGTCGATCACGTTGCCGGCGCCGTCGAGCACGCGCGCGTCGCGGTCGGTCAGCAGGCCGCCCTTGGTGCCGATGTCGCCGGGGAACAGCTTCATGGCATAGAACGGGCCCTTGGCAATCGGCGCCAGGTTGGGATTGGGCGAAACGTTGACGTCGCCGTAGTAGCGGTCAAACACGTTGCCGCCCCGGTCAAACTCCAGGTCTTTGCCGGTCCGGGCAAATTCGGTCATGCGCGCCGCGCTGGCCACCAGGCCGGCCGGATCGACGCCGATGTTGGCGGCCAGTTCTTGCAGCGTCTCGCCCTTCCAGTACACGGTGTTCAGCCAGCTCTTGCGCAGCCGGCTGTCGGGCACGGCCGAGCCGGGCATGACCGGGCCAATCGGGTAGTTGGCGCGGAAGGTGGCGTCAAACACAATCCAGGCCGGAATGCCGCCGCCCGTTTTGGCGTGGTTGGCAAACATCGCCTGCTGGAATTCAGGATAGGGGCCGGATTCGTTCAAAAACCGCTCGCCGCGCGTATTGACCACCATGCAGCCGGGCATTGAGCGCTCGACAAACAGCGGGCGAAATTTCTCTTCCTTCGGCACTTCCAGCGTCGGCACGCCCCAAGTGTGCGCCATCAGGTGCGTCTGGGCGCCCACGGCAGCGCCGGCGCGTATCGCGTCGCCGGTGTTGGCGCCCGGCGGCGTGGCGGTCCAGGCCTGGTCGGTCGGCTTGGGCAGGTGCTGCTCGCGCATTTGCTGGTTGCGCTCAAATCCGCCGGCGCCCAGGATCACTGCCTTGCGCGCCCGCAGGCGCAGCGTCTGGCCGCCCTGCTTCACCACGACGCCGGTGACGCGGCTGCCTTCGGTGATGAGCGATTCGAGCGGCGTTTCCAGCGCGAGGGTGATGTTGCGCTTGCGCAGCGCCGCCAGCAGACCGCCGACCAGCGCCTGGCCACCGGTCAGGCGGCGGTCACGCTTGCTCTTGCTGCGCCACGGGTAGTCGAGAAAATAGCGCGCCATGATGCCCATCAGCATCCACTTGGCCTTTTTCTCGCGGGCCAGCATGGTGCGCGCCTGGAAGGCATTGATGTTCATGCGGCCCAAAATCAGCTGCCCCGGGTTGGTCGGACGCAGCAGCGCCAGACCGTCCATGCCCAGCTTGGCGGCATTGAATTCAATCGGGTCCATGGTGCGGCCACCGGGCAGCGCGCCCTGAATGCTCGGGTAGTAATCCGAGTAGAGCGGTATGCAGCGATAAGGCACGCCAATCTCGGCCAGGTAGCGTGCCATGTGGCGCGCGGTCTCGACATAGGCCAGCACCCGGTCGTCGCTGGCCAGGCCCTTGGCGCAGGCCTTGACATAGCCAAAGGCCACGTCGATGCTGTCGCGCAGGCCGGCCTTGGGCATGTCGTGGTTGTCGGGAATCCAGATACCGCCGCCCGAGATGGCCGAGGTGCCCCCGACCAGCGCCGTCTTTTCAACCACCAGCGCCTTCAGGCCTTCGTCGCTGGCGCGGATGGCCGCCAGCAGCGCGCCGGCGCCCGAGCCGACGACGATGAGGTCGAACTCCTGGTTTTCTGTCAACGTTGCTTGTGGCATGCCGTCTCCTGTTGTCATGCGTTGCGTCCCATCAGACGAAGGGGTCCATGTTGGGCAGGCCCAGCATCACGGCGCCGTGTGCGCGCGCATAGGTGTCGGTGTTGTTGGCGATGTGGCCGCGCGACTGGTGAATGTCGCGGAAGAAGCGCTCGATCGGGTTGGTCTTGTAGGCCCCCGACGCGGCGGTGGCGCGCAGCAGTTCGTCAACGTGGCGCGCGCAGATCTTGGGCACCTGCGACGACTGGGCGCGCTGCATCAGGCGCTCCTCGACCGTCATGGAGTCGCCGGTCTTGGCGCATTCGACGACGCGGGCGAAATTGCGCATCAGCACCAGCTTGAGCGCGTCGGAGGCCATCATGGCCTCGCTGACGGCCAGCTGGGCGTTGACGTCCTCGGCGGTCTTGCCGCCATGCTTGCCGACGTGGGCGGCAGCGCGCTGGCGAAACTCGGCAATCGCGCCGTCGAGCGCGCCGATGCAGGCGGTCGAGACGGCGCGCTGGAACACCTGGATGAAGGGAATGTGGTAGAGCCAGCCGTCATTGAGCGCGCGGCCCGGGCAGGCGGCGTCGCTGTGGTCGTTGGTGGCGTTGACGCGGTAGGCCGGCACAAAGGCGTTTTCGACCACGATGTCGTGGCTGCCCGAGGCGCGCAGGCCGAGCACGTCCCAGTTCCGCACCACCTGGTAGTCCGACTTGGGCAGCAAAAAGGTGTTGTGCTCCATGCCGCTGCCATCGGCCTTGGGCAGCAGCGCGCCCAGAAAGATCCAGTCGCAGTGTTCGACGCCGCTGGAAAAGCCCCAGTGTCCCGAGAAGCGGTAGCCGCCCTCGACCTTCTCGGCCTTGCCCACGGGCATGTAGGTCGAGGCAATGCGGGTTGAGCTGTCCTTGCCCCAGACTTCCTGCTGCGCCTGCTCGGCGTACAAAGGCAATTCCCAGTTATGCACGCCCATCACGCCGTAAATCCAGGCGGTGGACATGCAACCTTCGGCCAGCGCCATCTGCACCTGGTAGAACACGCGCGGATCCATCTCGTAGCCGCCCCAGCGTTTGGGCTGCAGGATTCGGAACAAGCCGGCGCGATCGATATCGGCCACGGTCTCGTCACTGACGCGGCCTTCGCGGTCGGCCGCCAGGCCGCGCTCGGCCAGCTTGGGCGCCAGTGCCTTGGCACGCGCAATCAGCTCGATTGCCTCGGGCGTCAAATAATCGTCTTTCACTGCAGTCATGGTGCTGTCTCCGGAAGGCTGGGCCTGTGCGGCGCAAGGGGGTTAAAGCGCAAGGGGGATGCCTTGCGATGCACGGATATTCCCACCCGCCGCAAGCGCATTCATCGTCCAATCAGACTAAAAGCCTGCCGGCGCGCCAGCCGGCCAGCCGGCAGGTGCCTGGCCTAGTCCGTGTGAGGGATTCGATGCGCCCGGCCTGCCGGCAAGCTTGACTTACCCGGTATCAGGAGACACGTATGGACCAACTCGCCCCGCCCTTTGACCCCAAAGACTTTCGCCGCGCCCTTGGCATGTTTGCCACCGGCGTCACCATCGTGACCACGAACGCGGCCGACGGCACGCCGGTCGGCATCACGGCCAACAGCTTCAACTCGGTCTCGCTGGAGCCGCCTATGGTGCTGTGGAGCCTGGCCAACAACGCGCGCAGCCTGCCGGCCTTCAGTGACAGCACGCACTGGAACGTGCACATCCTCTCAAACGAGCAGGAGGCACTGTCAAACCGCTTCGCCCGCGCCGGCGAGGACAAGTTCACCGGCCTCGATCTCGATGCGCAGGCCAGCGGCGCGCCGCTGCTGCGCGGCTGCAGCGCGCGCTTTCAGTGCAAGAACGCCTTCAAGTACGACGGCGGCGACCACACCATTTTTGTCGGCGAAGTGGTGCAGTACGACAGCTGCGCGCTGCCACCGCTGGTGTACGTGACGGGCGGCTATGCGCTGGCCGCGCGCAAGGCGGCGCCCGTGTCCACCGAGCCGCTGGCGCAGCTGGACGGCGCCTCGTATTCGGAAAACCTGCTGGGCTATTTGTTTGGCCGCGCCCACTTCCAGTTTATTCACGGCATTCGCGGCACCATGCAGCAGCGCCACTTGTCGGACACTGACTTTTTTGTGCTTTCGCTGCTCAGCGTGCGTCAGCCGCTGTCGGCTGAAGAAATTGCCGCCCACATTGCCTACACCGGCGTTGACCTGGGCGCAGGCGCGCTTCAGTCGCTGGTGCAGCGCGGTCTGCTGATGGAAGAGGCCGGCACACAGCCCGGCCTGCGCCTGAGCCCGGCGGGCAGTGACGCCATCCTGCACGTGCTGGCCGCTGCCAAGGCGGTCGAGGCCGACCTGGTGGGCCGCATGGGCGAGCTGGAATCGGCCGCGCTGCGCAACCTGCTCAAACAGGCCATCCTGGCCACCGACCCTGGCCTGCCCAAGCTCTGGCAGGCGCCTGCGCCGGCAGCGGCAGCGGCGCAGCAAGCCTGAAGCCGAACAGCCGCCGTGGACTGGCTCAGGGCCGGCCACGGCAGCGCACCCAAGATAAAGCTGCGGCACGACCCTTTTCTTTCCTTTTTTAACCACATTCCATGCAGACAACCTACTCCATTCCAGAAGGCAAATACCTTGACATTGGCGAGGTCGCCGGCCTGCCGCAGCGCATTCACTACCACGAGCAGGGCGAGGGCGAAGCCGTCATCTTTTTGCACGGCGCGGGCGGCGGTGCCAGCGGCTACAGCAACTTCAAGGGCAACTACCCCGAATTTGCCCAGGCAGGCTACCGCGCCATCGTCCCTGACCTGATTGGCTATGGCCTGTCGAGCAAGCCCGACCTGCCGCAGTACGACCTGGACCTGTTCATTGCCGGCATCAAGGGACTGGTTGATGGCCTGGGCCTTGAAAAAATCACGTTGCTGGGCAACTCGCTGGGCGGCGCGGTGGCGCTGGGCTATGCGCTGGCCTATCCGGACGACGTGGCGCGCCTCATTCTGATGGCGCCCGGCGGCGTCGAAGACCTGGATACCTTCCTGGCGATGCCCGGCATTGCCAACATGTTCGCCATCTACAAATCAGG
>JBKJKI010000237.1:0-17083 GCA_046597475.1 Polaromonas sp. | reverse complement strand
TCCTGGTGGACGCCATGAAGCGCGCCAACTCGGCAGACCCCGCCGTCTACCTGCCCTTCATCGGCAAGACCAAGTACAAGGGTGTCACGGCCAACATCGAGTTCACCGCCAATGGCGGGCTGACCAAGCCGGCCGTGACGCTGTATACCTACAAAGACAATGTGCGGGTAGCGCTGAACTGATGGCGGGCAGCATTAGCGAGCCCCGCAAGGGCCGCGCTGATGCACCGGAAAAGACAAGCAAAATGTTGTTTTCTGCGCGCTGGACCAGGCCGATGCGGTGCCGCCATGGGCCTCCAAAATGGCCTTGGTGATGGACAGCCCCAGCCCTGTGCCGTCGGACTCGGGCTGCGCCCTGGACCTGTCGATCCGGTAAAACCGGTCAAACAGGCGAGGCAGATGCACGACATCAATGACCGGGCCGGTGTTTTGCACGCACAGCGAAATCTGCCCCTCGGCGCTGCGCACCGACACCTCGATGCAGCCGTGCACTGGCGAGTAGCGCAGCGCATTCGACAGGAGATTGCTGATGGCCCGGCGGACCATCAACCGGTCGCCCACGATGTCAGCGTCGCCATCGAGCGTCAAGCGGATGTGCTTTGCCTCGGCCAACGCATCGTAAAAGTCGAACAAGACCTGCACTTCATGGCCCAGAGAAATCGCCTCGCGGCTGGGGAGCGCTATCGCATGCTCGGTTTTTGCCAGGAACAGCATGTCCGAGACCATGCGGGCCAGGCGCTGGAACTCCTCGGCGTTGGACGCCAGGATCTCGCGGTAGGTATCGGCATCACGGCGCTGGGCCAGTGACACCTGGGTCTGGGTCAGCAAGTTGCTGATGGGCGTGCGCAGTTCGTGGGCCAGGTCACTGGAAAACTCCGACAGCCGGTCGAAGTCGCGCTGCAGCCGCTCGAGCATGGTGTTCAGGCTCAGCGCCAGTTCGGCCAGCTCCACGGGAACAGCGGCCACCGGCATGCGCTGGTCCAGCCTGAGAGCGGTAACCATCTGGGCACGTTCCTTCATGACCCTTAGCGGAGCAAGGCCGCTGCGAGCGGCCCACCAGCCCAGCACGCCGCTGACCAGCGTCGCCAGCAGCAAATACAGCCCCAGTGTCTGGCGCAACCCGGCCATGAAATGCGTGTGGTGGCCGGTGTCGAGCGCAATCATCAGCCGCATCTCGCTGCCGCCGCGGCTCGCGGGGTCGACCAGGTGGGCGGGCGCTTTGAAAACCAGGCTCATTCCCCGCAAGGCGCGCGTTCCATCCTTCCATTGCACCGTGGTGTCGGTGGCGCTCAAGCCTGCGAGCGCAGCGGGGAAGCGAATGCCGCTGGGCGCATACACCGCGCGCCCGGCGCGCTCCAGCCTGATGAGCAGCCCCGGCTGGCTTTGCGCCACCTCGTCCAGGCGTCGCGCCAAGAGACCGGGCTGCGCGGGTGTCTGGTCAACGATTTGCTGCACCAGGCGGGCTTTGCCCTGCAAAAAGTCGCGGTCCAGTTCGATAAAGTGGTCTTGCGTGGCCATCGTCACCAGAACGCCCAGGACCAGTAAAACGGACGCCGACACCAGCGTGTAGAGCAGCGTCAAGCGCGCCGTCAGGGTGAGGCGTCTGCGCATCAATGCGGCTCCGGGGTTTGCAGAACATAGCCCATACCGCGAATGGTCTGGATCAGCCGGGGCTCGAAACCGTCATCCACCTTGGCGCGCAAACGCCGCATCGCCACCTCGATGACATTGGTGTCGCTGTCGAAGTTCATGTCCCATACCTGCGAGGCGATCAACGACCGGGGCAGCACTTCGTCCTGCCTGCGCATCAGCAACTCGAGCAAGCCGAATTCCTTGGCGGTCAGATCAATGCGCTTGCCGCGACGGACCACGCGGCGACGCAGCAGGTCGAGCTCCAGGTCGGCGACCTGCAGGACCGTGGCTTCCAGGCCGGTGCGCCCGCGCCGCAAGATGGTGCGCACCCGCGCCAGCAATTCGGCAAACGAAAAGGGCTTGACCAGATAATCATCGGCACCCAGCTCCAGCCCCTTGACGCGGTCCTCCACCTGATCGCGCGCGGTCAGAAAAAGCACCGGCATCTGCTTGCCCCAGCTGCGCAGGTGGTGCAGAACCTGCCAGCCGTCCATGCCGGGCAGCATCACGTCCAGGATGACCAGGTCAGGGTCGCTTTCAAGGCCCTGGTGCAGCCCGTCAGGACCGCTCCGGGCAAGCTCGACGGCAAAACCCGCTTCACGCAGCCCCTGGCGCAGGTAGTCGCCCGTTTTGAGCTCGTCTTCAACGATCAGAATTTTCATCGGTATGCTCCTGTGGCGAGTGTGCCTGCTTGGGCGCCGCAAACGGCGTCGATGACAATTTTGTAATCGGCACGACAGCTTCGCGGCGGACTTGCGGCCCGCACAATTGAGGTATTTTGACGTGCATCAAAAAAGGGAATAAACCCTGTGATGTTTTGATTGCTCTGACTGACCGCCTGGCACGGGCCGGCGGCGGCTGGCACTAACCCGACCCCTGGAACATGACCATGAAAAAATTTTTGACGCTCTGGCTGATCGCGGGCCTGGCGGTCGCGGGCATGGCGTGGCTGTTCCTGCGCGACGCGGGCACGCAGGCCAGCGCGGTCCATAAACTTCGTCCCGACGACCGCCGGTTGCTGGCCCTGGGACAACAGGTCTACATGGCGCAATGCGCTGCCTGCCACGGGCAAAAGCTCGAAGGTCAGCCAAATTGGCGCGAGCGCGGCCTGGCGGGTCGGCTGCCGGCGCCACCGCACGATGCCAGCGGCCATACCTGGCATCACCCCGATGAGTTGCTTTTTCGCATTACCAGGAACGGCGTGGCCAAGGCGGCGGGGCTGAAAGACTACGACTCGGCCATGCCGGCCTACGAAGGCGTCTTGAGCGACGATGACATCGTCGCAGTGCTGTCGTGGATCAAGTCCCAATGGCCCGCCGAGGTGCAAGCGCTGCACAACAAAGTCAATCGCCAGGCGCAAGCCGCCCAGTGAACGCCCCGCCCCCTTGAAATTCAATAGCGTCATTTAATCGCCTGGTGCCTGGCATGGGGCGTTCGGCCGTCCCACATGACACGAATGTAATGCTGCGGTCATCGCGGCAACGCTGTCGGCTTCTTAAACTTTGTCAACGTGATGAATCGCCTGGCTGCAAGGCGGGCGCTGCCGGTGCAGCGTGGTGGCGGTTCATCGGTCTATCAAACTTGCCCACGGGAGCGCGGCAGCATGAATCAGCTCACTCACTTCTCCACCCGGCGCGCCTTCATTGCCGCCAGCGGCTTTGGCGGCATCAGCCTTTACGGGCTGTGGGCCGCTTATGGCGCAGCCCCAAGCCCGCTGGCCTTGCTCGGCTTGAACCGGCCGCAGCTTGCACCCCACGCCGGGGACGCGACCGGGCCGCTGGCGGAACCTGCCGCAGCCGGCGGCCACGATGGCCATGGCGCCGCAATGGCCGGACCAACGCCCGAAGAGTTCAGCCGCTTGACGGCCGAATTCTCCAAGCGCTACCGCATGCCTGACGGCAGCGTCTACCCGCGCCGCCTGGCCGACCCGCCGATGGCCGGTGCCGATCCGCACGCCGGGCACGACATGGCTGCGGCGATGCCGGACGCACACGGTCCAGCGACCCGGCCCATGGCCAATGCGCAGCCGGTGGACGTGTTGATGACGGCGGGCAGATGGTATTACCTGCCCAATTTGCTGCGTCTGGATGCCGGTCAGCCCTACCGCTTCAAGATGATGGCGCTGGATGCGTCCCATGGCGCTTCCATCCAGTTCGGTAACGGCGCCCGCATGATGCGCCTGCAACCCGGCCGGCTGACTGAAACCGAACTCACGTTTCGCGGTGCAGGCCGCTACCTGATGTACTGCACGGTTTACTGCGGCCAGGCGCACGACAAGATGCAGGCAACGATTGAGGTGGTCTGACCATGGAACACGCAAAACCTTCCCTCGAACGGCTTGCAGCCCTGCCCGCGCCCGATCGGCGCCTGCTCACTGGCATGGCTGCGGTCGCACTGGTGGCGTTGCTGCTGGGCATCCTGGCCGGCCTGGCAACGGCGCTGGTGCGCGGCGGCTTGCTTGATGTCAACCTGATAACGGGTTACCGCTTTTTGACGGTGCACGGGGTGAGCATCTTTTTCTATTGGCTGTTCACCACCCAGACCGCGTTGCTGCTGGGCTTTGCCGCGTCCGAACACGACGGCGGCCTGGCTTGGCGGCGCCTGGCCTGGTGCGGCTTTGCCCTGATGCTGGCTGGCCTGGTTTTGAGCATGCTGGGCTCGGTCACGGGAACGCCGCTGCTTTACAACGGCGCGCCTGAGCAGGCGAGCGGCAATCCGGCTGACCTGCCGCCGTTCAATCTGGGTTATGTGGCCTTGGGGCTGGGGCTGATGGCGCTGCCGGCCTGCGCCATCGTGACCTTGCTGCGCCCGCGCTGGCAGGGCCGCCAGCAACGCCTGAGCGCGCTCGGCTTTGCCCTGTTTGCCTGGGCCGGCTTCCTGGTGGTGACCGGTTTCGCCGCCCTGTACACCTTCGTGCCGGGGGTCTTGTGGGCGCTGGGCGCCGGGCCTTTCCCGGCCAGTCATGGCACGCGCTGGCACATCGTCTTTCACAACATGCATTACCTGCCCCTGATGGCCACGGTGATCCTCTGGTACGTGCTGATGCAAGTCCTCACCGGGGTCAAGTCGGTGTTCGGAGAGCGCTTCTCGAAAATCGTGTTCTCGATGTACCTGGTGTTCGTGCCGCCGACCTCGCTGTACCACATGTTCCTGGAGCCGGACTTGCCCAAGGTGGTTCAAGTGGCCGGGTCGATGCTGTCGCTGCTTGTCAGCGTGCCGACACTCACCGCTTTTCTGATCATCGTGGCCTCGCTCGAAGTGCACGCCCGCGCCCAGGGCGGGCGCGGCCTGTTCGGCTGGATTCGCCTGCTGCCCTGGCGTCATCCGGCCATGGCCGCCATGGGTGTGGCGGTGCTGAGCATGGCATTGGGGCTGGTGTTTGCCTTCGTGCTGATCCAGGCCCAGCTCGCGCCGCTGCTGTCCGACACCTTTTTCGTGCCGGGCTACTTTCACTTCTTCACCCTGGGAACGGTCAGCATGACGCTGCTGGCGGCGCTGGCGGTGGTGTTGCCCGCCATTGGCGGGCGGGCGCTGTGGCGGCCCCAACTGTTGCGCTGGATGCCCTGGCTGGCGTTTGCCGGTCTGCTGGTGTTCGGCGCAGCAGGCATCACGGCGGGCTACCTAGGGGTGCCGCGGCGGGTGATGGACGTCACTTACCAGCAGCAGGCGCCCGCCCTGTGGCAGGGCTTGATGACGGCGGTGGCAATCGGCGGGGCCGTCATGGCTGGCGCGCTGCTGGTGTTCGCGGCGGGTATTGCCGCGTCCCTGTGGCCCGGGCGCGGGCGCGCTCCGGCGGCGGCGGGCTTGACCGCGTCCTGGGGCGGTACGGCATTGCACGGCGGCCTCAAGGCCTGGGTCGGCCCGCTCTCGGTGCTGGTGATTGTGGCGGCGATGTACGCCTTTTCCGCCGTCGGCTTCGAGCTCATGCAAGCGCTGCCCGTCACGGCGGCGGGTGGAGCCGGTCATTGATGGACAGAACGCGGCAGGCCGGCGTGACGCACAGCGGGCCGCCTGTTCCCAAATCGGTTTGAAAGAGATGCTCAATGAATGAAGATTTTTGGCTCATCGTCCCCGTTGCCCTCGTCTGGGCACTGCTCGCGGTGGTCTATGCGCTGGTCCCCTGGGGCGACATGATTGGTTATGCCTGGGTCTGGGGGTTTGGCTCTTTGCTGTTCTTCGGCCTGGGCGGCTTGCTGCTGCGGCGCAAGCCGGCCTAGCAAACCGTGGGCGGCACGGCGCCCATGCGGGATTGCGGCGAGCTGGCGAGCTGGCCATCGCCCCGTCGTCCGCGTCAACTCGCCGCCGCCCGCCCCAGCCGGTCGCGCACACCGTCCCACTCGCTATCCGCAGGCGGGCTTTCAACCCAGATCAGCTTGACGCCCCGGGCGTCGAAGTCGCGCAGCACGGCGAACAGCTGCTGCGCCGTGGCCAGCGCGTCGTCGGGCATGCGGCGGTACAGCACTTTGGCGGACTTGACGCGCAGCACGGCCCGGGCGTAGACCGCGATGTTGGCGGCCTCGGCACCCAGCAGATCCAGCGCGGTTTGCAGCGCCGCCGCGTCCATCAGCCGCACCCTGGCATTGGGCGCGTAATGCGCCTCCAGCGTGCCCGGGGCGCGCGGCGCGCTGCCGGCCTCCACCCGCAGGTCTTCCTTGTCCAGCACCGGCTCGCCGCAAACGGCCTGAAGCTGCTCGCGCGTCAGCACACCGGGGCGCAGCAGCACCGGCCGGCCGCGCGTGCAGTCGACAATGCTGGACTCGATGCCGACCTGGCAAGGCCCGCCGTCGAGCACCAGCAATTCGTCGCCAAACTCCTGGGCCACATGCTGCGCGGTGGTCGGGCTGACGCGGCCAAAGCGGTTGGCGCTGGGACCGGCCACGCCGCTTACGCCCAATTCCAGGCACGCCTTTAAAAACGCCAGCGCCACCGGATGCGCCGGGCAGCGCAGGCCGATCGAGTTCTGTCCGCCTGCTGCGGCGGCGGCCACGCCTTCCCGGCGCGGCAAAATCACCGTCAGCGGACCGGGCCAGAAGGCCTGCATCAGCCGCTCGGCAAACGGCGGCACGCTGCTGGCGTAGTCGCTCACCTGGCTGGCGTCGGCCACATGAACAATCAAGGGATGGTCGGAGGGCCGGCCCTTGGCGGCAAAAATGCCGGCCACGGCAGCGTCGCTGGAGGCGTCGGCGCCCAGGCCGTAAACGGTTTCGGTCGGAAAGCCGACCAAGCTGCCTGCCTGGATGCGGCGGGCGGCCTCAAGAACGGCTTGCGGGTCGCTGCCGGGCAGGATCATCAGGCGGCCTCGAAACCGGGCAGGCCCAGAATGGCGGCCACCTGGCGCGCGATGGTTTTAACGCCGGCCACGTCGGCGCCGGTCACCGTCAGGTGGCCCATCTTGCGGCCGGGACGCGCCTCGGGCTTGCCGTACAGGTGCAGATGGACGCCGGGCAGCGCCAGCACGGCCTGCCAGTCGGGCGTGCGCGGCTGGCCAGCCGCGTCGAGCCAGACATCACCCAGCAGGTTGAGCATGATGGCGGGCGAATGCTGGCGCGGCTGCGGCAGCGGCAGGCCGGCCATGGCGTGCACCTGCAGGTCGAACTGCGAGACATCGCAGGCGTCCAGCGTGTAGTGGCCGCTGTTGTGCGGGCGCGGCGCCATCTCGTTGACCACCAGCGCCCCATGCTCGCTGCCATCGTCGATGACGAAAAACTCGACGCACAGCACGCCGACGTAGCGCAGATGGTTTGCTATTGATTCAGTAGCTACTCGTGCCCTCCTTGCAAGGGCTGGAGGCATATTTCCTTCAAAAACCTCGGTCACGGCCAGGATTCCGGCCACGTGCACGTTGAACTGCGGCGGAAAGCTGACGATCTCGCCCTGCCAGCCGCGCGCCACGATGACCGAGCATTCGGCCTTCAGCGGCAGCAGCTTTTCCAGCACGCAGGGCACCTCTTTCAGGCCCGTCCAGGCGGCGGCCAGCTCGGCAGCGTCCTTGACGCGGACCTGGCCCTTGCCGTCGTAGCCCATGCGCGCGATTTTCAGGATGCCGGGCAGCAGGTCGGCCTGATCGGCGGTTACGGCCTGCAACTGCCCGGGCGTTTCAATCACCGCATAGGGCGCGCAGCTCACGCCGGCCATCACGCCCGATTCAGCGGCGCTGGCCGTGAAATGCGATTTCTCCTCGATGCGGTCCTGTGCGATCGCCACGGCGGACGCGCCAGGTGCGACCGGGCCGTGCGCGGCCAGCGTGCGCAGCGCGGCGGCCGGCACGTTCTCGAATTCGGTGGTGATGGCGGAGCACAGCGAAGCCAGCTGCGCCAGGCCGCGCGCGTCGCTATAGCCGGTCTGCACATGAAAGTGGCTGACGCGGCCGGCCGGGCTGTGCGGATCGGGATCCAGCACGGCGGTGAAATAGCCCAGGCGCTGCGCGGCGTGGACAAACATGCGGCCGAGCTGGCCGCCGCCCATCACGCCCAGCGTGGCGGGCTGGCCTGAGGCCGATACGGTGCCGGGAAAGACCGGCAGGGTGGTTGGCGCGCTCATACCGGAGGCAGCGTCATGGCGCGGGCGGCCTCGGTCTGTTCGGCGCGAAAGGCCTGCAGCTTGCCGGCCAGCGCCGGGTCGTGCAGCGCCAGCATGGCGACGGCAAACAGCGCCGCATTGGCCGCGCCGGCGTTGCCGATGGCGAAGGTGGCAGCCGGCACGCCCTTGGGCCTCTGCACGATGCTGTGCAGCGAATCAACCCCCTGCAAATGCCGGCTGGCCACCGGCACGCCCAGCACCGGCACGATGGTCTTGGCGGCCAGCATGCCGGGCAGGTGGGCAGCGCCGCCGGCACCGGCAATGATGGCCTGCAGGCCGCGGCCGGCGGCCTGCTCGGCATAGGCGAACAGGTCGTCGGGCATGCGGTGGGCCGACACGACTCTAGCATCGTGCGGCACGCCAAACTGCTGCAGGATTTGCACCGCGTGCTGCATCGTCTCCCAGTCGCTGCTGGAGCCCATCACCACGCCCACCAGGGGATTTTCGGAGCTGCTCGTTGTTGTCATAGGTGAATTGCTTGTGAGGTTGCTGGCGCCAGACGGCAAAGCAGTGATTTTAAGGGCTCGGGCGGCTGGCCGGCGGGCGCGGCCTGGCGGACGACAGCGCCGCATGCATGCTATCGTCTCGCCTGTTGCGCATGGCCGGGCCGGCCATCTTGCGTGCAAGCCGTGCGGGCCGCCAGCCCGCGGCTTGAAAACCCCTTGTACAACCCCAACTCTGCAGCATCATGATCGACGTCACCATTGCCAATTTTGAAGAAGAAGTCGTCGCGGCTTCCATGACCCAACCCGTGCTGGTGGACTTCTGGGCCCCCTGGTGCGGCCCGTGCAAGTCGCTCGGCCCGATTCTTGAAAAGCTTGAGACCGCCTACGCCGGCCGCTTCAAGCTGGTCAAGATTGACTCCGACCAGGAGCAGCAGCTCGGCGAGGCCTTCGGCATTCGCAGCATACCGACCTGCATCCTGATGATGAAGGGCCAGCCGGTGGACGGCTTCACCGGCGCGCTGCCCGAAGGCAAGATCAGGGAATTTCTCGACAAGCATGTGCCCCCTGCCGCTGAAGAAGCGCCCGAACCCGAAGCGTCAGCGGAAGAAATGGACAGCAGCCCCGAAGCCGGGCTGGAAAAACTGCAGCATGCCGTCGCCACCGACCCGGGCGACCACAACGCCCGCTTCGACTACGTCAAGCACCTGCTGCTGCTGGGCCGCGAGGACGATGCCAAGGTGGCGTTTGCGCCGGTGATTGCGCAGACCTCGGTGGTGCGCCGCTTCGACTCGCTCAAGCGCTGGATGGATGCTATTGATTTTGTAGCCATCAATGCCCATGATACGGGGGCTGTAGCAGTATTTGATGCAAAAATCGTGGCCAACAAGCGCGATTTCGAGGCCCGCTTCGACAAGGCCAGATGGCTGATGGCCGGCCAGCGCTGGACCGAGGCGCTCGACGAACTGCTGGAAATCCTGATGCGTGACAAGAACTGGTCGGAAGACGCGGCGCGCAAGACCTACATCGCCATCCTGGACATCATGGAAGCGCCCAAGCCCAAGGTGGCCGACGGGCAGATTCCGCCGGAAGACGCCACCGTGGCGACCTATCGGCGGCGCCTGAGCAGCGTGATCCTGAGTTAAAAACAGAATTCCCAGCACCAGAAACACCGCGGAACCGGCTCAGCCGGGCCGCAGGTGTTGCCCCCTTGAGGGGGTTCCGCTACACGAAGTGAGCGAGACAGGGGAGTACTAAATCCTTGGGGTTCCGGTTACACGAAGTGAGCCGAGACAGGGGGGGGATCAGGCGGTGAGCCGCGCCATCGCCTCCTGGTATTTGGCGGCGGTCTTGGCGATCACGTCGGGCGGCAGGTGCGGCGACGGCGGGGTCTTGTCCCAGGGCTTGCCGTTGATGCGCACGGCTTCCAGCCAGTCGCGCACGAATTGCTTGTCGTAGCTGGGCGGGTTCTCGCCGGCGGCAAAGGCCGCCTCGTAGCCCTCGACCGGCCAGTAGCGCGAGGAATCGGGCGTCAGCACCTCGTCCATCAGCGTCAGCGTGCCGTTTTCATCCAGGCCGAACTCGAACTTGGTGTCGGCGATGATGATGCCCTTGGTCAGCGCGAAGGCTGCGGCGGTCTGGTAGATCTCGATGCTGATTTTCTTGATCTGCGCGGCCAGTTCGGGGCCGACGACTTTTTCCACCTGCTCGTAGCTGATGTTTTCGTCGTGCTCGCCGGCTTCGGCCTTGGCTGCGGGCGTGAAGATGGGCTCGGGCAGCTTGCTGGCATTTTTCAGGCCGGCGGGCAGCGGCACGCCGCAGACCGATTGCGTGTCCTGGTATTCCTTCCAGCCGCTGCCGGCCAGGTAGCCGCGCACCACGGCCTCGACGGGAATCGGTTTGAGCCGCTTGACCAGCATGGAGCGGCCGGTGACCTGGGACAGCTCGGCTGGCGTGACCACGCTCTCGGGCGCCTCGCCGGTCAGGTGATTCGGGCAGATGTGGCCGAGCTTGTCGAACCAGAACAGCGCCATCTGCGTCAGCAGCGCGCCCTTGCCGGGGATTGGCTCGCCGAGGATCACGTCAAACGCGCTCAGGCGGTCGCTGGCCACCATCAGGATGCGGTCATCGCCCACGGCGTAGTTGTCGCGCACCTTGCCGCGCGCCAGCAAAGGCAGTGATGTCAGGGCCGAGGTGTGAAGTGCTGAGGTCATGGTGGTGGTACGGTCTGCGGTGGGGAAAAGGTAGAAAGCCCGTGCGACTTGAGATCAAGTCCACGGGCTTTGAATTATCGCCAATCCTGCGAAGTGCAGGCAGACGTCTGATTAATGAACGACCTGCGCCAGTTCGCCCCTGGCATATTGCGCCGCCACCACCTGCAGGCTATGGCCCTTGATCTTGCCGGCCTGGCCTTCGCAGCCGAACTCCATGTAGCGCTGCTTGCAGATCGCCTTGGCGGCCTCGCGCGCCGGCTTGAGCCACTCACGCGCATCGAACTTGTCGGGGTTCTCGGCCAGGAACTTGCGCACCGCGCCTGTCATGGCCAGACGGATGTCGGTGTCGATGTTGATCTTGCGCACGCCAAACTGGATGGCTTTCTGGATTTCCTCGACCGGCACGCCGTAGGTTTCCTTCATCTTGCCGCCATACTGGTTGATGATGGCCAGCAAGTCCTGCGGCACGCTCGACGAGCCATGCATCACCAGATGGGTGTTGGGAATGCGGCGGTGGATTTCCTTGACGCGCTCTATGGCCAGGATGTCGCCTGTGGGCTTGCGCGTGAACTTGTAGGCGCCGTGGCTGGTGCCGATGGCAATCGCCAGCGCATCGAGCTGGGTGCGCTTGACGAACTCGGCGGCTTCCTCGGGGTCGGTCAGCAGCTGCTCATGCGTCATGACCGCATCGGTGCCGTGGCCGTCTTCCTTGTCGCCCTGCATGGTTTCCAGGCTGCCCAGGCAACCGAGTTCGCCTTCGACCGACACGCCGGTGGCATGCGCCATTTCAACCACCTTGCGGGTGACTTCGACGTTGTAGTCAAAGCTGGCGATGGTCTTGCCGTCGGCTTCCAGGCTGCCGTCCATCATCACCGAGCTGAAGCCCAGGGCTATCGCGCCCTGGCAGACCGCCGGGCTCTGGCCGTGGTCCTGGTGCATGACCAGCGGGATGTGCGGGTAGGCTTCGACAGCGGCCAGGATCAGGTGCTTGATGAAGGCTTCGCCGGCATACTTGCGGGCGCCGGCGCTGGCCTGCAGGATGACGGGCGCACCCACCTCGTCGGCGGCGGCCATCACGGCCTGCACCTGCTCCAGGTTGTTGACGTTGAAAGCTGGAATGCCGTAGCCGTTAACGGCAGCATGGTCCAGCAGCTCGCGCATCGAAACGAGTGCCATGATCGAAATCCCTACAAAGTTAAAACGCTGTCGAAACGGTGGTCAGCGGTGGTAACCGCGACGTAACCAGACCGAGCATTCTACCGTTTGACCAAACCGCGCCGGGCGCGGGACGACCGGGCGTGCGGGGATGTGCCGTGATGTACCTTAAGGGGCGTCGTAAGCTGAACCTGTTATCTTTCGTCTCTCCGTTTCGCCACAAATCCCGCCGACCACCCTGCCCGAGCCTGATGTGAAGTCCACGCCATACCGCCTCTTCGCCTGGACCGCGCTCAGCCTTGCGCTGCTGGTGCTCTGGGACTTCTCCGGGCTTGATCTGCGGATGGCGCACTGGTTTGGCTCGGCGCAGGGCTTTGCGCTTGAAAGCCACTGGCTGTGGCGCGATTGGCTGCACGACGACATTCGCCTGTGGCCCTGGGCGTTGGAGCTGGCGCTGCTGCTGGCCATTTTCCGGCCCTTTGGCACGCTGAAACAGCTGCCCATGATCCGGCGCGCGCAACTGGCACTCACCACCTTCGCCGCCCTGCTGGTGGTGTCAACCATCAAGATCTACAGCCTCAGTAGCTGCCCCTGGGACTTGCAGCAGTTCGGCGGCGTGGCAACCTACGTGTCGCATTGGGCCTGGGGCGTGCGCGACGGCGGCACCGGCGGCTGCTTTCCCGCCGGTCACGCCTCGGCCGGCTTTGCCTTCATCGGCGGGTTTTTCGCTTTCAGGCATGGGCTGCCCAAAACCGCCTGGCGCTGGTTTGCCGGCGCCATACTGGTCGGCGCCATCTTCGGCCTGGCGCAGCAGATTCGCGGCGCGCATTACATGAGCCATACGCTCTGGACCGCCTGGTTTTGCTGGACCACGGCAGCCGTGGTGGATGTGGCTGTCAGCCGCCTGATCGCACGAAGCCGCTCACGCGCTGCAAAACCGGCGCCCGCCCTCTCAATACCGATGCCATTGACGCCAGCAGAGTGACGTGGCTCACGCCGTCGTACAGGGCCGACTCGACCCGCACGCCGCTCGCCTTCAGGCGCCCCGCCATCGCCACGGTGCTGCGCTGCGGGTTCACCACCTTGTCGTCGCTGGCGGCCAGCAAGAGCGCCGGCGGTGACGCGCGCGAGGCATGCGCCAGCGGCTGGCTGTCCGCTGGCGTTTCAGGCCAGTTGAAGGCAAGCCGGGTCTTGGGATCGCCAATCGGTAAAAAATCGTAAGGTCCGGCCAGCCCGATCCAGCCCGCCAGGCGCGCCGGCGTCAAACCCTCGGCCGCCAGCCAGCGCGGGTCCAGCGCCAGCATGGCGGCGTTGTAGGCCCCGGCGCTATGGCCCATGACGAACACCCGCGCCGCATCGGCGCCATGGTCAGCCGCGTGGTCAAACGCCCAGCGCAGGGCGCGTGCGCTGTCCTGCACAAACAGCGGGTAGCGCACGGCCGGACTCAGGCGGTAATCGGCAATCACGGTGACGATGCCGCGCGAAGCCAGCGCCTCGCCGACAAAACGGTAGTCGGCGCGCTCGCCCGAGGACCAGCTGCCGCCGTAGAAAAATACCACCATGGGCGCATCGGCCACGCCGGCAGGCCGGTAAACGTCCAGGCGCTGGCGCGGCTCGGGGCCGTAGACCAGGCCCGCGCTGGCCTCGTAGGTGTCCGTGGGAACGGTGGCGTTGAGAAGGTCGGCGCCCGAGCAGGCCGTGAGCAGCGCGGGCAGCATGGCAAAAAACGAGCGTCTTGGCAATTTGGAGACGATGGTGTTCATGGAACACTTGTATACGCAGCGCCTCTGGCGGCGGATTCAGACAATCGCCTCAAAAACTGTGGGACTCTTCATCCCAGCAGGGGCCGTGGAACCGGCTTTGCCGGGCCACAGGCGCAGCGCCCCCTCGGGGGGCAGCGCAGTACGCGAAGCGACAAGCGTGGGGGCAAGTCCCGCCGACAGGCCGCCCTTAGGCGGGACAGCCCCCTCGGGGGGCAGCGCAGTACGCGCAGCGACAAGCGTGGGGGCCTACGCAACCCGGCAGATCTTGAGCATGTTGGTGCCGCCGGGCGCGCCCATCGGTTCGCCGCAGGTGATGGCGTAGACGTCGCCGCTTTGCACGATCTCAAGGCGCAACAGGTGGCTTTCGGCCTGCTCCAGCGCGGTGTCGCGGTCGGCGCTGCTGTCCATCAGGATGGCGCGCACATTGCGGTAGAGCGCCATCTTGCGCTGCGTCGCCAGGCGCGGCGGCAGCGCGTAAATCGGCACGCGAATGTCGTGGCGGCTCATCCACAGCGCGGTTGAGCCACTGTCGGTCATGGCCACGATCGCCTTGGCACCGAGGTGATGGGCGGTAAACAACGCGCCCATGGCGATCGACTGGTCGATGCGGCTGAACATGGTGCCCGAAAAATCGCCTTCAAGCTCCTTGTACTCGGCCTTTTCGGCTTCCTCGCAGATCTTGGCCATTTCCTCGACCGTCTCCAGCGGGTATTTGCCGGCGGCGGTCTCGGCGCTGAGCATCACGGCATCGGTGCCGTCGAGCACGGCGTTGGCCACGTCGCTGACCTCGGCGCGCGTGGGCACCGGGTTGAGGATCATGCTTTCCATCATCTGGGTCGCGGTGATGACCACCTTGTCGGCGGCGCGCGCCAGCTTGATCATGCGTTTTTGCAGCGCCGGCACGGCGGCGTTGCCGACCTCCACCGCCAAGTCGCCGCGCGCCACCATGATGCCGTCGCTGACCTTGAGGATTTCTTCGAGCTTAGGGATGGCTTCGGCGCGTTCGATCTTGGCGATCAGCCCGGGCCTGTGCCTGTAGGGCGCGGCGGCCACGTTGCACAGCTGGCGCGCCATTTCCATGTCGGTGGCGTTTTTGGGGAAGCTCACCGCCACATAGTCGGCCTGAAAGCTCATCGCGGTCTTGATGTCTTCCATGTCCTTGGCGGTCAGCGCCGGCGCGGTCAGGCCGCCGCCCTGCTTGTTGATGCCCTTGTTGTTGGACAGCTCGCCGCCGAGCTTGACGGTGGTGAGCACTTCCTCGCCGCGCACGGCGTCCACCGTCAGCACGATCAGGCCGTCGTTCAGCAGCAGCAGGTCGCCGGCCTTCACATCGCGCGGCAACTCCTTGTAGTCCAGCCCGACGCCCCTGATGTCGCCCGGCTCGGTGCGGGAAGCATCGAGAATGAATTTCTCGCCCGGCACCAGGTCGACCTTGCCTTCGGCGAACTTGCCGACGCGAATTTTCGGCCCCTGCAGATCGGCCATGATGGCGACTTCGCGGCCGGCGCGCTGGGCCACTTCCCGCACCATCAGCGCCCGGTCGACATGGTCCTGCGCGCTGCCGTGGCTGAAGTTGAGGCGCACCACGTTGACACCGGCGCGGATCATTTTCTCCAGCAGGACGGGGTCGCTGGAAGCGGGACCAAGGGTGGCAACGATTTTGGTGGCGCGACGCGTCATGGGGGAGTCTCCTGTAATTTAGTTTCCCATTCTTACACGGTCTCACATGGAATCGGTTACCAGGCCGTTACCAAAACGGGGCCGCCGCGCCAGCCGCTATTTTATGATCAAATAACCGTCTAGCCCATACAGTACGGCCATTGTCAGCTATCAAAACAGGAGTTGTCTCGGTTTATCCGGCGGCGCGCTTCTGCAGGATTTCAAACGCCGGCAGCGTCTTGCCTTCGAGCACTTCCAGAAAAGCGCCGCCGCCGGTCGAGATGTAGTCGACCTGTTTTTCAATGCCGTACTTGGCAATGGCGGCCAGCGTGTCGCCGCCGCCGGCAATCGAGAAGGCGCTGCTGGCGGCGATGGCGCGGGCAATGCCTTCGGTGCCCCGGGAAAAGGCCTCGAACTCGAACACACCAACCGGGCCGTTCCAGACGATGGTACCGGCGGCCTTGAGCTGCGCCGCCAGGCGCGCGGTGGTTTGCGGGCCTATGTCCAGGATCAGGTCGTCGTCCTGCACCTCGGTGGCCAGCTTGACGGTGGCGGGGGCGTCGGCGGCGAAGGTCTTGGCGGTCACCACATCGGTCGGAATCGGCACTTCGGCGCCGCGCGCCTTCATGGCCTGCATCACGGCGCTTGCCTCGGCCAGCAGGTCGGGCTCGGCCAGGCTTTTGCCGATCTTCAGGCCGGCGGCGAGCATGAAGGTGTTGGCAATGCCGCCACCCACGATCAGCTGGTCGACATTGGCGGCCAGGCTTTTCAGGATGGTCAGCTTGGTCGAGACCTTGCTGCCGGCGACGATGGCGACCAGCGGCCTTTTGGGCCGGGCGAAGGCCGCCGTGATGGCGTCCATCTCGGCGGCCAGCAGCGGGCCGGCGCAGGCGATGGGCGCGTACTGCGCGATGCCGTAGGTGGACGCTTCGGCGCGGTGCGCGGTGCCGAAGGCGTCGTGCACAAAAATGTCGCACAGCGCCGCCATCTTGCGCGCCAGCGCTTCGTCGTTTTTCTTCTCGCCCTTGTTGAGGCGGCAGTTTTCCAGCATCACCAGCTGGCCGGGTTTGACGTCAACGCCATCGACCCAGTCGGCGACCAGGGGAATGTCGCGCTGCATCAATTCACCCAGGCGCCTGGCCACGGGCGCCAGCGAATCGGCGGGGCTGAACTGCCCTTCCACCGGCCGGCCAAGGTGTGAGGTGACCATCACGGCGGCGCCGGCACCAAGGGCCATCTGCAGGCCGGGAATGGACGCGCGGATGCGGGTGTCTTCGGTGATGCGGCCGCTGTCGTCCTGGGGAACGTTCATGTCGGCACGGATGAAAACGCGCTGGCCGGAAACCTTGCCGCTGGCGCACAAATCGGAAAAACGGATGAAGTTCATGGATGGCTCACAAAGTGAAGAAAGAGACCAGGGCAGAACGCCCGCCCCCAAATTGTAGGTGGCCTGCCCGCTGGCGGCAGGGCGCTAAACGCAGCGAACAACCGTGGGGCCGTCCCCGCATCTACCAGCCAGGGCCGCGGGACTGGCTTTGCCAGACCGCAGGCGCAGCGGCCCCCTCGGGGGGCAGCGCATTACACGAAGTGAAAAGCGTGGGGGCTAAATCCTTTTCGCCAGCTCGGCGGCCTTGCCGACA
>JBKJKI010000029.1:0-12697 GCA_046597475.1 Polaromonas sp. | reverse complement strand
GGTAGACCTGATGACCCTGCGCGCGCTGGACCGGCTGCGCCGCGCCGAGGTGGTGGTGCATGACCGCCTCATCACGCCCGAGGTGCTGGCGCAGATTCCCGAGGCCGCGCAGCGCATCTACGTGGGCAAGGCGCTGGGCTATCACTCCGTGCCGCAAGAGGGCATCCATGCGCTGCTGGTCGAGCATGCGCGGCGGGGGCGGCGCGTGGTGCGGTTCAAGGGCGGCGACCCCTATGTGTTCGGGCGCGGCGGCGAAGAGGTGCAGGCGCTGCAGGCGGCCGGCATTGCCTTTGAGGTCGTGCCCGGCGTGACGGCTGCCAGCGGCTGCTCGGCGGCGGCGGGCATTCCGCTGACGCACCGCGACCTGGCGGCCAGTTGCGTGTTCCTGCCCGGCCATCTGGCCGATGACGCGGCTTCACACGACTGGGCAGCGCTGGCCCGTGCGGGCCAGACCCGGGTTTTTTACATGGGCGTGCAGCGCCTGGCTCAGATTGCCCGGCAGCTCATCGCCCACGGCCTGGCGCCCGACACCCCGGCCGCCATCGTGCGTGACGGCACCCGCGCCAGCCAGACCGTGCTCGCCACCGGGCTGCGCGAGCTGGTGGCGCTGGCGCCGGGCTATGGCCCGCAGCCCGGCCTGCTCATCATTGGCGAAACCGTGCAGCTCAGCCCCGACTTCAGGCCTTCAAGGATCCCCCATGCAGATTGAAACCCCGCCCATCGACAAACCCTATGACAAGCCCGAGGGCGAACGCCGCGGCCTTCTCATCGTCAACACCGGCGACGGCAAGGGCAAAAGCACCGCCGCCTTCGGCCTGGCGCTGCGCGCCCAGGGCCGCCACCATGTGCATGGCAAAAGCGTGAAGATTTTCCAGTTCATGAAAGTGCCCAGCGCCCGCTTTGGCGAACACCGCATGTTCGAGCAGCTGGGTATTCCCATCGAAGGCCTGGGCGACGGTTTCAGCTGGAAAAGCCAGGACCTGGAACACTCCGCCCAACTGGCACGCCAGGGCTGGGAAAAAGCCAAGGCCGCCATCATGGGCGGAGAGAACTTCATGGTGGTGCTCGACGAGCTGACCTATCCGCTGATCTACGGCTGGATGCCGCTCGATGATGTGCTGCTGACGCTGCAAAACCGCCCGAAGGACGTGCATGTGGTCATTACCGGCCGGCGCTGTCCGCCCGAGATCATCGCCCTGGCCGACACCGTCACGGAGATGACGAAGGTAAAACATGCGTTCAACGCCGGCATTCCGGCCCAGCGCGGTATTGAGGACTAAGGCCGTCTTGACCCCACCCGACCACGCCTTCAGCAGCGCCGAGCAGCGGGCGGTGTATCGCGCGATTTACGAGCGGCGCGACATGCGCCATTTCAGCGGCGGAGCCGTGGCTGACGAGCTGCTGCAGCGCCTGCTGGCGGCCGCGCATCACGCGCCCAGTGTCGGCTTCATGCAACCCTGGCGCTTTATCCGCGTGCGCAGCCGGCCGCTGCGCGAAGCCGTGCACGCGCTGGTCGAGCAGGAGCGCGTGCTGACCGCCCAAGCCCTGGGCGCGCGTGAGGACGAGTTCATGAAGCTGAAAGTGCAGGGTGTGCTGGACGCCGCCGAGCTGCTGGTGGTCGCCCTGCCGCCGGGGCGCGAAGCGCATGTGTTCGGCCGCCGCACCCTGCCCGAAATGGATCTGGCGTCCGCCGCCTGCGCGATTCAAAACCTCTGGCTGGCTGCGCGGGCAGAAGGGCTGGGCATGGGCTGGGTCTCCATTTTTGACCCCGTGCAGCTGGCCGCCTTGTTGCAGATGCCCGACGGCAGCAAGCCGATTGCCGTGCTGTGCCTGGGCCCGGTGACGGCTTTTTACGACCAGCCCATGCTGCAAACCGAAAATTGGGCGCGCCGCGCAGCCCTGGCCGACATGGTGTTTGAAGACGGCTGGGGCCTGCCACCGCCGGGGCCTGCCGGGGTCTTGTCCTGATTCGCCTGACTTGTCTTGATTGACAATACAAGGCCAAAAAGCATCCTGGAAGAGCGGCATGAACCTGGACTACAGCACCCTGGAAGCCCTGCGCCGCCAGCACCCGGCCTGGCGCTTGCTGGCGGCTGAGCATGCGCCGCTGGTGGCGAGTTTTTTGCACCGCGCTTTCATCACGCCGAATGTGCGGGTGATGGCGCAAGCGGACCTGGTGGAGGCGCTGGAAGACAGCTTGTTTGGCCTGCGTGAGCGCTTGGGCGACAAGGCCTTCCCCAAGCCCGCGCTGGAGTATCTGAACGACTGGGCAGCCAACGACAAGGGCTGGCTGCGCAAGTTTTACCCGGCCGGCTCGGACGAGCCGAATTTCGACCTGACGCCCGCCACCGAGCGCGCCCTGGCATGGCTGCACAGCTTGTCAGAGCGCGCTTTTGTCGGCACCGAGTCGCGCCTGCTGACGCTGTTCGAGCTGCTCAGGCAAATGAGCGAGGGCAGCGACACCAACCCCGAAACGCGCATCGCCGAGCTGCAGCGCCGCCGCGTTGAGATCGATGCTGAAATCGCCCTGGTGCTTGCTGGCAACATGCCCTTGCTCGACGACACCGCGCTGAAAGACCGCTTTCAGCAGTTCACCGGCCTGGCGCGCGAGCTGCTGACCGATTTTCGCGAGGTCGAGCACAACTTTCGCATGCTGGACCGCCGGGTGCGCGAACGCATTGCGCTGTGGGATGGCGCAGGCGGAAACCAGGGCCGGGGCGCGTTGTTGCAGGAAATCATGGGCGAGCGCGATGCGATTGCCGACTCGGACCAGGGCAAGAGCTTCAGGGCATTCTGGGATTTTTTGATGTCCCAGTCGCGCCAGGAAGAGCTGAGCGCGCTGCTCGAGCGCGTGCTGGCCCTGCCGCCGGTGGCCGCGCTGTCGCCCGACCTTCGCCTGCGGCGCGTGCATTACGACTGGCTGGAGGCCGGCGAACACGCGCAGCGCACCGTCGCCCAGCTGTCGCAGCAGCTGCGCCGGTTTCTGGACGACCAGGCCTGGCTGGAGAACCGCCGCATCATTGACTTGCTGCACGGCATCGAGGCCAAGGCGCTGGCGCTGCGCGATGCACCGCCGACCGGCGAGGTACAGACCGTGAATGCGCTCAACCCCAGCGTGGAATTGCCGCTGGAGCGCCCGCTCTACAGTCCCGCCCTTAAAACCGTGCTGAACAACGTGGCGCTGGAGGCCGGCGATAACAATCTGGATGCCGGCGCGCTGTTCTCGCAAATGCGGATAGACAGGGCCGCGCTGGCCAGCCACATCAGGCAAATGCTGCAAACCCGTGCCCAGATCAGCCTGGGCGAGCTGCTGCACACCCGACCGCTGCAACAGGGCTTGAGCGAACTGGTGGCCTATCTGGAACTTGCCAGTGTGGCGGCGCAGTCGGTAGTGGATGAAGACACGCTGGAGACGGTGCGCTGGACCAGCGCAGACGGCATCAGTCGCCGCGCCAAACTGCCACGCGTTATTTTTGTCAGGAATTGATCAAAAACGGCTTGGTCTTGTCTTTTGTAGTAACATTTCTACATTAATTATTCATCACGAGGTGCCGCCATGACCATTACCACCTTATCAAGCCGAGAGTTCAACCAGGCCGCGAGCGAGGCAAAACGGGCCGCAAACAATGGGCCGGTGTTCATCACGGACCGGGGCCGGCCGGCCCATGTCCTGATGAGCATGGAGCTTTATCAGAGCCTCGCTGGAAGCCGGCAGAAGATTGCCGACTTGCTGGCGATGCCTGGCATTGAAGACCTTGATCTCGAGATGCCTAGCCTGCGTGATCTTGCACGACCTGCGGACTTTTCCTGATGTTTGTTCTCGATACCAACGTCGTGTCAGAGCTGCGCAAAATCCGCCTGGGCCGGGCTGACAAGTGCGTGGCGCAGTGGGCCGACAGCGTGGCTTCCGTTGACCTGTATTTGTCGGTCATCACGGTGCAGGAACTGGAAATTGGCGTGTTGCTTGCAGAGCGCCGTGATCCGCCGCAAGGCGCGATTTTCCGGGCCTGGCTCGACAGTCGTGTTTTGCCTGCGTTCGCCGGCCGCATCCTGCCGGTTGATACGGCAGTTGCACGGCGTAGCGCAAAGTTGCATGTGCCCGACCCGAGTCCTGTCCGGGATTGCCTGATTGCTGCAACCGCGCTGGTTCATGGCATGACTGTTGTCACGCGAAATGTTGCCGATTTTGAATCGACTGGCGTGGCGCTACTCAATCCTTGGGCGCCCCGATGACTGGCCGGCTAAGTCGCGACAGAAATTGATATGTACACAGCAGAAACCACTGAATCAGCCGCAACGTCCAAAGACGCGCAATACGAGCTGACCGCCATCGTCGTGCCCCTGCTCAAGGGCGTGCTTTACCGCGATGACGACACTGCCCTGTGGGCCGGCTTGCTCAAGCTGCAAGCCCGCGTGCGCGACTATGTGGCCGTGCTGGCGCTGGACCTGGTGCTGGACGAGGCCGAGGGCTATGCGTTTTTGCGTTCGCGAGCCAGCGAAGACGACGATGCGCCCAAGCTGCCCCGCCTGGTGCGCCGCCAGCCCCTGAGCTTTCAGGTCAGCCTGCTGCTCGCGCTGCTGCGCAAAAAGCTGGCCGAGTTCGATGCCAGCGGCGGCGACACGCGGCTGATTCTGTCGCGCGATCAGGTGGTTGAGCTGATCCGCGTTTTCCTGCCCGCAGGCTCCAACGAGTCGCGCCTGATCGACCAGGTGGAAACGCAGTTGAACAAGGTGATTGAGCTCGGTTTTGTGCGTCGCCTGAAGCCTGCCGGGGCGGCCAGCGGGGCAGGGCGTGCCAGTCAGGAGGCCATGTTTGAAGTGCGCCGCATCCTCAAGGCCTTTGTCGATGCGCAGTGGCTGGCTGACTTTGACCAGCGTCTGGCGGCCTACCAGACCCAACTCGCGTCACCTGATACCGAGGCCTCCGATGACTGAACCCGCAAGCACCCCAGGCCCTGAGCCGGCAGGTCTGGACTTCGGCGCCGATGCATCACTCGCCGGTTTCCGCCTCACCCGCCTGGAAGTGCTCAACTGGGGCACTTTCGACCAGCGCGTCTGGTCGCTCGAACTCGGTGGCCGCAATGGCCTGTTGACCGGCGATATTGGGTCGGGCAAATCCACTCTGGTCGATGCCATCACCACCCTGCTGGTGCCCGCCCAGCGCATCGCCTACAACAAGGCCGCCGGGGCCGATGCCAGGGAACGCTCGCTGCGCTCCTACGTGCTGGGCCACTACAAGTCGGAGCGCAACGAGGCCAGCGGCAACGCCAAACCCGTTGCCTTGCGCGATGCCGGCAGCTATTCGGTGATCCTGGGCGTGTTCCACAACGCCGGGTTTGACCAGACCGTCACGCTGGCCCAGGTCTTCTGGCTCAAGGATGGCTTCGGCCAGCCCGAGCGTTTTTACGTCGCCAGCGAAAAGCCCTTGTCCATCACCGCTGACTTTGCCAGCTTCGGCAGCGCCATCACGGCCTTGAAAACACGCTTGCGCAAGGGCGGCGCAACGTTGTTTGACAGCTTTCCGCCCTACGGCGCGCATTTTCGCCGCCGTTTTGGCATCGAGGGCGAGCAGGCGCTGGAGCTGTTCCACCAAACCGTGTCGATGAAGTCGGTGGGCAATCTGACCGACTTTGTGCGCCACCACATGCTTGAGCCCTTCGAGGTCGGCAGCCGCATCCAGGGCTTGATCGCCCATTTTGACGACCTGAGCCGTGCCCACGCCGCAGTGCTCAAGGCCAGGCAGCAGGTCGAACTGCTCACGCCGCTGGTGCTTGACTGCGACGGGCATGCCGAGCTGCTGGCCAGCAGCGAGGCGCTGCGCGGCTGTCGCGACGCCCTCAAGCCGCACTTTGCCGGGCTCAAGCTGGCCTTGATCGACGAACGCCTGCAAACCCTGGTCCAGGCCCTGGCCAGTGAAAGCGCCAAGGTCGGCAAGCTTGAAGCGCTCAAGCGGGAGCAGCAAATCCAGGAACGCGCCCTGCGCCTGTCCATTGCCCAGAGCGGTGGCGACCGCATTACCCGGATTGCTGACGAGATAGCGAGCAGGCAGCTTGAAACAAACCGGCGCAAGGCCAATGCCGCGCGCTACGACGAGCTGCGCAAGCAACTGGGGCTGCTGCAGGTCGACAGTGCCGAAGACCTGTTGGCCCAGCAACAAAGCTGTTTGCAACTGCGCGAAGCGGAAAAAGACCGGGCCACGGCGTTGCAAAACGACCTGATCGAGCAAAGCGCGGCGTTTGCCCTGGGCAATGAGGAGCACAAGGCCCTTGAGGCCGACATTGCCAGCCTGAGAAGCCGCCGCAGCAACATAGACACCCAGCAGATCGCCATTCGCGCCGCGCTGTGCCAGGCGCTGGGCTACGCCGAGGAGTCCATGCCCTTTGCCGGAGAGCTGATCGAGGTGCGGGATGGCGAGCGCGACTGGGAGGGCGCCATCGAACGGCTGATGCGCAACTTCGGCCTGTCGCTGCTGGTGCCCGAGGCGCAATACGCCCGCGTCGCCGAATGGGTCGATCAGACCCGGCTCAAGGGTCGTTTGGTCTACTTCGGCGTGCGACCCGTCAAGCCGGTGGAGCCGCCCGTGCCGCACGCCCAGGCCCTGGCACGCAAGATCGCCATCAAGCCCGATTCGCCGTTTTACGCCTGGCTGGAGCAGGCCGTGTGGCAGCGCTTCAATGTCGTCTGCTGCGCCAGCCAGGAGCAGTTTCGCCGCGAAGCCAGGGCCATGACCCGCACCGGGCAGATCAAGAGCGGCGAGCGCCACGAGAAGGATGATCGGCACCGCATCGACGACCGCAGCCGTTACGTGCTGGGCTGGAGCAACGCGGCCAAACTCGCGGCGCTGCAAGCCAAGGCTCGCGTGCTGGAGGCGCGCCTGGGCCATATTGGCGCGCGGATTGCCGAGCTGCAAAAAGCGCAACAGGCCATTCAGGAACGCTTTGGCCTGCTTGCCAAGCTGGTCGAGTTCCGCGATTACCGCGAACTGGACTGGCCCAGCCTGGCGCTGGAGGTGGCCAGCCTGGAGGACGAACTCAAGCTGCTCAAGGCATCGTCCGACTTGCTGCAAACCCTGAGCCAGCGCCTGGGCGAGCTGGAGGCCACGCTGGCCGATACGGAGGACAAACTGGCCACGCAGCGCGAGAGGCGCGCCAAAACCGAACAAAAAACCAACGACCTCCAGGCCTTGCGCCGACAGACGGAAGACCTTGCGCAGTCAGCGCAGACCGACCCGGCCGTCACGGCAATGTTGACAGCCCTGCAGGCCGAGCAGTCGGCCCAGCCGCTTGGCATTGAAAGCTGCGATGCCCGCGAGCGCGAGCTGCGCGATGAATTGCAAAAACGCATGGATGCCGAGTTGGCCCGGGCCAGCCGCCTGCTGGAAAAAATCATCGCCGCCATGCGCGCCTTCAGCATCCGCTACCCGCTGGAGACGCAGGAAATGGATGTGTCTGTTGCCTCCGCGGGCGAGTACCGCACGCTGTTCAATCAGCTCACCGCCGACGACTTGCCGCGCTTTGAAGACAAGTTCAAGTCCCTGCTGAACGAGAACACCATTCGCGAGGTGGCCAACTTCACCTCGCAGCTGTATCGCGAGCGCGAGACCATCAAGGAGCGCATCGCCCGCATCAACCAGTCGCTGACGCAGATCGACTACAACCCCGAGCGCTTCATCGTGCTGGAGGCGCAGACCGCCACCGACCCGGAAGTGCGCGACTTTCAGACCGAGCTGCGCGCCTGCCTGGACGGCTCGCTGTCAGGCGCCGGCCAGACCAAAGCCGATGCCGGGGCCGACGACAGCCAGTATTCCGAAGCCAAGTTCCTGCAGGTCAAGGCCATCATCGAGCGATTGCGCGGCCGCGAAGGGCAAACCGAGCACGACCGGCGCTGGACCGCCAAGGTCACCGACGTGCGCAACTGGTTTGTGTTTGCCGCCAGCGAGCGCTGGCGCCTTGATGGCCGCGAACACGAGCATTACTCGGATTCGGGCGGCAAGTCGGGCGGGCAAAAGGAAAAGCTGGCCTACACCATCCTGGCTGCTAGCCTGGCCTACCAGTTTGGCCTGGCCTGGGGCGAGACGCGTTCACGCAGCTTTCGCTTCGTGGTGATCGACGAAGCCTTCGGCCGGGGTTCGGACGAATCGGCCCAGTACGGTCTGCAGCTGTTTGAAAAACTGAATCTGCAATTGCTCATCGTCACGCCGCTGCAAAAGATCCACATCATCGAACCCTTTGTGGCGAGCGTCGGCTTTGTGCACAACGAAGAAGGCCGTGACTCCCGGCTGCGCATGCTCAGCATCGAGGAATACCGTGCCGAGAAAGACCGTCTGAGCGTGCTGGCCAGCCGGGTGCAGCTTGATGAGCCCTTCAATGCGCAAATTGCGTTGACCCATGGCGTGGACTAGCCCCGCCGACCTGCGCGCCCAGGTGCAAAAGCTGTGGGACAAGGGCGTGCTGCTGGCCGATGCGCTCAATGAGGGCTGGCAGGGCCAGACCGGCTTTCCCCGGCGCCTGCGGCTGGCCGCGCCCAGTTCCAGCGAGCTGTCAGACCACTTTGACGAGGCGCGTGCCTGGGCGGCCGATTTGCGCCGCAACGCCAGCCACTTTCGGCTGCTGGAGCGCGACGTGCGCCACCGTGTGCTGGGCAGCAACGCGCTGCCGGCCGAGGTGTGGGTGGACACGCTGGACGCCGCCGTCACCCTGATTGGCAGGCAAAAAGACCTCAAGCGCTTTGCCGCCGTGCTGCAATCCACCCGCGATCAGCAGCCCTGTTTGCTGCCCTGGCTGCAGCTGCGGCCCATGCTGGCCTTGAGCCTGGCCGCCGAGTGGCCGCGCCTGCTGCAGGTGGTGAGCTGGCTGCAGGCCCACCCGCGCCCCGGTATTTACCTGCGTCAGGTCGATATTGCCGGGGTTGACAGCAAATTCATCGAGGCGCACCGGGGCGTGCTGGCCGAACTGCTGGACCTGGCCCTGGCGCCCGAGGCCATAGACCCTGGCGCCACCGGTGTCAGCCAGTTTTGCCGCCGTTATGGTTTTCAGGACAAACCGCTACGCATCCGCTTTCGCCTGCTGGACCCGGCTTTGGCGCTGCTGGGCGCCGGTGCCGATCAGGACATTGCGCTGACGCAGGCCGCTTTTGCGCGGCTTGAGCTGCCGGTGCGCCGCGTCTTCATCACCGAAAACGAGGTGAACTTTCTGGCCTTTCCACCGCTGGCGGACAGCATGGTGATCTTCGGCGCCGGTTATGGCTTCGAGGCCCTGGCCGCCGCCCGGTGGCTGCAGCAGCGTCGCATTTACTACTGGGGCGACATCGACACCCACGGCTTCGCCATTCTTGACCAGTTGCGCTCGCAACTTGCCCATGCGCAATCGTTTTTGATGGACAGCGACACCCTGATGGCCCACGCGGCACTCTGGGGCGAAGAGCCGCAAGCGCTGCTGCGTGACCTGCCGCGCCTGAGCGGCGATGAGCGCGCCGTCTTTGACGCGCTGCGGGGCGGGCGGCTGGGCGCGCGCGTGCGGCTGGAGCAGGAGCGCATTGGCTTTGGCTGGGTGCAGCGGGCGCTGGCCGGCCTGCCGGTGCCATGACGATGGACGTGCCCATGGTTTTCGCGGCGGCGCTGTTGCTGGCCCTGGCCATCGACCACTATCTGGGTGAACCGCCCCTGCGCTGGCACCCCGTGGTGTGGATGGGCCACTACCTGAACCGCATGTCAGCCTGGGTGGCGCCTGCCGTGCCCTTGAGCCCGTCAAATTCCCGGGATTTAAAGGCTTTCAGCCTTGGAGCCCTTGCATGGTGGGCGGGAGTAGCTCTTGTTTTGATAGCGGCCTGGGCGCTGCAATGGGCGGCGCTGCAACTGCCCGGCGCCCTGGCCGCGCTGCTGCTCGGGCTGGCCCTTAAGCCCATGCTGGCCTGGCGCATGCTGCGCCGCGAAGTGCAGGCGGTCGAGCATGCCTTGGCCGAATCGCTTGAAGCCGGTCGTGAGCGCCTGGCCTGGCTGGTCAGCCGCGACACGGCGCTGCTCAGCGAGAGCGAGGTGCGCGAAAGCGCCATCGAATCGCTGGCCGAAAACCTTAACGACTCGGTGGTGGCGCCCATCTTCTGGTTCGTGCTGTTCGGCCTGCCGGGCGCCGCGCTTTACCGCTTTGCCAATACCGCCGACGCCATGTGGGGTTATCGCGGCCTGCGCCACGGCGTGAACTGGGAATGGGCCGGCAAATGGGCTGCCTGGGCCGACGATGTGCTGTCGTGGCTGCCGGCGCGCATCACGGCCGGCTTGCTGGCGCTGGTGGCGGGCGGCTTGCCGCTCAAGGCCTTGCGGCTCGAAGCCCGCAAGACCCCATCGCCCAACAGCGGCTGGCCGATGGCGGCGATGGCGCTGGCACTGGGCGTGGCCTTGCGCAAGCCCGGCGTTTACACGCTCAACCCGGCGGGGCGGCCGCCAGGGGTGTCAGATATGTCAAAAACCCAAGAATATGCATCGAAAGTGGTTATAGCCCAGGTAGTATGGTCATTGTTTGCTATTGTTTTAATAGCTTCAGAGGTTTCGCCATGATGCCGGATTCTTCATCGCCGCTGCGCGTTCATGGCGGGCCTGACCAGCACGGCGCGGCGCTGCACGATTTTTCGACCAATAGCAACGCTTGCGGGCCATGCCCTGCGGCGCAGGCCGCCGTCAGCCAGGCCGATGCGACGCAATACCCCGACGCCAGCTACACCGCGCTGCGCCGGCAACTGGCCGCTTTTCACGGGGTAGACGCGCAGCGCGTGCTGCTGGCGGCCAGCGCCAGCGAATTCATTTTCCGCGTCACGGCGTTGGTGGCGCAGCAGGGCGGGCGCGCCATCTGGCTGCCACCGCACAGCTACGGTGACTACGCGCAAGCCGCCAGCGCGCATCGGCTGGCGCCGGTGTCAGGCGCTGGCAAGGCGCAGCTGCTCTGGGCGTGCGAGCCTTCCAGTCCGCTCGGTGCCGCGCAGGCAGGCTTGGGAGCACTTGTCGATGAATTCGCGGCAACCGCCCTTGTCGTGCTCGACCGTGCCTACGAACCCTTGCGGCTCACCAGCGCGCCCACGCTGACGGCGGCGCAGCTGCAAAAGGTCTGGCAACTCTGGACGCCCAACAAGGCACTGGGCCTGACCGGCGTGCGCGCCGCCTACGCCATCGCTCCGGTGGGGGCAGGGGAAGCTGCCGCCAGGCTGGAGCAACTGTGTCCATCCTGGCCAGTGGGCGCGCACGGCGTGGCGATGCTGCAGGCCTGGACCCGCTCCGAGGTGCACGCCTGGCTGGCGCAAAGCCTCACTACCTTGCGCGACTGGAAGACCAAGCAGATCGCGCTGTGCGAATCCCTGGGCTGGAGCTGCGTGGGCAGCGACGCCAATTTCTTTATCGCCAGCCCCGTGCTGCCGCCTGGCTTGAGCCTGCCGCAGGCGCTGGCCGGTCTGCGCGCTCAGGGCATCAAGCTGCGCGATGCGGCCTCCTTCGGCCTGGCCGGCGGGGTGCGCATCAGCGTGCAGCCGCCGGCGGCGCAGGACGCGCTGCACAATGCCTGGCAACAACTCATCAAGGACGTGAAATGACCGCAAAAGCCGTCATGGTGCTGGGTACCACCAGCGGCGCCGGCAAGAGCTGGCTGACCACCGCGCTGTGCCGCTACTACGCGCGCCAGGGCCTGAAAGTCGCGCCCTACAAGGCGCAAAACATGAGCAATAACGCCCGGGTGGTCAGCGGCGGCGAGATCGGCAGCGCCCAGTATTTCCAGGCGCTCGCCGCCCGTGCGGTGCCCGATGTACGCATGAACCCGCTGCTGCTCAAGCCCGAAAAAGACACGCAAAGCCAGGTCGTGCTGATGGGCCAGGTGAACGCCGAACTCTCGCGCATGGAGTGGCGCGGCCGCAGCGCGTCGGTCTGGCCGGTGGTGGCGCAGGCGCTGGACCAGTTGCGCGCCGAGAACGACATGGTGGTGATCGAAGGTGCGGGTTCGCCTGCCGAGATCAACCTCAAGTCCAGCGACATCGTGAACATGCGCGTGGCGCAGCATGCGGGCGCTGCCTGCCTGCTGGTCACCGACATCGACCGGGGCGGCGCATTTGCCCATTTGTACGGCACGTGGGCGATGCTCGATGACGCCGAGAAAAAGCGGATCAAGGGCTTTGTGCTGAACAAATTCCGGGGCGACGCCAGCCTGCTCGCACCGGGCCCGCAGATGCTGCAGGATCTGACCGGCGTGCCCACCGTCGCCACATTGCCGATGTGGTGGCAGCACGGTCTGCCCGAGGAAGACGGCGTGTTTGACGACCGCAGCACAGCTGCCGGCAAGGTCACCAGGACCGTCGCTGTGATTGCCTATCCGCGCATCAGCAACCTCGACGAATTCCAGCCGCTGAAGAACGTTCCCGGCGTGCGCCTGAAATGGGTGCGCAGCCCGTCCGGGCTGGCCGGTCTGGACGCGGCCGACTGGGTCATTCTGCCCGGCTCCAAAGCCACCAGCGCCGACCTGGCCTGGCTGCGCGCGCAGGGGCTGGACCAGGCAATTGCCGCGCATGCCCACCTGGGCGGCGCGGTGCTGGGCATTTGCGGCGGCCTGCAAATGCTGGGCGAAGCGCTGATCGACCCGCATGGCATCGATGGCAACGGCCCCGGCTTGGGATTGCTGCCAGTGGTCACGCGGTTTGACGAAACCAAGACCGTGCGGCACTGTCA
>JBKJKI010000003.1:0-33096 GCA_046597475.1 Polaromonas sp. | reverse complement strand
GGTCGGCACCGATGACCAGGACACTGGCGGCCTGATCGAGATGCGCTTCGCCGGCAACCAGGCCAAGTTCAGCTTCAGCGGCATGGAGTTCGTCACCAAGCTGGTCGAAGGCAAGTTCCCCGACTACAACCGCGTGATCCCGAAGAACCACAAGAATTCGGTGACGCTCGGGCGCGTGCCTTTCCTCGCGAGCCTGCAGCGCGCGGCGATCCTGACGAGCGAGAAGTTCAAGGGTGTGCGCGTCAACATCGAGCCCGGCACCTTGCGCATCGCGTCGAGCAACGCCGAGCAGGAAGAAGCGAAAGAAGAGCTCGAGATCGACTACGCCGGCGACTCGATCGAAATCGGCTTCAACGTGACCTACCTGATCGACGCGCTGTCGAACATGAGCGTCGAAATGGTCAAGCTCGAGCTGCAGGACACGAACTCCAGCGCGCTGATTACCGTCCCGGAGCAGGCAGGATTCAAGTACGTGGTGATGCCGATGCGCATATGAGCCGCTGCGCGGCTCACATCCGTTGCGCGATCGCTGAGCTCCCTTCCCCCCGCCAAGCGGGGGGTTCTGTCTTGGATGAGACCAGGGCCCTGCGGCCCTTTAGAGCAAAAACATGAGTGAACCGATCCTTCCCGACGATGCCCGCGGCGACGCTTCCGACAAGGCCAAATTCGACGCCGCCAAGGCCGCTGAAGCAGCGCAGGAAAAGGCGAATGCCGATGGCGCGCGCCACACCCAGCACGCCGCCGACAGCGCGGCGTATGGCGAAGGCAGCATCCAGATCCTCGAAGGCCTTGAGGCGGTGCGCAAGCGCCCCGGCATGTACATCGGCGACACATCCGACGGCACCGGCCTGCATCACCTCGTGTTCGAGGTCGTCGACAACTCCATCGACGAATCCCTGGCCGGCTATTGCGATGACATCGTCGTCACCATCCACACCGACAACTCGATCAGCGTGACCGACAACGGCCGCGGCATCCCGACGCGCGTGAAGATGGATGACAAGCACGAGCCCAAACGCTCGGCCGCCGAGATCGCCCTGACCGAGCTGCACGCCGGTGGCAAGTTCAACCAGAACAGCTACAAGGTCTCGGGCGGGCTGCATGGTGTGGGCGTGAGCTGCGTCAACGGCCTGAGCAAGTGGCTGCGTCTGACGGTGCGGCGCGACGGCGAAGCGCACTTCATGGAGTTCAAGCAGGGTGTGCCACAGGACCGCATCGTCGAGCAGCGCAAGGACGACAAGGGAGGGAGCTTCGAGATTTCGCCGATGAAGATCATCGGCCAGACCGAGTTGCGCGGCACCGAAGTGCACTTCCTGCCCGATCTCGAGATCTTCTCGAACATCGACTTCCACTACGACATCATCGCGAAGAAGTTGCGCGAGCTGAGCTTCCTGAACAACGGCGTGAAGATTCGGCTGAAGGACGAGCGCAACAACAAGGAAGACACCTTCGCGTACGCAGGCGGTGTCAAGGGCTTCGTCGAGTTCATCAACACCGGCAAGAAGATCCTCCATCCGAACATCTTCGGCGCGACCGGCGAAAAGATCAGCGAGCAGAGCACCACGATCACGACCGATGTGGCCATGCAATGGAACGATGGCTACAGCGAGAGCGTGCTGTGCTTCACCAACAACATCCCGCAGCGCGACGGGGGCACCCACCTGACCGGCCTGCGCGCCGCGATGACACGGGTGATCAACAAGTACATCGACGACAACGAACTCGCCAAGAAGGCCAAGGTCGAGGTCACCGGCGACGACATGCGCGAGGGCCTGTGCTGCGTGCTGAGCGTGAAGGTGCCCGAGCCCAAGTTCAGCAGCCAGACCAAGGACAAGCTGGTCAGCAGCGAAGTGCGCGGCCCGGTCGAAGACATCGTCAGCCGCCTGCTCAATGACTACCTGCAGGAACGCCCGAACGACGCCAAGATCATCGTCGGCAAGATCATCGAAGCGGCCAGAGCCCGTGAAGCCGCCCGCAAGGCGCGCGACATGACACGCCGCAAGGGCGTGCTCGACGGCATGGGCCTGCCAGGCAAGCTGGCCGACTGCCAGGAAAAAGACCCCGCGCTGTGCGAAATCTACCTGGTCGAGGGCGACTCCGCCGGCGGCTCGGCCAAGCAGGGCCGCGACCGCAAGTTCCAGGCGATTTTGCCGCTGCGCGGCAAGATTCTGAACGTTGAAAAAGCCCGCTATGAAAAGCTGCTGACGAGCAACGAAATACTGATTCTCATCACGGCGCTGGGCACCGGCATCGGCAAGGGTGGCGGCGTGGGCGGCACGCCCGGCACCGACGACTTCAACGTCGCCAAGCTGCGCTACCACCGCATCATCATCATGACCGATGCCGACGTGGACGGCGCGCACATCCGCACGCTGCTGCTCACCTTCTTTTACCGCCAGATGCCCGAACTGGTCGAGCGCGGCCACATTTACATTGCCCAGCCGCCGCTCTACAAGGTCAAGGCCGGCAAGGAAGAGCAATACCTGAAGGACACGGCAGCGCTTGACGGCTTTTTGCTGCGCATTGCCCTGAAGGACGCAGCCGTGCAGACCGGCGCCGATGAGAGCGCGGTGCTCTCGGGCGACACGCTGGCCGAACTGGCGCGCAAGCACCAGTTGGCCGAGTCGGTGATTGCGCGCCTGCGCGGCTTCATGGACGCCGAAGCCCTGCGCGCGATTGCCGATGGCGTGTCGCTCAATCTGGATACCGTGGCCGACGCAGAGGCCTCTGCAATTGCGCTGCAGGCCAAGTTGCGCGAACTGAACACGACCGGCGCACCGGCCGACGTGGCTGGCGAGTTTGACGTGCGCACCGACAAACCCATCTTGCGCATCAGCCGCCGTCACCACGGCAATGTCAAGAGCAGCGTGCTGACACAGGATTTTGTGGTCGGTGCCGACTACGCCATCCTGGCTGAAGCCGCCGCCACCTTCAAAACCCTGATTGGCGACAGCGCCAAGGTCATGCGCGGCGAGGGAGAGCGCAGAAAAGAAGAAAAGATCAGCGACTTCCGCCAGGCCATGGCCTGGCTGATCACCCAGGCCGAGAACGCCACCGCACGCCAGCGCTACAAGGGACTGGGTGAAATGAACCCGGCCCAGTTGTGGGAAACCACCATGGACCCGCAGGTGCGGCGCCTGCTCAAGGTGCAGATTGACGACGCGATCGAAGCAGATCGCGTGTTTACGATGCTGATGGGTGACGAAGTCGAGCCACGTCGCGAATTCATTGAGCAGAATGCATTGCGCGCGGGCAATATTGATATTTGAGCCTGCGAGCTTGGTCGCAGCCTGCCCGGCATCGCGCCTGCAAAATCCCTGACGGCTGCCAAAGTCATTGATGAACCTCACCGCCGTCATCGACTTCGAAACCACCGGCATCTCGCCCGGTGCCGGCGACCGCGCAACCGAGGTCGCGATTGTGCTGCTTGAAGGTGGTCGGGTGGTTGACCGCTACCAGAGCCTGATGAATGCCGGCGTGCGCATTCCGGCCTTCATCACCCAGCTTACGGGTATCAGCAACGCCATGGTGGCAAGCGCGCCAGATGCGGCGCGTGTGATGGCCGAGGCCAGCCGTTTTGTTGGCCATGCGCCGCTGGTGGCGCACAACGCGGCGTTTGACCGCAGATTCTGGCAGGCCGAACTGGCCCGCGCCGGGCTGGGCGCGCCGCAGCCTTTTATCTGCACGCTGCTGCTGTCGCGACGGCTTTATCCTCAGGCACCCAACCACAAGCTGGGCTCGCTGGTTGACTACCACCGCCTGCCGAAAACCGGCCAAGCCCACCGGGCGCTGGCCGATGCCGAAATGGCCGCCAGCCTGCTCGGGCAGATCCGGCATGACCTGCAGGCTCGCCACGGCCTTGCCAGTGCCGACCACGCGCTGCTGATGGCCTTGCAACGCTGCGCCAAGCCGGCCGTGGCCGCGCTTCTGGCGAGGCATGCGGTGGCAAGCCCATCGCGCTCGCGCAGGGCGGATGCATGAGCCCGCCGCCAGCCGAGGGAGCCTGCCTGGGGCATGTGCTTGCCCTGCTGCTCGGGACGGCGCGGCCCTACACCCGGCCGGGCACCTTCAGTGCCATTGCCAAGTTTCCCGTGACAGCTGTCGTGGCGGTGGGGCCGCTTGGTCTGGCGGGCGACGAGCAGGGCGATCCGCGCGTTCATGGCGGGCCCGACAAGGCCGTGCACCATTACGCCACCGAGCATTACGCCGCCTGGCGCGCCGAACTGGGCGCGCTTCCTGTGCTGGACGCGCCCGGTGCGTTTGGCGAAAACCTGGCCACGCAAGGCATGACAGAAGCCAGCCTGTGTCTGGGCGACCAGGTGCGCGTCGGCAGCGTGCTGCTCGAAGTCTCGCAAAGCCGCCAGCCTTGCTGGAAGCTCAACGACCGCTTTGGCGTGCCCGACATGGCGCGGCGCGTGCAGCAAACCGGCCGCACGGGCTGGTACTACCGCGTGCTCGAACCCGGCACGCTGCAGGCGGGCGATAGCCTGGTGCTGGTCGGGCGGCGCTGGCCGCAGTGGCCACTGGCGCGTGTGATCGATGTGCTCTACCACCAGCGTATCGACGCCGATGTGCTGCATGCCCTGGCCGCCTTGCCGCTCACGCCCTCATGGCGCCGTCTGGTCGAAGGGCGGCTGGAGCGCGGGCAGGTCGAGGACTGGCGCGCCCGCATGGACGGTACGCCGGGCTGATCGACAGCAAGGCGTGCAGGTTCAGGCCTCACATCCGTTAACCTTGCGCCATGCGTTCACACCAACTTCTTGCGCTTGCAGCGGTCCTGATGCTGCTGGGCGGTTGCGGCACGGCGCCCTATTCGTCGCGCGGCGCGTTCGAGCAGCCCGCGTCCCGGCTGACGGCGGACGAGTCCAACGACATTGCCATCCATGCCATGGGCCTGGTCGGCACACCCTACCGCTACGGCGGCAACACGCCCGACTCGGGCTTTGACTGCAGCGGCCTGATAGGCTATGTCTACCAGAGCCGCGCCGGCACCGCGCCGCCGCGCACCGTGGCGCAACTCGACGCCTGGGGCCAGCCGATTGCCGCACAAAGCCTGCGCGCCGGTGACCTGGTGGTGTTCGGCCGGGGCCGCATGCCTTCGCATGCCGGCATCTATGTTGGCCAGGGGCGCTTTGTCCACGCGCCGTCCAGTGGCGGCGTCGTGCGTCTTGACCGTCTGGACTCGCGCTACTGGGCGGGGCAAGGACCCGCCTTTCGCCGTCCCTGAGCCTGTCGGCCCGCGCGGGCTAGGAGTCTGCGCGGCAGAAAGCGTCGAAGAGAAAATCGGCCCCAGCGAGTATAGTTTTTGCCGGATTTGCCGCAGCATAGCACCGCTATGGGGCAAAAAGACGGTGAAAAATGGACCGCTGCGGTCGATTTGCAGCCGACGATCCTTCTGCCGCGCAGGCTCCTTGGAGCGACGGTGCGCGACAATCCGGGTATGACCACGCCTCACACTCACCCCGCCACACCCTTGTCCACCCGCGACACCACCCGCATCGACGACACGCGCATTAGTGCGGTGCGCCCGCTGATCACGCCCGCGCTGCTGGAGGAATGGCTGCCCGTGCCCGAAGACGCACTGGCGCTGGTGGAAGCCAGCCGCGCCGCCATCTCGCGCGTACTGCACGGCGCCGACGACCGGCTGGTGGTGGTGGTTGGCCCCTGCTCCATCCACGACCACGGCCAGGCCATGGACTACGCCCGCCTGCTTTTGGCGCAGGCCGACGCGCTGAAGGACGAGTTGCTGATCGTGATGCGCGTGTATTTTGAAAAACCCCGCACCACCGTCGGCTGGAAGGGCTACATCAACGACCCGCACCTGGACGGCAGCTTTGCCATCAACGAAGGGCTGGAGATGTCGCGCCAGTTGCTGCTCGACGTGCTGGCGCTCGGCCTGCCCGTGGGCACCGAGTTTCTGGACCTGCTGAGCCCGCAGTTCATCAGCGACCTGGTGAGCTGGGGCGCCATTGGCGCGCGCACCACCGAAAGCCAGAGTCACCGCCAGCTGGCCAGCGGCCTGAGCTGCCCGGTCGGCTTCAAGAACGGCACCGACGGCGGCGTGAAGGTGGCGACTGACGCGATTCAGGCGGCGCAGGCCCAGCACGCCTTCATGGGCATGACCAAAATGGGTCAGGCCGCGATTTTTGAAACCCGCGGCAATGACGACTGCCATGTGATTCTGCGCGGCGGCAAGCAGCCCAATTATTCAAAGGCCGACGTGGACGCGACCTGCGCAGGGCTCAAGTCCGCCGGCCTGCGTGAGCAGGTCATGATAGACGTGAGCCACGCCAACAGCAGCAAGCAGCACCGGCGTCAAATCGAGGTGGCCGCCGACGTGGCCGCGCAAGTCGCAGCGGGCGACGCCCGCATCATGGGCGTGATGATCGAAAGCCACCTCAACGAAGGCCGTCAGGACATTGTTCCCGGCCAGCCTTTGAAGCACGGCGTGTCGGTGACCGACGCCTGCATCAGTTTTGAACAGACGGTGCCGGTGCTCGAAGGGCTGGCGGCGGCGGTGCGGGCGCGGCGCATGGCTACCTGACTTACAATCTGACTAGACTGACCAGATTGGAGATCCGCATGTCTACATGGCAACTGCAGGAAGCAAAGGGCAGATTCAGCGAGGTGGTGAAGCGCGCCCTTAGCGAAGGGCCGCAGGGCATCACTGTGCGCGGCGAACCCGTGGCCGTGCTGATTTCGCGCGCGGAATACGCGCGCCTGACGCAGCCCAAACCCGGGTTTGTCGAGTTCATGCGTGCATCCCCCATGGTCGGGCCGGCGCTGGAGATTGAGCGGCAGCCGGGCCTGACGCGTGAGACCCTGCTGTGAGTTACCTGATTGACACCAATGTGATTTCGGAACTGGTGCGCCCGAAACCCGATGCTGCCGTGCTCGACTGGTTCGCCAACACACCCGACGACGCTTTATTTTTGAGCGCTTTGACACTGGGCGAAATTCGCAAAGGCGTCGAGAAATTGCCAGAGCCCCAGCGCCGCGAAAAGCTGCGCCTCTGGCTGGAGCACGACCTGCGCGACTGGTTTGGCCCGCGAATTTTGCCGATTGGCCCTGACGTGGCCGACCACTGGGGCCGGCTGCTGGCGCAAGCGGGCCGCCCCGTTCCCGCCATCGACAGCCTGCTGGCTGCCACGGCGCTGCACCATGACTTGCGGCTGGTCACCCGCAACACCAGAGACTTTGACTACACGGGCCTGGAAGTCATCAACCCGTGGGAGGCGGCGACGCGCTGACGTGGCAGCCCGGAAGCGAAGTCGCAAGGCGGTGAATTTGGCTCACACGGAAAGCTATAATTCCTTACCATTCGTAAGGAGTTTGTCATGTCCACCGCCACGCTCACCAGCAAAGGCCAAATCACCATTCCGCAAACCGTCCGCGTCGCCCTGGGTTTGCACGCCGGAACCAAGGTGGACTTTGTTCCCGTGGCGGACGGTTTCAAAATCGTTCCGCACCGCAATGAAGCGGCTTCTTTGAAGGGCCGGTTTGCCGGGCGGGTTGCCAAACCCGTCAGCATCGCAGTGATGGACCAGGCCATTGCTGACGAGGCCGCCCAGCGCAACACAGCAGGCAAGGGTTGAGCATGATCGGGCTGGCTACCAATGTGCTGGTGCGCTACATGGCCCAAGACGATCCAAAGCAGTCCGCTGTAGCCACGGGCCTGATTGAAAAAGAACTCAGCCCCGGGGAGCCCGGTTTCGTCAGCCTGGTGGTGCTGGCCGAGTTGTGTTGGGTCTTGACGCGGCTTTACAGCGCCAGCGCCGATGAATTGATCGCTGCCGTGGAGGACTTGTTGAATACGCCCCATTTTCATCTGGAGCGTCGCGACGCAGTCATCGCCACCGTCCAGCACATGAAGGCTCGCAAGGGTGCCAAGGCGGGCTTTGTTGATGCCTTGATTGCACAGTTGGCCGCCTCAGAAGGCTGCTCCCGCACAGTGAGTTTTGACAAGGTGGCTGTCCGTTCTGCGGGCATGGTGCTGTTGACGTAAGCAGGGGCTTGATGACGAAAGAAAAATGCCTCCAGTTCTCTTGAAATCTGCGTTCGAAACTATGAAAGTGATAGTAATTTAAGTTCGGCAGAATTCAAACCAAGAAGCCGAAACGGCGCGCATGCCATTCCAGAAACGCGGGTGCGGGTCCGAAGCGGTCAGGGAAACGGATGGGTTGTTGGTCGAAGCGCAGCAGACTCTCGGTGATGTAGCTGTCGCCTTTGCTGGCTTTGACAGTTGGCGATACGCGTACCTTGAAGTCGGGCATCACCGTAATCAAGCCTTGGTCGTACGCACGGTCGTGCAACGCCGACAGACACAGGCCGTTTTGCGGGTTGAGACGGTTCTTGGTGTCTTCGCTCCACGGAACGATGTGGCTGGCGATGACTAGCTTCTCATGCTGCAAGCCGCTGATGCAGCAGGTAGCGTTGTAGCTGGCGAGCACGGCTTTGCGAAAACGGGCTTGGTTCACGCGAACTTGCACCATGGCGCCGCGGGTTTTGCCTTCTTCCAGCGCCAGAAGTGCTTCACTCGCCGGGGCATCTTCCAACAGGTCTTGGTCGGCCTGCACACCATTGCGCAGGGCGAGATGCTCGTATTCAGCCGCCGCAGCTAACGCCACTGCATCCCAATTGGCTTGCAACTCATCCCAAATTTTTCTGTCGAGCGCCGAGGCATTGCCCATACCGCTGCGCCCGCTGGCGACGATGACCGGATCAAGGCTCGCCAAGTTCACCAGCTTGAGCGCGATGGACCCGGGCGTGCGGCCAATCCATTGCGCCAGCTGTCTGATCTTGGGATTGCGCTGGTGCAGTTGGCCAAACGGCAGCTGCAAGTAAATGTGCAGCGCCGCCAATGTCTGCGGTCGCGTCCAATTCACGCGCGTGGTGGCTTCTGTGGCCATGGTGCTCCCTCATGTTTGAAGGGTCAGTATGCCAGGCGCAAATTGCCGAACCAAAGGAGGTATTTCCGATGCACCTGTTATGGGTTGGCTTGATTGATGTGCATGATTCGACGAAGCGTCGTCATCCGTCGGGCCAGCCCCCTCGGTGTCATCGGCCGAGGCTTGCCCTCAATACGAAACTCTATGGGCGCCCAGTCGTGCGGTACTTGCGTCAACAAATAGCAAACACGATTCACATAGTGCAGACCGGGTGTGATCCATTGGTCGGAGCCCTCGCCGCCGTCAACCACGGTCCACACAAAGTTTTGATCGAAGCATCTGACTATTTGCAAATCTCCGCCAAAAGTTTCGAGTCCATGGCCACCCCAGATGTTGAAGTGCGAGGATGGATGCCTGAAGGGGCGAAAGTACGCGTAAAACACATCCTCGTGAAAGATGGTGGTCGCAAACATTCAGAGATTCCAATGCGGCGATAGCCTCTCCTCCCAATCTTGAACTGCCTTGACTTTTTGAAGGAAGTTTTCAATGGTGTCAAAAACGGGCGCTTCCATATCTTCCGCGACAGCTGGCCGCAAGGCGTTGAAGGTGTGCCACACATGGTCATCGATAGTCGGCCCGCCGCTGAAGGCCCATAGCTCGGCATAAAGCGGAGGAATGCCCAACTGCTCCGCGATGAAATAGTCGCCGGATTCAAAGTGCTGCTTCAAGTCTTCAATGTCGGCGTGCGAGGCAGCCCCTTGCAGAAGGAGAAAGCCCCAAGACTTGTAGTTGGAGGCGTCCCGGTAGAGGTATTCAAATACGCTGAAGTCTTTCAATGGCAGCTCCTGTTTGCACAGAGCGTAGATCGTCAGAGTGACTCTGTGACCCAGGGCTTTGCCTGGGGTGACACAGACTCAGCGCGGCGGCAAAATCTGGCGCCGGGCGCTTGTATTTGACAAGTTATTGATGAAATATGCCTTAAGTCCAGGTAGCATGGTCACTAGTAGCTATTAATAAAATAGCAACTTCAGCCACACGAAAGCCTGAACTGCTTGTCCCGTGTCTGCTTGCGCTCATCCCTGATCCAGTCGTGCGTTTGGGCGCTTTGGGGTTGGCGGCTCAGGGCGTCCAGTTCCGTAATCCTGGCGTCCAGAAATTGGCATTCGGCCTTTTTGGTAGCCGCTACATCGGCGACCGGGCTGTTTTGCGCCGCGACGCTGCGGGGGCTGGTGCGCTCTTCGGCCGGTACTGCGTTGACGGGCTCGGACCGTACCGCCGCCATCAGGTTGTGGTCGCTGCGCGTCCTGATCTGGCTGACTGTCGCGCCTTGCGCGCAGGGGCCGTCGCCGTAGCTGGTTTTTCCCTTGGCCACGCACTTGGTGACCAGCTGCGTGGCGGCGCCTGCGTCATGGGTGTCTTGTTGCGGGTGTGGCACCGGTGCAAAGGCCTGCGCCGCCGGCGTGACGGGTTCGATGGCCGCGCTGCCGGTTTTTGCAGCGGATGGTTGCGGGGCGGTCTGGGCCGCGCGCTGCTGGAGCCTCCAGTTGGCTATCTTGTAGAGGGCCAGGAGGATGGCGATGAAGATCAACACCATGCCCAGCGTGCTGGCGCCTGTCCGCCCCGGCGGTGGGCTGAAGGATTGCTGCCGGTCGTCGCGCCTTGTGTAGTCCCTGTCCATCAAACCCATGGGTTCCGCCTGTGAAGTTGTCGTCTGCCTGAGCCTATCGCACACCGGGCGCAGCGGCCCCACGACGTGGCGACCGCCCTGCGACGCGCCCCTGTTTGGCACGGATGGCGGGTCAGGCGCCAAGGAATGAACGCGTACGCGGCGGGCAAAGCCGTGCTCGCTGTCCAGCCCGACGGTAGCTCAGGCATCGCGACGCGCACGCATCTGAAAATTCAGGAAAACAGCGCACCAGCCCACGCAGAACGGGCGCTGTGCGCTCGCATTTCTATAGCGTGTTGACGTTTCCAGCTGCCGGGGCGCTGCCCGGCTCGCCCGATGCGGCTGCCTCGCCTGGCGTCGGTTCGGCTTCGTGCCTGGAATTTCCCCCGGCCTTTTCTTCTTCCAGCGTTTTTTTCAGCAGTTCGACGGCTTCTGGGTGGTCCAGATGGCTGGCGAAGGCGGCCAGCGTACCGTAGGTGGACGTTTCGTAGTGCCTCGCCTTGTGCGCCGGGCCGGCCGGCGCGGCATCGCGCACCGGGCTCTGCGTGCCTTCGTCCATGAGGTCTTCGGCTTCCCCGCGCGGGCTGTTCATGGCATCGCACTTCATGCGCTTGAGCTTGCTGCCGCACTTGTCGACGAGGCGGTCCAGGCGCTCGACGAGGTCAACGGTTTTTTCAAGGCGGCTGGCAAGAGAGGCGGAGAGTTCCCGGTTGAACGCGGCGTGGGCGGTTTGGGGCAGCGCCTTGGTGTGCAGTTTCTCGGCGCTGTCGATGCCCTTGTCTGGTTTGAGGGCCATGGCGGGCCTCCTTTCCTTCGCTGTAAATGCGCAAAGCTCCAGCCCTAAAGTGTGCGCGAGAGGGTGTTGCAGGACAAGACCCACGCGCGCTATAGGGATTTGGCGTGATTCGGTCCGGTCAATGCCGCTCAACGTTGGTATCGCAGGCAGGGCAGCCGCCGGCAAGTGACGCGGTGCTTTGTCTGCGCAAGCGCCGCTGGTCGCGTTCTTGAGACGCGGCCTTGTCTGACACGGTGGCCGCTGGGACAGGCGAAGAATGAAAATCTACCCCCGGTGTTGTCGCTGCGCCGGGGCGGCGCTTCAGGCGATTGGCAGATTGGCAAACCGGAAAGCAGGAAAACACCATGACTTACAAGCAAAACCCGCGTGATGGGCAGGCCCCCCACACCGGCAAGGTTGAAAACGACAGCAACAAGCTGGGCGAAAAAGACGCCACGCAGCTGAACCAGGGCCAGCGCACACCCGACAGCCGCAGCGACCGCGAGGCGCATATCGGCGGCGGCAACCAGTCGCAGTCGCGGCGCGGCGCTGTCGGCTCGCCCAGGCGCTGAGCATCCCGGGGACTGGCCGCGCGGCCTGCGCAGGCGGGCCGGCCGTCGCCCGCAGTCAAATCAGCGTGTTTGGCAGTCAAATAGTGTTTTTGTCCAATAGATACGGTCATAGTTTGCTATTAATTTAATAGTTATCATCTGCCGGCCATGCGCTGGCCTTGCCGCCCCGTCGGCACCATAATCAAGCCTCTTTTCTTCTGGCTGAAGGCGACGCCATGGGCATGCTGATTCTGGGGCTGCTTGTTTTTCTGGGCGTGCATTCGACGCGCATCGTGGCCGACCGCTGGCGCACGGCGATGATGGGGCGGCTTGGCGAGAACCGCTGGAAGGGTCTGTATTCGCTGCTGTCGTTCATCGGCCTGGGGCTGGTGGTCTGGGGTTTTGGCCTGGCGCGCCAGCAGCCAACGGCGCTGTGGTCGCCGCCGTTTGTCATGCGCCATGTGGCCTGGCTGCTGACGCTGCTGGCCTTCATCCTGCTGGCCGCCGCCTATGTGCCGGGCAACGCCATCAAGGCGCGGCTGCACCACCCGATGGTGCTGGGGGTGATGCTGTGGGCGCTGGCGCACCTGCTGGCCAATGGCAATCTGGCGCATGTCGTGCTGTTTGGCAGCTTTTTGCTGTGGGCGCTGCTGAGCTTTGCCGCGGCGCGGGCGCGCGACCGCGCCAGCCGCGTGACCTACCGCGCGGGCACGGCGTCGGGTACGGCGATTGCCGTGCTGCTGGGCGCGGTGGCCTGGGCGGTGTTTGCCTTCTGGGTGCACGGCCTGCTGATCGGCATCCGGCCGGTCTGACGGGGCCTGACGGGCTTGGCGGGGCTGGATTGGAGTATTGCCTGCTGACATGGCTTACATCCTTCGCCATCAGGCCGGTGCTGCGGTTTCACATGATGGTGATACGTACGGTTGTGAGCGCTTGCTTACGTTGAATCCACTGCAATACGGATATCGTTCATAAGCTTACAAAGTCAACCAAACCGACACCTGACGAACATTTTGACGGGCGACGATGAATGCTTCTTCAACACAGGAGCTTCAATGCCCGTTTCCAAGCTTTCACCGATCCAGAATTTGCCATCCGACCGGGGCTCGCGCCTTGAGACTTTCGTGAGCCTGCCGCGCTTTTTGCAGGCGGCTCCCTTGCTGCTGGTGCTGACAACGGCGATGGCTTGGGGTGCCTCGGCGCACGCGGGCGGCCTGGTGCTTGACAGCGCCTTGCACGCCGGCAGTGGCGTGACGGTGGCCGCTGGCCCTGCCGTGGCGGCAGGCGCTGGCGTGGGAGTCGGCGTGGGTCTGGGCACGCCGGCCGGCGTGAAGGCCACGACCGGCCTGAATGCCGACGTTCGCAGCGGCGCAAATGCCAATGTGACGACCGAGCAGCGCCGGGCGGCCACTGGGGAGGCGGGCACTGACGCGCAGGCTGCCACTGGCGTGGAGGCTTCGGGCGCGGTGAGCGGCGCCACCGAAGGCGCGGGCCGCATACTGGGCGGTGTGCGTGATACCGGGCAGGCAGCGGCCGGAACGGCGGCACGGACCGGGAAGACGGCGGCACAGGGCGCGAAAGCCGGGGCTTCGGGCAGCCTGAAGGGCGCTGTGCAGAGTGGCGCGCAGGGAACGGCGGGCGGTAGCGCCGGCGCGGCCGCTGGCGCCAGGGTTGGCGTTCCCGGCGCCATCGGTTACTGAGCCATCGCCTGATCTGACCCGCCGCTGATGGCTGGCGGGTCTTTCAAGCCCAGCAGCGGCTGCCTTGCGACAGCCTCTGCTTTTTTTTTGGGGAAAAGGCATGAAACATGCCTGAAGCCCATGTTAAGCCGGCGCTTGCAGCTATCAAGACAATAGTGACAAGCGGCCGCCCCCCGGGCATGGCGCGGCCGTTTGCCGGGCCGGCTTACTTGTCGGGCAGCTCGATCTTGACTTCAAGTATGTCCAGGTTGTCCTGCCGCTCAAGGTTGACCTTGATGTCGTTGGGATTGATGTGGATGTACTTGGAGATCACGGCGATCAGGTCGCGCTGCAGGGCGGGCAGGTAGTCGGGCTCGTGGCTGCTGCGGCCCGAGCGCTCGTGCGCCAGGATGATCTGCAGCCGCTCCTTGGCGACCGTGGCGGTTTTCTTCTTTTCACCGAGGAAAAATGAGAGGAATGAGGCCATGGCGGTTTATTTCCCTCCGAACAGGCGTTTGAGGAAGCTCGGCTTTTGCGCGTCGATGAAGCGCATGGGCTTGTCCTCGCCCATGAAGCGGTCGATCACGTCCTTGTAGGCCTCGGACACGTCGCTGCCCTGCATGTGCACGGCGGGCAGGCCCTGGTTGGAGGCCTGCAGCACCGCCTCGGACTCGGGAATCACGCCGATCAGCTTGATGCGCAGGATGTCCTGGATGTCCTCGAGCGAGAGCATCTGGCCCTGGTCGACCCGGCTCGGGTTGTAGCGGGTGATCAGGAGGTGCTCCTTGATCGGGTCGCCGCCGTCGATGGCGCGCTGCGTCTTGCTGGCCAGCATGCCCAGGATGCGGTCGGAGTCGCGCACCGAGGACACCTCGGGGTTGGTCACCACCAGCGCTTCGTCGGCAAAGTGCATGGCCATCAGTGCGCCGGTCTCGATGCCGGCGGGCGAGTCGCAGACGATGTACTCAAACTCCATGTCGGCCAGGTCCTTGAGGACTTTTTCAACGCCTGCCTGCGTCAGCGCGTCCTTGTCGCGGGTTTGCGAGGCGGCCAGCACGAAGAGGTTGGGGCACTGCTTGTCCTTGATGAGCGCCTGGTTGAGCGTGGCTTCGCCCTGGATGACGTTGATCAGGTCGTAGACCACGCGGCGCTCGCAGCCCATGATCAGGTCGAGGTTGCGCAGGCCGACGTCGAAGTCGATGACTGCCGTTTTATGGCCGCGCAGGGCCAGGCCGGCTGAAAAGCTGGCGCTGGTGGTGGTCTTGCCCACGCCGCCCTTGCCGGAGGTCACCACAATAATTTTTGCCATTCGTGAAAGTCCTTAAAAAATCGGGTTGACTGATTTAGCCATTCATGGGGGTCATCACCAGCTTGTCGCCGCCTGTGCCTTCTTCGCCGGGCACCAGCCGCACCTGCGCGGGCTGGCCGGCCACGCCGGGCGGCAGCGGGTTCTCGCTGGTGCGGTAGACGCCGGCAATCGACAGCAGCTCGGCCTCCAGCGCGAGCGCGAAGATGCGCGCGTCGGTGTTGCCGCGCGCGCCGGCCATGGCCTTGCCGCGCAGCGGTGCATAAACATGGATGTGGCCGTCGGCAATCACCTCGGCGCCGGCATTGACCATGGCCAGCACGACCAGGTCGCGGCCGCGCGCATAGACCTGCTGGCCCGAGCGCAGCGGCTTGTCGATGACCAGGGCGCCCAGCGGCGCGGCAGCAGCCTGTGGCTCGGGCTGCGGGGCTGGCTGGCGCCTGGTGGTAGGCGCGGGGGCGGGCCTGGGCGTGAGCAGGTGGGCGTCGGGCGCGCTCAGCAGGCCGGCCTGCAGGGCGGCCGCCATCTGGCCGGGGCTGCCGCCCTTGACGGCGACCGGCACCACGCGGTAGCTGCGCAGCAGGGTGATGAGCGCGGGGAAATCGATGTCGGCCTCGCTGGCCGATGCCTGAAGCGGCGTCAGGTCGATGACCAGCGGGTCCTGGTCGAAAAAGTCGGGAATGTCGCCAAAACGCAGGGCCAGCTCGCGCGCCAGGGCGTCAAGGTCGGTCGATTTGAGCAGCAGCGCGACCAGGGGCAGGTTGGCGCTCTTGATCTCAAACGTGGCCGGCGTGGTGGCGGGGGAGGCAACAGTCATGGGCAATGCGGGGCAAGGTAGGCCGGTGGGGCGAAGCAGGCGTGAAATGCGTGGAAAGCGGCAGAGCCCCGGGTGGCCTGCGCTGGAGTCAGCGCCGAGGGTAGCGCAAGAACGCCCGCATTCGCCCGCCGGCGGGCCCCGATTTGTGAGCGTATGCAACGCGCACCCACGGCGGCAAGCCGCCCGCAAAGCGGGGCCTGGCCGTGAGAGTCTTCAGGCATTGAATGCATTCAGATGGCGCCCATATAAAAATGTTGGCAACAAAAGGGACATTATCCCGGAACTGGATGGATGAACGTTTTCACGATGCTGGCGCTCAGTGCCCTGCTGCACGGCTATATCGGCCTGCGCCTCCTGCCCGGGCTGGCGGCCTGGCCAGCCGCCCGGCTTTTGCTGCTCGCCGTGCTGGCCGTGTCGGCGCTGGTGATGCCGCTGGGCCTGATGGCCCGCCGCGTGGCCAGGCCGCCACTGGCGCGTCTGCTGAGCTGGGCCGGCCTGCTGTGCATGGGGCTGTTTTCGTCGCTGCTGGTGCTGACGCTGCTGCGCGACGCAGCGCTCGGCCTGCTGGGGCTGGCAGACCTGCTGGTGTCCGGCGCGCTGCCGCTGGCGCAGTGGCGCATGGGGTCTGCCCAGGCCGTGCCGCTGCTTGCCGGGTTGGCGACGCTGCTGGGTTTTCTCAACGCCAGGCGAACGGCGGCGGTGGTGCGGGTCAACGTGCCGATCCGGGGCTTGCCGTCTGCCTGGCACGGTTTTACCGTGGCGCAGATCAGCGACATCCACATAGGGCCGACGATACGCCGGCCTTATCTGCGGCGCATCGTGGCCAGGGTCAACGCGCTGGAGGCTGACCTGGTGGCCATTACCGGCGATCTGGTCGACGGCACGGTGAGCGAGCTGGCGGCGCATGTGGCGCCGCTGGCGGATCTGCGCTCGCGGCACGGCACGTATTTTGTGACCGGCAACCATGAGTATTACTCGGGCGCCGACGCCTGGATTGTGGAATTGCGGCGGCTCGGGCTGACGGTGCTGCTGAACGAACATGTGGTGATTGCCCATCCCGACGCTTCGCACGCGCGCGGCGTGCCGCTGGTGCTGGCCGGCGTGACCGACTTCGGCGGCGGCCAGTTCGACCCGGCGCACCGCAGCGACCCGCTGGCCGCGCTGCGCGGTGCGCCGCCCGAGGCCGTTCGCGTGCTGCTGGCACACCAGCCGCGCAGCGCGGCGGCGGCAGCGGAGGCGGGTTTTGATTTGCAACTGTCGGGCCATACGCACGGCGGGCAGTTTTACCCCTGGAATCTGTTCGTGCGCTTTCAGCAGCCGTTTACCGCCGGGCTGCACCGGCTGAAGAAGCTGTGGGTTTATACGAGCCGGGGAACGGGCTATTGGGGGCCGCCCAAGCGCTTTGGCGCGCCTTCGGAGATTACCTGTTTGAGGCTGGTTGCTGTTTGAGTTTTTGGCTGATTGCCCGTACTATCTGGACAAGAGCCGTATGCCGCTGAAAAAACCGAAATTTGACACTTCCATTGGCCTGCTCTAAAAACGCCGGCCCGGTTTCCTGGCTCCACCCTCGATGAGCAGGTAGACCACGGTAGCCAGGGCCAGCGGCGTGAGGTAGTAAATCACCCGGTAGGCAATCAGCGCGGCGAGCAGCTCGTAGTGCGGCAGCTGCGTGGGAAGCAGCGCCACAAACACCGCCTCCAGCACGCCGAGGCCGGCCGGAATGTGCGTGATCACGCCTGCCACGGCGGCCACCAGCAGCGTGCTGACCACTGCGGAAAAGCCGACGCGCTGCTGCAGCAGCACGAAAATGATGGACGCCATGAGGAGCCAGTTGCACGCGCCCAGCACAAGCTGCAGCGCGGCCATGCGGATCGACGGCAGCTCGACCGCGTGGCCGCCCAGCCGCAGCGTGCGCCGGCGCGAGAACGCGCAGGCGGCCAGATAGGCCAGCGCCACGGCCAGCAGCGCAAAGCCGCTCAGGCGCAGGTCGCCGGCGTCTATGGACCAGCTGGCCGGCAGGGGCGGCGGCTGCAGGCTGAAGACCAGCCCGGCCAGCAGCACGTAGCCCATCCAGTTGGTCAACATGCTCAGCGACATGACGCGCGTGATGACGCCGGTCCCCAGCCCCAGCCGGGAGTACAGCCGGTAGCGCAGCGCCACACCGCCCACCACCGAGCCGAGGTTGAGGTTGAAGACGTAGCTCACGAAGGTGGTCGTCATGACCGTCGTCGTGCCCAGGCGGTGGCCGGTGTAGCGCCGTCCCAGCAGGTCAAAGCAGCTGTACAGCCCAAAGCTGGCCAGCGCCAGCGCCGCCGCGCCGCCTGCGGCCGCCAGCGGGTAGCCCCGCAGGGCGCCCAGCACCTTGTCCCACTCCATGTGGCGCGCCTGGGACACCAGCAGCCAGGCGATCAGTGAAAAGAAGGCTGCGGTTGCGATGCGCCTGAGCCAGGGCCAGCACGGCTTTTCGGTGAGACGGCGGCGTCGCCCCGAGGCCTTGTTCAGCGAGCGGGCGTGCGTCGGGGGCAATGTGGCGCTGCGGCTCATGGCAAGCTCATGCCCGGGTCGGCCTGCTTGACCCGGCTGGCAGCGCCCGTCCCGGCACCGGCCATGCTGGCAACGGCGGGCGTCAGCCGTGGCGTGTGCGCGGGCAGCCAGCCGGCCCAAGCCGGGTAGCGGCGCAGCAGGTGAAAGACAAAAAAGCTGCGCAGCGTGTCCCACCAGCTGGCCGGCGGCAGGTCGCCGCGCGCGATCTGCCGGCAGCTGTGCTGCATCAGCTGCTCAAGCCGACCGGCCAGGTGCCCGGCAAAGGCCTGGTCCCGGATGACGACGTTGGCTTCAAGATTGAGCGACAGGCTGAGCGGGTCCAGGTTGCTGGAGCCGACAGTGGCCCACTCGGCGTCAGAGACCGCGACCTTGCCGTGCAGCGGGCGCTCGCAATACTCGAAGATGTGCACGCCGGCATCGAGCAGGTGGCGGTACAGCATGCTGGCCGCGATCTTCACGATGGGCATGTCGGGCTGGCCCTGCAGGATCAGCCGCACATCGACGCCGCGCCGCGCGGCCCTGCGCATTTCCCTGAGCAGGCGGTAGCCCGGAAAGAAGTAGGCATTGGCGATCACGACACGCTCGCGCGCCGCGCGGATGGCGATGCGGTAATGGCGTTCGATGTCATGGGTGTGATGGCGGTTGTCGCGCGTCACGAAGAGCGCGGTCGCGTCGCCCGCCGGGCCGGGCACGCGGCTCCGCCATGGCCCGGCCAGCGCGCGGGCGCCGGCTGGCGCCGACCCGGCGTTGCGCTGTCCGGCTGCCAGCGCGCGGTGCATGAACTGGTGAATCTCGGCGACGAGCGGGCCTTCGACCTCGACCGCGTAGTCCTGCTTGGCCGTCGGGCCAAAGTCGGCCAGGTGAGCGGCCGAATAGTTGATGCCGCCGACGAAGGCGCGCCCGCTGTCCACCACCACCAGCTTGCGGTGCATGCGGCGAAACAGGTTGGTGCGCCAGCCCCAGAGCCGGGGGGCGGGGTCAAACACATGCACGCGCACGCCCGCCTGCTTGAGGCCCGAGATGAATCGGGCGGACAGGTCGGGCGAGCCATAGCCGTCAATCGTCATGTCGATCTGCACGCCGCGGCTGGCCGCCTGCAGCAGCGCGGCATGCAGCGCCAGGCCGACCTTGTCCTCAAACAGGATGAAGGTTTCCAGCAGCACTTCGTGCCGGGCGGCGGCGATGCACTCGAAGACGCGCGGAAAAAACTCCTCGCCGTTTTCAAGCAGCCTGAAGCGGTTGCCGCTGATCCACCGGCTCATGCAGCCCCCACGCTTTTCACTTCGTGTAATGCGCGAGGCCTTGCAGGCCGCGGCTCGCGAGACGCTTTACCTCTGTCGCCTGTCCAAACCGGCTCAAGCAGGTTTGGAGCCGCATGCTCCAGCCCTTCGGGGGCCGTGCTTGCTTGGGGCGGCCCGGCCCGGCGCGGCGCACCGCATCGGCCCCCGCCCTTATGCTTGTCGCGCTGCCGCTTACCCCGCCCATCACAGCCTGATTTCCGCGGCCAGCGGCGCGTGGTCCGACAGGCGCGACCATGGGTTGCTGGGCAGCACGATGGGTGAGTGGCCGGCGGTATTGCGCACGTAGATGCGGTCGAGCTGCAGCATCGGCAAACGCGCCGGAAAGGTGCGCGCCGCATGGCCGTTGGCATGCACGAACACCTCGTGCAGGTTGGCGCCGCGTGCCATCTGGGCGTGGGCGCGGCGGCGCCAGTCGTTGAAGTCACCGGCCACCACCACCGGGGCGCGCGCCGGAATCTCCTTGCGCACCAGCTCGCAGAGCATCTTCATCTGCTGCGTGCGGTGCGTCTCGACCAGCCCCAGGTGCACGCAGATGGCATGCACATTGCGCGGCTGGCCCGGCACGTCGAGCTCGCAATGCAGCATGCCGCGCCGCTCCGGGCCGTTGATGGAGATGTCGCGGTTTTCAAAGCGCACGATCGGGAATTTGGACAGCACCGCGTTGCCGTGGTGGCCGTTGGTATAGACGGCGTTGCGGCCGTAGGCAAACTGCGACCAGATGCTGTCGGCGAGATATTCGTAGTGCGGCGCTTCGGGGTAGTTGTCAAACTTCTCGGCGTGCTTGAGGTGATTGCCCGTCACCTCCTGAAGGAAGACCACGTCGGCACCCACCTGGCGTACCGCGTCGCGCAGTTCCGAGAGGATGAACTTGCGGTTGAAGAACGTGAAGCCCTTGTGGATGTTGACCGTCAGCACCTTGAAGGAAAAAGGCGCGTCCGACGAGGCCGCCGCCAGCGCGGTCTGGGTGTCGGCCTGTACGGCGTGCCTGTCCGGCGCGGCGGGCGGCACCTTGGCGGAGGGCTGCCGGGAAGAGCGGGGGGAGGTTTTTGAACGGATCATGGAAATCAATAAAAGACGGGCTGAAGAGCCCAGGACCCATTGTTGGCTCGGGGGCGCGGTGCCACTGTAGGACAGCAACTTATTCGGGCAAGTCTGGCTGCTCTGCCTGCCGCCCATTGTGGCCGAGGCCGGGGCTTGCGCGGGTTTTTCGCCTCGCTTCCGGGGCCTTTCCTGCGAGCCCCGCACCGTGATGCGAGGCACCTCTTTTTTCGATACAAACCGGTTAAATTGCCATCATGCCAAGGGCGAATGGCCTTTTTGCGCTATCAAATAAAGAGTAATACGCCAACCTGCCAGCCATGAAAAAACCTGCGCTGACAGGCTCTGAAAGAGACGTCGGCGCAGGCGCCTGGCCCGGGTTCGACCCCGGGGTTTTATGACCGGGGAGCAATCAGCCCCTGTGGTGCATTCCCATGCCGCCTTCGTGATGGCTGCGGCCAGGGCGCAGCATCATTTTCAGTTGCGCGGCATCAAAGGTCTTTTGCTGCTCGGGGCTGAGGGCGGCGTAGAGAGTCTTGGTCGCCTCGCCGCGCTTATCCATGGACGGCGGGCGATCGTCCTACATGGAGTGGCGCAACTTGCTGACTGTCATTGTCGGCAGGCTTGATATGGTGAATGTAGCTTCAGCCCTCGGCAAAGGGGTAAGCAGTTTTGGATAAAGATGTTTTTTCAAACCACTGGAGGGCAATCTTATGTTCACGAAATCTTCCATGAAATTACTTCGCCTGACTGCCGCGATGACCGCTGCGTTAGTGTTCGGTAGTGTGGCGCATGCGCAAACTGCCGCAGCGACTGAACCGGTGACACGCGCCCAGGTCAAGATGAGCGCGGTAGATTTCCTCAAGACTCACCGCTATGACGGCGAAAGGGGGGTGTGGATGCTGAAGTCGGACGTCGAACCTCCCGCTGGCGTGAAATCGCGTGCCGAAGTGAAGGCAGCGCGCGACGAGTTCCTGAGCGCCAACAAGTTCAGCGAGACGAAGGGCTGGGAGCCGTTGAAATCGCCGCGCGACCTCAGCACGATGACGCGTGCGCAGGTCCAAAGTGAGACCGGGAAGTTCCTGGCTACGCATACTTTTGACGAGGAGCAAGGGGTCTATGTGGAGAGGATGCCGGGCAAGAAGACGAAGTAAGTGCAAAAAACCTGCTCCACCAACGCATCTGGCGTTGTTGGAGCGAGTTGCAGCATGTCATGCTGCCCGAGGGTTCGGGCTTCTCAGCCTTTGGGTTGCATGCCGCCTTTCGAGTGCATCCCGCCTTCATGATGGCCCTCGCCATGGCCCATTTTGCGGTGTTCGGCATCAAAGGTTTTTTGCTGCTCTGGGCTCAAAGCGGCGTAAAGGGCTTTAGTGGCTTCGCCGCGCTTGTCCATCATTGCCATCATCTCAGTCATGCGCTGGGTGCGCATGGCGCGCATCTTGTCGATGCGCTCGGGCGTGCTCAGTTTGGCGTATTCGGCGTGCTGCTCGGGCGTGAAACGTTCACCCATGCGTGCGGGCGGCTGCATGGCAGCGGTGAAGGCGGTCCACGCGCCTTCCTGGGCGGGCGTGATTTTCAGCTTGGCCTTCAGTTCGGTCTGGCGCTTGGCCATCCAGGCCTGCATTTTGGCCGGGTCACGCTGACCCATCATGTGGTGGCCAGCCTGCGGACCGGCCTGTCCGGCGGAGGCTGCCGGCGCGGGTGCTGCGGTCGGGCCTTCGGCCATGGCGCTGGCGCCGAAGGTGGCGAGCAGTCCGGCAAGCACCAGACCATTGAGGGATTTGAGTGCGAATTTCATGGAAACTTCCTTTCGGGGAGATGGTGGGATCGGGAACAAATGCCTGATACGGGGAAGCTGGGCCATGGTGTCAGGTTGAGGGCAAGTGTGAAGCCCGCTTGTATCGCCGCCATTGCGCGGCGGTGATGGTTTGTAAAGTTGGGTGAACAGCAGCTTGTCAGCCCCCGCATCAGACCTTGTGAGCGCTCCGGAGTGCCGGTTTTGACCGAACAGCATCTGCTTGGGCTATGCTTTTGGTTTGAATGTGTAACGGGAACCTGTTCTTCCATGAGTTTTTTGTCAGAACTGAAAAGCCGGGCCAACGCGCTGCAGGGCCTGCAACTCGATGCGGAGCATGACCTCCTTGCCAATGCCGGCGCCTGCGAGCTGGCCTGCCGGATGGCGCTGACCTATCTTCAGGACCTGTGTGTTCAGCTCAACGTGCTGCAACCGCCGGCCACCGGCGTCTACAGCCTGGACGGCAAGCAGGCTTTTCCGGCGCTGGCGCAGCGTGATTTCCGCTGCGACGCGCGCCGCAGGATGCTGCGCAGCACCGAGGTTTTTGACTACATCGCGGTGGGCTGGAATCTGCGTCCCGCCACGGGGCAGGTGGCCACGCACAGCGTGATGGTCAATTTTCCGCCCGACCTGGAACGGGTGACGCAGCGCCTGTCGATCGGCCACGTCCAGCATGAGCGCCGGGAGCAGCGCCACCCTGACAGCAACAAGCTGCTGGCCTATGTTTTTGACTACCAGACCGAGGCGCGTGCTTTCATCACGATCACGCCCGACCACGACGGCGGCCGCATCGCTTTTCGGGTCAGCAACGTGGGCGGTTTCGGTGTGCTCCAAAGCGCCTGTGGTGCTGCGCAGGTGACGCCCGCGCTGATGGACGAGCTGGCCAGGAAAGTGGTCGGCCAGGCGAGCCGTTTCGGCTGACCCGCGCAGCCGGTTACAGGGAAAGGCTTGCCAGCGGCCCGCCCGTGTGCTTACAATCGCCGCAGCTTGTCGGGGTGCCAAGGATGTTTACATCCGAGGCTGAGATCGCAGAAATTGCGAGACCCGCTGAACCTGATCGGGATCATCCCCGCGTAGGAAACAAGGCACTTTGGCTCCGGTATCCGGTAATGGAATTTTTTTAAATCCATGTTTCCGCGACATCTCCGGCTCCCCAGGCAGGCACACCACCTTTTTCTGGAGACAGCCATGGCCAAACCCCCTCTTTCCGTCAATGCGGCGGACCTGACCAGCCGCATCACGCGCACGCCTTTTCCGGGCTCGCGCAAGATCTACATCGAAGGCTCGCGGCCTGACATTCGCGTGCCGTTTCGCGAAGTCACGTTGACCGACACACTGGTCGCCGAGGGCAGCGAGACGCGCCGCGAGGCCAACCCGCCGCTGCGGCTGTTCGACTCGTCCGGCGTCTACACCGACCCTCAAGCATCCATCGACATCACACGCGGCCTGGCTCCGCTGCGCGGCGCCTGGATCAACGAGCGGCTTGATACCGAAGCGCTGCCCGGCATCAGCAGCGACTACGGCCGCCAGCGGCTGAATGACCCGGCGTTGAGCGCCCTGCGCATGGCCCACGCGCCGGTGCCGCGCCGCGCCAGGGCGGGCGCTAACGTGTCACAGATGCACTACGCCCGCAAAGGCATCATCACGCCCGAGATGGAATACATCGCGGTGCGCGAAAACCTGGTGCGTGCCCAACTGGCCGAGCGCTTGGCCAGCGAGCGCCTGCCGAAAAAAGGCCATTCCTTCAACGCGTCGATTCCCGAGCAGATCACCGCCGAATTCGTGCGCGACGAAGTGGCGCGCGGCCGCGCCGTGATTCCGAACAACATCAACCACCCCGAGAGCGAGCCGATGATCATCGGCCGCAACTTCCTGATCAAGGTCAACGCCAACATCGGCAACTCGGCCGTCACGTCGAGCATCGAGGAAGAAGTGGACAAGCTGGTCTGGTCCATCCGCTGGGGCGCCGACACCGTGATGGACTTGTCCACCGGCGAGAACATCCACGAGACGCGTGAATGGATTTTGCGCAATTCGCCGGTGCCTATCGGCACGGTGCCGATTTACCAGGCGCTGGAAAAGGTCAATGGCAAGGCCGAGGACCTGAGCTGGGAAATTTTCCGCGACACGCTGATCGAGCAGGCCGAGCAGGGCGTGGACTACTTCACCATCCACGCCGGCGTGCGCCTGGCCTATGTGCCGCTGACGGCGAACCGGCTGACCGGCATCGTCTCGCGCGGCGGCTCCATCATGGCCAAGTGGTGCCTGTCGCACCACAAGGAAAGCTTTCTGTACGAGCATTTCGAAGACATCTGCGAGATCATGAAGGCCTATGACGTGTGCTTCTCGCTCGGTGACGGCCTGCGCCCGGGATCGATTGCCGACGCCAATGACGAAGCGCAGTTTGCCGAGCTGCACACGCTGGGCGAGCTGACGCAGATTGCCTGGAAGCACGATGTGCAGGTGATGATTGAAGGCCCGGGCCATGTGCCGCTGCAGCTGGTCAAGGAAAACGTCGACAAGCAGCTGGAGGCCTGCTTCGAGGCGCCGTTCTACACGCTGGGCCCCTTGATTACTGACATCTCGCCCGGCTACGACCATATTTCCTCGGCCATGGGCGCGGCCAACATCGGCTGGTACGGCACGGCCATGCTGTGCTACGTGACGCCCAAGGAACACCTCGGTTTGCCGAACCGCGACGACGTGAAGCAGGGCCTGATCGCCTACAAGATCGCCGCCCACGCGGGCGATCTGGCCAAGGGCTACCCGGGCGCGCAGATGTGGGACAACGCCGTTTCAAAGGCACGCTTCGAGTTCCGCTGGGAAGACCAATTTCGCCTGGCCATCGACCCCGACACGGCCATGGCATACCACGACGAAACGCTGCCGAAAGAGAACGCCAAGGTGGCGCATTTCTGCTCCATGTGCGGGCCGAAATTCTGCTCGATGAAAATCTCGCAGGAGGTGCGCGAGTTTGCGCGGCTCAATCCCTCGACAACCACGCTGGCGAAAACACCGGGCGTGATTCCGATTCAGCAGATCACGGGCGACATGGCAACGGGCTTTGAGGAAAAGGCCGAGCAGTTCCGCAAGGGCGGCAACGAGATTTATTCCTGAGGGTTGGTGATGAATTCCTTGCACATCGGCATCGCGGGCGCTGGCCTGGCCGGCCGCACGCTGGCCTGGCGGCTGCTGCGTGCGGGTTGCCGCGTCAGCCTGTTTGATTCGCGACAGCGCGCGGATCTTGACACCGCATCCATGGCGGCGGCGGCCATGCTGTCGCCGCTGGCCGAGCTGGCGGTGTCCGACGAAGTGGTGTTTGCGCTGGGCCAGCGCTCCATGCGGCTGTGGCCACGCTGGATTGCCGAGCTGGCTGCGGAAAGCGGCGAGTCGATTTACTTCCGCCAGAAAGGCACGCTGGTGGTGGCCCATGCACCCGACCAGTCTTCGCTCGAACACTTCACGCGATTGCTGCAGCACAAGCTGCCCGAGACCTGCCGCGACCAGGTGCACACGCTTGATGCCGCCGCGCTGGCGCAGCGGGAACCGGCGCTGGCCGGACGCTTTGGCGGCGGCCTGTTGCTGGAGAGCGAAGGCCAGCTCGCCAACGACCAGTGGATGGCGGCGCTGGCGCTGGAGATTGACCGGCTGGGCGGCCATTGGCACGAAGGCCAGGCGGTCGAGAAAGTCGAGGAGGGCCGCATGGTCTGTGCCGATGGCGTGCATCGCTTCGACCTCACCGTCGATGCCCGCGGCGTGGGCAGCAAGGCCCAGTGGCCTTCCACCAATCCATTGCGCGGTGTGCGCGGCGAGGTGCTGCGGGTGGAATGCCGCGGCGTTAGCTTGCAGCGCCCGGTGCGGCTGATGCACCCGCGCTATGCGCTGTATGTGGCGCCCCGGCCGGATCACCAGTTCGTGGTCGGCGCGACCGAGCTGGAGTCGGAAGACCTGGGGCCGGTCACGCTGCGTTCGATGCTGGAGCTGGGCAGCGCCCTGCACAGCCTGCACCCGGCGTTCGGCGAGGCGCGGGTGCTGCGCCTGTCGGCGGCCCTGCGCCCGGCGCTCGACGACCACCGGCCGGCCGTCGCGCTGCGCGATGGCGTCTGGCACATCAACGGCCTGTACCGGCATGGCTATCTGTGCGCGCCGGCGGTGGTCGATGAACTGGCCCATAAACTACTGGGAACTGCCAGCGAGGACCTGATATGACGAATTTTGAAATTTCCCTGAATGGCGAGCGCATCGCCACCCAGGCGCCTACCCTGCAGGCGCTGCTGCTGGAGCGCGGCTACGACCTGAAAAGCGCCTTTGCCTGCGCCATCGACAGCGGCTTTGTGCCCCGCCCGCAGTGGCCAGAGCGCAGCCTGCAGGGCGGTGAGCGCATCGATGTGGTCACGCCCATCACCGGAGGCTAATTTATGGAACACCCCCGCCGTAGGCTCACTTCGTGTAGCCTCCAACCCCCCTTGCAGGGGGCAACGCCTATGGCCTGGCAAAGCCAGTTCCATGGCGTCTGCTGGCAAAACCGGCTGTCTGCATGATGCGAGGCGTGTGGACCCAATGAAGGAAAAATTGAAATGACAATCCCCGCAAGCTCCCTCATCGCCCACGGTAGCCCGTGGACCGTGGCCGGAACCACGCTTTCGAGTCGCTTTTTCCTCGGCACCTCGCATTACCCGTCGCCGCAGGTGCTGGGCGATGCGGTGCGCGCCAGCGGCACCGAGGTGCTGACGGTCGGCCTGCGCCGGCTGCAGCCCGAAAGCGGCGGCGGCAACAGCTTCTGGCAGCGCATCCAGGCGCTGGGCTGCCACATCCTGCCCAACACGGCGGGCTGCCACAGCGCCGGGGAAGCCATCACGCTGGCGCAGATGGCGCGCGAAATTTTCGGCACCGCCTGGATCAAGCTCGAAGTGATTGGCGACGACTACACGCTGCAGCCCGACACCGTGGCCACGCTGGAGGCCGCCACGGCGCTGGCGAAAGACGGATTTGCGGTGTTTGCCTACACCACCGACGACCTGGTGATGGCCCAGCGCCTGCACGGCGCCGGCTGCGCCGCCGTGATGCCCTGGGCCGCGCCCATAGGCACCGGGCGCGGGCCTCTCAACCCCTATGCGCTGGAGACCATGCGGCGGCGCCTGCCCGACGCCGTGCTGGTCGTTGACGCCGGACTGGGCCGGCCCTCGCACGCCGCGCAGGTGATGGAGCTGGGCTTTGATGCCGTGCTGCTCAACACCGCCGTGGCGCAGGCCGGCGACCCGGTGCGCATGGCGCGCGCCTTCGCCGACGGCGTGGCGGCCGGCCGCGCCGCCTACGAATCGACGCCCATGCCCGAGCGCACCGCCGCGCAGGCTTCCACCTCCACGGTGGGCGTGCCTTTCTGGCACGCCACCTGAATCGAGACCGTCATGAAACCAGCTTCTTTTGCCCCTCTTGCCGGCCCCATCGGCTTTTACCCCGTGGTGCCCGACGCGGCTTGGGTGCAGCGCCTGCTCGGCTGGGGCGTGCGCACGGTGCAGCTGCGCATCAAGGCCGCCGACCACACGGCCGCCGAAATCGCCAGCCAGGTGCGCGCGGCGGTGGCCGCGGGGCGGGCCGTGCCGGGCGCGCAGGTCTTCATCAACGACCACTGGCAGCTGGCCCTGGATGCAGGAGCCTACGGCGTTCACCTGGGCCAGGAAGACCTGGACACTGCCGGCCTGGACGCCTTGCGCGGCGCCGGCCTGCGGCTGGGCCTGAGCACGCACACCCCCGCCGAGCTGGCGCGCGCCAAGGCGGTGCAGCCGTCCTACCTGGCGATAGGTCCGGTCTACCCGACCACGCTCAAGCTCATGCCCTACGAGCCGGTCGGGCTGGAGCGCCTGAAGGCCTGGGCCGCGCAGGCCGCGCCCTATCCGGTGGTGGCGATAGGCGGCATTTCGCTGGACCGCCTGCCGGGCGTGCTGGCCTGCGGTGTGGATGGTGTGGCGGTGGTCAGCGCCGTGACGCTGGCTGACGATCCGCAGCAGGCCGCGCTGACCGGTTTGCAGCTGGCGGCGCGCTGAAAAATGGACTTCTGGCATTAAAACTGCCTGTAGCCCATGCGTATTGGGCGCAGCGAGCTATTGTTTCGATAGCGTCGGATAGTCCGTATAACCCTGGGCGCCGCCGCCATAATAGGTCGCCTGGTCGGGCGGGTTGAGCGGCGCATGGCGGCGCAGGCGCTCCACCAGATCCGGGTTGGCGATGAACGGCCGGCCAAAGGCGACCAGGTCGGCGCTGCCGCTTTTCACGGCCTGCTCGGCCATGGCCGCGTCGTAGCCGTTGTTCACCATCCAGGCGCCCTGGCCGCCGGCAGCGCGGTAGGCCGTTTTCAGGGCGGCATAGTCAAACGGCCGGCCGGGCACCTCGCGCTGGCCGCCGGTCGCGCCTTCGATGATGTGGATGAAGGCCAGGTTCAGCCTGGCGAGTTGCTTGACCAGGTACTCGAACAGCGGCTGCGGGTCGGCGTCAAAGGCGTCGTTGGCGGTGGTGACCGGCGACAGGCGGATGCCGGTGCGGCCGCTGCCCACCGCGTCAATGACGGCGCGTGTCACCTCCAGCAGCAGGCGGGCGCGATTCCTGATGCCGCCGCCGTAGTCGTCGTGGCGCTGGTTGGAGCCGCTTTTGAGGAACTGGTCAAGCAGGTAGCCGTTGGCGCCGTGGATTTCCACGCCGTCAAAACCGGCGCTTTGCACGGCATGAACGGCCGCGGCGCGGTAGGTGTGAACGATCTCGGGCAGCTCCCCGACATCGAGAGCGCGCGGCTCCGAGGTGGCGACGAAGACCGGCACGCCGTCCCTGATGAGCACCGTCCGGGTCTTGGCGGTGATGGCCGAGGGCGCCACCGGCTGGCAGCCGCCGGGCTGCAGGTCGCGGTGCGAAACGCGGCCCACATGCCAGAGCTGCACAAAAATCCTGCCGCCCTCGTCGTGCACCGCCTCGGTGACGCGCTTCCAGCCGTCAAGCTGCTCGGTGCCGTAGAGGCCGGGCACATCGGAGTAGCCCTGGCCCTGATGGCTGATGGCGGTGGCTTCGCCGATCAGCAGGCCGGCGCTGGCGCGCTGGGCATAGTAGCTGGCCATCAGCGGGGTGGGAATGGCGTCGGGCGCGCGGTTGCGTGTCAGCGGCGCCATGACGATGCGGTTGGCGAGCCGCAGATCGCCAAGCTGGACGGGATCGAATAGGGAGGTCATGCAAGGCTTCCGGTATTGAAGACAGGGCTCCAGTATGTGCCGGGAGCGGCCGATCCGGCAAGGATGGCCGGATCAAAGGCTTGCACGCTCAGCGGGTCAAGCCTTCTTCCTTCATGGCGGCCTGCACTGCAGGGCGGGCGGCGATGCGGGCGCGGTAGGCGGTCAGGTTTGCCAGGCCGGTGATGTCAACGCCTACATTGGGCGCCCAGTTGGTGACGGTGAAGAGGTAGGGGTCGGCCACGCTGAAACTCTCGCCCATCAGGTACTGCTTGCCGGCCAGTTCGCCGTCAACCCATTTCAGGCGCGACTGCAGCCTTTCAATGGCGATGGCCTTGTACTCGGCGGGCGTGGCCGGGTTGAACAGCGGGCTGAAGCCCTTGTGCACTTCGGTGGCGATGAAGTTGAGCCAGCCCTGCAGCTGCGCGCGCGCCACCGTGCCGTTGGCCGGCGCCAGTTTCTTGTCGGGCACCTGGTCGGCGATGTACTGCACGATGGCCGGGCCTTCGCTCAGGCGCGTGCCGTCGTCGAGTTCGAGCAGCGGCACATAGCCCAGCGGGTTGATGGTGTAGTAGTCGGTGCCGTCTTCGAGCTGGTGCGTCTTGGTCGGCGCCAGCACATGCTCGAATTTCAGACCTGATTCGTGCAGCGTGATGTGCGGTGAGAGTGAGCAGGCGCCGGGTGAGTAATACAGCTTCATGAGTGTGTCCTTGGGTTGTGAAGGCGGGGTTTGAACGGGCTTGGAAAGCTGGTCTCCATCCTAGCCGCTGCGCGTCAGTTCTGCAGCGGGCGCCAAACAAGGCCGCTTGCCGTGCGCCTTGCCAGTTTTTCATGAAACAAGCCTATTGCCCAATGATCACGGTCATGGTTTGCTATTGATAGCGTAGCAATCGAGGGCGCATGCGGCATTGTCCTACAAGGCGCCGGGGGCGCTGCTGATGCGGCCCTGACGCCATCGGTTTTACGATCCAGTACACCATTGATGCAATACCTTGCAATGGCGATGGCTGCCTTGCCCAAGAGGCGACGGCGGCACCACGGGAGAAGCTGATGCTTAAATATGCAATCATTTTTGCGGTGATTTCACTGCTAGCCGGTGCTCTGGGTTTTGGCGGCGTGGCAGCCGGCGCGGCCGGCATTGCCAAGATTCTTTTTGGCCTGTTTCTTATCATTGCGGTGATTTTCGTGGTGCTGGCGGCGCTGGGCGTGGGCGCCGTGAAAAAGAGCATCAAGTAGAGGATGAAGCCGGCCCGGCGCCGGCCAATGCCTGCGGGCCTGGCCTGGAACGATGACTGAACTGACTGCGGACCCTTGATGGATATTGACATGGCAAGCCAGCCCGAAAAGACCGAACTGGTGGTCAAGAGCAAGAACCGGTTTTCAACCAGCGTTGCGGAGTTTTTGCTGCTGTTTCGCCTGCGGGCCCGGCGCGTCCCCGAGAACGCGGTCGGCGTCATGCAGCGGGCGATTCGCATGGTTCTGGTGACCTGTGAAAACTGGTTTGGCCGGGCCGATTCGCCCAGGCACGAGCGCGACAAGCGGGACTGAGATCGCGTCACTCCCTTCCCATCACTTTTTAGAAATGGCGATCCACCCATGCGCACCTCTGTTGTCGATTCCCTGCTCGAGTATGAGGTGCACAGCCCGGCTCATTTCCTGCTCAACCTGGAGGCTGCCTTTCACGAGGGCCACGAGCTCATCGAGGAGCGCCTGACCATCACGCCGAGCATGAAGGTGCGCACCTTCGGCGACGAGCGCAGCGGCAACCGTTTCATCCGGCTGGACGCGCCGCGCGGCCTGCTCTCCATCAATTACCACGCCCGCGTTCACCTCAAGGCCGCGCCCGTGCCCCTGCACTTGGAAGAGACGCCCGTCACGGCGCTCCCCGACGAGGTGCTGCACTACCTCATGCCCAGCCGCTACTGCGAGTCGGACTCGATGAGCCGGGCGGCGCAGCAGCTGTTTGGCCATCACCCGCCCGGCATCGCGCGGGTGCGCGCCATTGAAGCCTGGATTTTCGACTCGATTGCCTATCTGCCGGGCTACACCAGTTCAACCACCTCGGCGCAGGACGTATTCGTGCAGCGCGTGGGCGTTTGCCGGGATTTCGCGCATCTGGGCATCACGCTGTGCCGCGCGCTGAACATACCGGCGCGGCTGGTGGTCGGCTATGTGCATTTTGAAGAGCCGCCGCAGGACTTTCATGCCCTGTTCGAAGCCTGGCTGGAAGGGCGCTGGGTGTTGTTTGATGCGACCCGGCTGGCGGCAACCGAGCGGCTGGTGCGCGTGGGCACCGGCCGCGATGCCAAGGACGTGGCCTTCGCCACGATTTTTGGCGATGTGAAGATGCTGCGCAAGGAACTGGCCGTGGACGAGGGCGAAACGCCGGCCGACCCCAGGGCGGGAGTGCCGCCCGCGCTGTCACTGGTGGCGAGCTAGCCGGCGCGGCGAGCCGCCTGGGGAATTGCGCTGCTCAGGACGCGTAGCTTTGATCGAGCCGGTCCAGCTTGCGGATCAGCGAGGGCCAGACAAAGGCGCCGCCCAGGCCGCCGGTCTGCACGCGCATGGCCTCGGCCGTGCCCTTGACAATAAGCGGGTTGACCGGCGTCAGCGCCCCGCCGCCCGACTGCGCGTCGATCTGGATGCGGCAGGCATTCTCGAAGATGTACATGGCCAGGAAGGCGTCGGCAATGGTTTTGCCCAGCACCAGCAGGCCGTGGTTGCGCAGCATCAGGAAGTTGGCCTGGCCCAGGTCGGCCTGCAGGCGCGGCTTTTCATCATCGCGAAAGGCCACGCCCTCATAGCCGTGGTAGGCCAGCGAGGCCAGCACGAAGGTTGACTGCTGGCTGATCGGCAGCACGCCGGCGGCCTGCGCGCTGACGCCGACGCCGGCCCGCGTGTGGGTGTGCAGCACGCAAGCGGCATCGGCGCGCGCCTCATGCACGGCGCTGTGGATGACGAAGCCGGCCGGGTTGACCGGGAAGTCCGAGGCGATGAGCTTGTTGCACTGCGCGTCGACCTTGACCAGGCTGGAGGCGGTGATCTCGTCGAACATCAGGCCGTAGGGATTGATCAGGAACTGGTGCGCGCCCGGCCCCGAGACGGATTCGGGCAGCCTGGCGCTGATGTGTGGGTGAAGACCAGGTCGCTCCAGCCGTAGAGCGCGGCCAGGCGGTAGCAGGCGGCCAGGTCGCAGCGCAACTGCCATTCCTCGGTGCTGACGACTTCCTTGAGTGAGGGGATGTGCATGGCGGTCTCCTGGGGTTTGCGTCCGGGCAAAACCGCAGCTTACTGCGGGCCGGGCGGGAAATCCAGTCGCGCAAGCTACAGTGCGGTCGCAGCGAAGTGATACTACAAAAATAGTAGCAAACTATGACCGTATTACATGGGCTATGGGCTGATTTGACGCGCAGATTCAAGTACAAAGTGCGTCAGTGGGTAGTTTAAGCGGTTGCATTTTGAGCCCAAAAAACACCTCGTGCGGAGTTCGGTAGCCCAGGCACTTGCGGGGCCTGTGGTTAAGCC
>JBKJKI010000318.1:0-19062 GCA_046597475.1 Polaromonas sp. | reverse complement strand
TTCACCCAGATGGGCGGCGAAGGCGTGCCCTGGGTCGGCCAGCAGCCGTTCAGCACCGAAAAGCACGTGTTCGCCAACGTGGGCGACGGCACCTATTTTCACAGCGGCATGCTGGCGATACGCCAGTCGATCGCGGCCGGCGTGAACATCACCTACAAAATCCTCTACAACGACGCGGTCGCCATGACCGGCGGCCAGCCGGTCGGCGAGCGTCCCGAGGGCCACACCGTGCTGCAGATCGCCGCCAGCCTCACGGCCGAAGGCGTGGGCAAGCTGGTGGTGGTGACCGACGAGCCAGAAAAGTATGAAGGAGCGGCTCTGCCGCCGAAGGTGGAAGTGTTCCACCGCGACGAGCTCGATCGCGTGCAACGCGAGTTGCGCGAGATCACGGGCGTCACCGCGATCATCTACGACCAGACCTGCGCCACCGAAAAGCGCCGGCGCCGCAAGCGCGGCTCGATGGTCGACCCCGCCGTGCGGGTCGTGATCAACGACCTGGTGTGCGAGGGCTGCGGCGACTGCAGCGTCAAGTCGAACTGCCTGTCGGTGGAGCCGCTGGAGACCGAGTTCGGCCGCAAGCGCATCATCAACCAGAGCACCTGCAACAAGGACACCAGCTGCTTGAAGGGCTTCTGCCCCAGCTTCGTCACGGTCGAAGGCGGGCAGCTGAAGAAGAAGTCGAAGAGCGAAGCCGCTTCGCCCTACACGCTGGGCGCACTGCCCGAGCCGCAGCTGCCGCGCACGGCGCAAGCGTACGGCATCGTGGTGGCCGGCGTCGGCGGCACCGGCGTCATCACGATCGGCCAGTTGCTCGGCATGGCTGCGCACATGGAAGGCAAGGGTATCGTCACGCAGGACGCGGCGGGCCTGGCGCAAAAGGGCGGCGCCACCTGGAGTCACGTCCTCATCGCCGACCACCAGGACGCGATCCGCACGACGCGCGTGAGCATGGCCGCGGCCGACCTGATCATTGGCTGTGACCCGATCGTCACCGGCGGCAAGGACACCGTGCTGCGCATGCGCGAAGGCCGCACCCGCGTGGCGCTCAACGCGCATGGCACGCCGACTGCCGCGTTCGTGAAGAACATGGACTGGGCCAACCCGTCGGACGCCTGCGCCGCCGAGATCGCCAAGGCCGTGGGACCGCAAGGCCTGGCCAGCTTCGACGCCGATGCGGCGGCGTCGAAGTTGATGGGCGACAGCATCTACACCAACCCGCTGATGCTCGGCTTCGCCTGGCAGAAGGGCTGGGTGCCCCTGGCGCGCGAATCGATCATCCGTGCCATCGAACTCAACGCCGTGGCGATCGAGAACAACAAGCTGGCTTTCGAGTGGGGCCGCCAGGCCGCGCACGACTGGCCACGCGTCGAGGCGCTGCTGTCGCCGGGGCAGGTGATCGAATTCAAGAAGCGCGAGACGGTCGACACCATCGTCAAGCGCCGTGTCGAGTTCCTCACCGCTTACCAGAACGCCGGATATGCCGAGCGTTACCGTGACCTGGTCGAGCGCGTGCGCGTGGCCGAAACCCCGCTGGGCAAGTCCTCACTCACCGAGGCGGTGGCGCGGGGCCTGTTCAAGCTGATGGCGTACAAGGACGAATACGAAGTGGCGCGCCTGCACGCCGAGACCGGCTTTCGCGAGAAGGTGGCGGCGCAGTTCGAAGGCGACTTCCAGATCCACTACCACCTGGCGCCGCCCATCATCGCGAAACACAACGACAAGGGCGAGCTGGTCAAGAAGAAGTTCGGGCCGGGCACCTTTCACCTGTTCCGCCTGCTGGCGAAGCTGAAGGGCCTGCGGGGTACGGCGCTGGACGTGTTCGGCCGCACCGAAGAGCGCCGCACGGAACGCGCGCTGGTCGACGAGTACCGTCAGACGGTGATGGTGCTGGTCGAGCGCCTGCAAGCCGGCAACCACGCCCTGGCGGTGGAGATCGCCCGGCTGCCGGAGCAGATCAAGGGTTACGGCCATGTGAAGGCCCGCAACCTGGCTGTCGTCCGGCCGCAGTGGGACGCGCTGATGGGGCAGTGGCGCGACGGTGAGACCGGCCAGCGCCAGGCAGCCTGACCCCCCGGGTCGCCCGGCAGCGCCCGCTCACCTACAATCCGAATTCTCGCCGCGTGCGCGGCTTCACGGCCAGCGCGCGCGGCTGTCCCTTTCGTTCTTGGCGGCCGTGCAGGCCCTGGAGACACCGTGTTCATTTCTTCCGCCTACGCCCAGACGGCGCCGGCCGCTGCCGGTGGCAGCGACATGCAGTCCTCGATGATGAGCCTGCTGCCGCTGGTGCTGATGTTTGTCGTCCTCTATTTCGTGATGATCCGCCCGCAGATGAAGCGGCAGAAGGAGCACCGCTCGATGATCGAAGCCCTGGCCAAGGGTGACGAGGTCGCCACCGCCGGCGGCCTGGTGGGCCGCGTGACGAAGCTGGGTGACAACTACCTGACGGTCGAGCTCGCCCCCGGCGTCGAAGTGCAACTGCAGCGCAGCGCCGTCGTCCAGGTGCTGCCCAAGGGCGCTCTGAAGTAGGTTGAGGGTTGAGCGTTCAGCGTTGAGCGGAAGTTCGCCTCGCACGCTGAACGCCCAACGCTGAACGCTTGACGTCCAACGCTCAACCATGAATAGATATCCGATCTGGAAATACGTGATCCTCGCGGTCGCGGTGTTGATCGGGGTGCTCTACACCCTGCCCAACTTCTTCGGCGAGGATCCTGCGGTGCAGGTCTCGGCCGGCAAGGCCACGGTTCGCGTGGACGAGAGCACGCAGCGGCGCGTGGAACAGGCGCTGGCGCAAGTCGGCATCCAGCCGCAGCTGATCACGCGGGATGCCAACTCGGTCAAGGTGCGGGTGGACAGCTCGGACCAGCAGCTCAAGGCCAAGGACGCCATCCAGCGCGCGCTGGTGCCCGACCCGGCCGACCCGGGCTACGTGGTGGCGCTCAACCTGCTGTCGGCCACGCCCAAGTGGCTGGCCGCCATCGGCGCGGCACCGATGTACCTGGGCCTGGACCTGCGCGGTGGCGTGCACTTCATGCTGCAGGTGGACATGCAGGCGGCGTTGACGAAGAAGGCCGAGTCCTTCACCGGCGACATCCGCAGCATCCTGCGCGACAAGAACGTGCGGCACGCCGGCATCGAACGCGCCGGGCAGGCCATCACCATCCGCTTTCGCGAGCCGCAGGCGCTGCAGGCCGCGCGCACGCTCATGGCCGACCAGTTCCCCGATCTGCTGCTGGCCGAAGCGCCGGAGGGCGACGCCACCAAGGTCACCGCGACCATCAAGCCCGAGGCGGCGCGCCGCGTGCAGGAGCAGGCGCTCAAGCAGAACATGGTGACGCTGCACAACCGGATCAACGAACTCGGCGTCGCCGAGCCGGTGATCCAGCAGCAGGGCCTCGACCGCATCGTGGTGCAGCTGCCCGGCGTGCAGGACACCGCCAAGGCCAAGGACATCCTGGGCCGCACCGCCACGCTGGAAGTGCGGATGGTCGACGAGGGCACCGAGGGCCGCGCCGCCGAAATGGGCAGCGGTCCGGTGCCGTTCGGCGCCGAGCGCTACATGGACCGCGAAGGCCGTCCGGTGATCGTGAAGAAGCAGGTCGTGCTGACGGGTGAGAACCTCACGGACGCGCAGGCCGGTTTCGACAACCAGACCCAGGAGGCCGCCGTGCACCTGACGCTGGACGCCAAGGGCTCGCGCATCTTCCGCGACGTCACGCGCGAGAGCATCGGCAAGCGCATGGCCATCCTGCTGTTCGAAAAGGGCAAGGGCGAGGTCGTGACCGCACCGGTGATCCGCAGCGAGATCGGGGGCGGGCGGGTGCAGATCTCGGGCCGCATGACGACCGTGGAAGCCAACGACACCGCGCTGCTGCTGCGTGCCGGATCGCTGGCCGCGCCGATGGAAATCATCGAAGAGATGACCATCGGCCCCAGCCTGGGCGCCGAGAACATCGCCAAGGGCTTCAACAGCGTGGCCTGGGGCTTCGCCGCCATCTGCGTGTTCATGGTCTTCTATTACATGCTGTTCGGCGTGTTCTCCAGCATCGCGCTGGGCGTGAACCTGCTGCTCCTGGTGGCGATTCTTTCGATGCTGCAGGCGACCCTGACGCTGCCCGGCATGGCGGCGATGGCGCTGGCGCTGGGCATGGCGATCGACTCCAACGTGCTGATCAACGAGCGGGTGCGGGAGGAACTGCGCAGCGGCGCGTCGCCGCAGGCGGCGATCAACACCGGCTACGACCGCGCCTGGGCCACCATCCTGGACTCGAACGTCACCACGCTGATCGCCGGCGTGGCGCTGCTGGCCTTCGGCTCGGGGCCGGTGCGCGGCTTCGCGGTGGTGCACTGCATCGGCATCCTGACTTCGATGTTCTCCGCCGTCTTTTTCTCGCGCGGCCTGGTCAACCTCTGGTACGGACGGCAGAAAAAGCTGAAGGCGGTTTCCATCGGTACGATCTGGCGGCCCGGCACCGATGGCGCTATAACCAAGGCCGAGTAAAAAAAAAGCGGTTTCCCGGCACGTTCCGGGTAAACCCGAACCCATGAGAAAAGGGTCCTTTCGAGGACCCGGCAAAGGAAGCAAGCAGTGGAGTTCTTCAAGATCCGGCGGGACATCCCGTTCATGAAGAATGCCCTGGTGTTCAACGTGATCTCACTGGTCACGTTTCTCGCCGCGGTGTTTTTCCTGTTCTCCCGCGGGCTGCACCTGTCGGTGGAGTTCACCGGCGGCACGGTGATGCAGGTCACGTACTCGCAGCCCGCCGATGTCGAGGGGGTGCGGCGGACGGTCGCCGGCCTGGGCTATTCCGACGTGCAGGTGCAGAACTTCGGCACCGCGCGCGACGTCCTGATCCGGCTGCCGGCCCAGAAGGGCGTGAGCTCCGCACAACAGAGCGACAAGACGCTGGCGGCCCTGAAGGCCGCCGACCCGGGCGTGACCCTGAAGCGGACGGAGTTCGTGGGGCCGCAGGTCGGCGAGGAGCTCGCCACCGACGGCATCAAGGCGCTGGCGATGGTGGTGGTCGGCATCATGATCTACCTGGCGATGCGCTTCGAGTGGAAGTTCGCGGTGGCCGCGATCCTGGCCAACCTGCATGACGTGATCATCATCCTGGGCTTCTTCGCCTTCTTCCAGTGGGAATTCTCGCTGGCGGTGCTGGCTGCGGTGCTGGCTGTACTGGGTTATTCGGTGAATGAGTCCGTGGTGATTTTCGACCGGATCCGCGAGAACTTCCGCCGCTACCGCAAGATGACTACGATAGAGATCATCAACAACGCCATCACTTCCACCATCAGCCGCACCATCATCACCCATGGTTCAACGCAAATCATGGTGCTGTCGATGCTGCTCTTTGGCGGCGCCACGTTGCATTACTTCGCCCTGGCCCTGACCATCGGCATCCTGTTTGGAATCTATTCCTCGGTATTTGTGGCGGCCGCCCTTGCGATGTGGCTGGGCATCAAGCGTGAAGACCTGATCAAGGGACCGGCGCGAAAAGATGAGGATCCCAATGATCCCAACGCCGGGGCCACGGTGTAAGCTATAGCGCTAATCGTTTCAAGGTGGTCGTGGCTCCAAGTAACCCAAAGAACCGACTTCTTGCAGAGCAGGCTCGTGCCTTGTTCGCGGAGCAGGCAGCGCGGGTGTTGCCTTCACTGGCCCATACCATTGGCGAGTCGTTGTCGGCGCAGGAACGGCTGGCCGGCAGCACCCGTGAAATGCAGGAGCGGCGGGATGCCGTGCTGGTTTACCAAAAAAATCGGGCGGCCTGGCTGAAGGGTTCCATCGACGCCTTGACCAAAGCTTTGCCGCCTGCAGCGCCCGCTTCCCTGACAGGATCCTCGGGTCTTGGCAAACTGGAATTGATGGGCAACGAGGTGGTGGAAAGCGGGATTCTTTCATCGCGGCTGGCCTTGCGCCTGCTCGACTTCTCAAGCTGGGAGCTCAACGACCTGCGCTTGCGCATACAGAATCTCGAAGCAGTGACCGAGTTGCGCAAGCAGGACATCTTTCGCCCCGAAGTGCTGGCGCAGCACCTGGTGGAACAGTGGACCCTCGCGGCTTTGCCGCAATACGTCTGGGTGATGGTCCAGGACCTCGTTCAAAAAAGCGTGGGCGAGCACATGCTTGAGGTCTACCACGCAACCAACGAGTTTCTCATTCGCCATGGCGTCATGGTGGAGATCGACCTGCGCCCACTTGTCAGGCGCACGCCTTCAGCCGTGCAGGCCAGTTCGGCTGCGGCCGACCCGGCGGGGCGCGCCGACAGCCGCATGGCTTCGACGTCCGCCAGCCTTGCTTCTTCCGGCATGGTGCCAGCCTCCCGGAGCAGCGGCCCGCAAAGCGGCCAGAACGGACAGAGCGGCCGAGTTGGCGAAGGTGAAGGCGAAGGCCAGACACTCCCTGGAAGTTGGGGAATGGGGCAAGGCGTGCATGACGAAACGCGCCTGCAGACGGCGACGACACCGCTTGCCCGTGTCCGAATGCGCGCCCAGGGCGTGATGGGGCATCTCAAACGCCTGCTGTCAAGCCAGGTGCCGGGTTTTGACGATACCCGGGCCATTTCTGCATCTCCGCAGCTCGCGCAAGTCATTGCCAGTGTCCAGCGTGCCGAGCAAAACGCCGCGCAGCCTACCCTGCTGGCGGATTCACGGGGCCAGGTCTATGGTCAGACCCATGTGGATCAGGCCCTGGGGAATTTGCGCAGACGCACCGCGACGCTCAAGCAGGCGGCAGGCACTTCGGCAGAAAAGGCGACGATTGAAATCGTGGCGCTGATGTTCCAGAGCATTCTTGCGGAGGAGCGCATCCCACCCGGCGTCCGCGTCTGGTTTGCCAGGCTTCAGATGCCGGTGCTGCGGGTCGCCATCGCCGAGCCGGAGTTTTTCGGATCGCTGCAACATCCCGCGCGCCGCCTGATCGACCGCATGGGCTCGTGCGCGCTGGGCTTTGATGTCACGGTGGCCGGCGGCGTCCTGGAGCTGGAGATCAAGCGGGTGGTCCAGGTCATCGAGCAATATCCGGAAACCGGCCGCAGGGTGTTTCAGCTGGTCTACGACGAGTTCGACAAATTCCTCTCCCGATTTCTCGCCGAGCAGGGCAGCACGGCCCGTGTGGTCAGCGTGGCGCAGCAGATCGAGCAGAAGGAGACGATGGCCATCCAGTACACCATCGAGATGCGCAGCATGCTCGATGACATGCCGGTGCGCGAGGAGATTCGCGAGTTTCTGTTCAAGGTCTGGGCTGAAGTGCTGGCGCTGGCCGCCATGAAAAACGGCCCGCAACATGCCGAAACCCTGACGCTCAAGCGTGCCGCGGCCGATCTGGTCGGGGCGGCAAGTGCCAAGCCCAACCGCGAAGACCGGGCGCGCGTCATTGCCGATCTCCCCGCCCTGCTGCGGATTCTGCGGCGCGGCATGGCGCTGCTGGGCCTGGGAATTCCCGAGCAGGATGGGCATCTCAAGGTGGTCAGCAACACCCTGGCCGACGCCTTCATGTCCAAAACCGATGCTATTCCGCTGGAGCGTATCGATGCGATGGCCAGGCGGCTGAGCAATCTCGAGGATTATCTGTCCGACGAGGATGTCGGTGACCTGCCGCTGGACACGGAAAGCCTGGTCATGATGATAGGCATTGATGCGGCCGATATCGTGATGATCGCCGATGGCGGCAGCCAGCCCACGGAAGCCATGCGGGCCTGGGCCAGGGAGCTGCAATTGGGCACCTGGTATAGCCTGGACCACAGCGGAAAAATCAGCCATGTGCAATTTGCCTGGTGCAGTGATCGCAAGCAGTTGCATCTTTTTGCGGCTGCCGACGGCCGCAACTTCCTGATTCAGTCCCGTCGCCTGGCGGCCTACCTGCAGGCCGGACTGCTGATCCCGACCGAGGAAGAAGCGCTCACGGTACGTGCCACGCGCGATGCGCTGGCCAAGATCGACGCGAATCCGGAGCGTCTGCTGGCTTGATCAGCCCGTCCTTGGTGCTTTGCGGCCTGCGTAAAAGCCCGTGCGCAGCATGACGCGAAGTGGCAAACGTGGGGCTTGCTCTTCAAGCCAGCAGGGGCCGCGGAACCGGCTTTGCCGGGCCGCAGGCGCAGCGGCCCCCTCGGAGGGCAGCGCAGTATGCGAAGCGACAAGCGTGGGGGTCAAGGCCGCAGCGCCGGGCCGCCCCAAGCAAGGCCAGCCCCCTCGGGGGGCAGCGCAGCACACGAAGTGGCAAGCGTGGGGGTACTATTCAATGCGCCAGACGAAATTCGGTGTCGTCGCACAGTTCGTCAAGTACCAGGGCATCCGGCTCTTCGCCGAAGCTCCAGTAAACCATCAGCACAATGATTTTCAGGTCATCGAGCAGGACCGGGTCGCCTGGTGCGGCCATGGCGCGGTCCATCACGATTTCGCGCATGTGCGGCGGCAAAACTCCGGAAGACTCCAGAAAGCTCACAAATCCCAGGCTTTGAGCGCCCAGGTGCTCCTGCTCTGCCACCGAATAAATGCGCAGGCTGCCGCTGGATTGGGCCTGCAGGCGCGGCATCTCGCCGCCCGGCGCGGCGCTGTCGGAGCTTTCACTGGCACCGCGGCTTGTCTGCGTGCCTTGCGCGGCAGCGTTCAGGCCGTCCAGCCAGACCAGCGCCTCCCGGATCTCATCGGCGTCAAACCCTGCTGCCGTCAGCTTGCGTCCCAGCCGGTCGAACTCGGGGCAGGCCGCGCCTTGCCAGTAATTCTCGTAAACATAGACCAAGACTTCAAACATGCAATCAATATAACGCAGATAAGCTCAGCCCGCCGCAAGGCGCTGAAACAGGCCGCCAGGCAGCCGGGCGACCTTTCCTTCGAGTTCGAGCTCCAGCAACTGCGCCTGCAGCCGGGCCGTGTCCAGGCCGGTGCGGGCCTGCAGCGCGTCCAGGCTCACCGCATCAAAGCCCAGGGCCGCCAGCAGTGGAGAGTCGCCAATGCCCTCCGCGCCCTCTTCCTCGGCCTTGGCGCTGCCGCCAGGCCGATCGCCTGCAACGCGTGTTGCAAAATGCAACTCTTCCAGCACATCCTGCGCCACTTCCACCAGTTTGGCGCCCTGCTTGATCAGTGCATGGCAACCGCGCGACTGCGGCGAATGAATCGAGCCGGGAATGGCGAAAACTTCCTTGCCCTGTTCGGCTGCCAGCCGCGCGGTGATCAGCGAGCCCGACTTCAGCGCCGCTTCAACCACCAGGGTCCCCAGGCTCAGGCCCGAAATGATGCGGTTGCGCCTGGGGAAGTTGCTCATCAACGGGGGTGTGCCAAGCGGAAATTCGCTGACCAGCATGCCCTGCCGGGCAATGCGATGCGCCAGCGCCAGGTGTTTTTTGGGGTAGACGCGGTCCAGCCCGGTGCCAACGACGGCAATCGTGTCGCCGCCGCCCAGCATGGCGCCGTCGTGGGCCGCGCCGTCGATGCCCAGGGCCAGGCCCGACACCACGCACAGGCCGGCGCCGCCAAATGCCCTGGCAAACTCGCGGGCGTTGCTCTCGCCCTGCGGCGTGGGATTGCGGCTGCCCACGACGGCCAGCTTGCCTGCTATTGATTTTGTAGCTGCATCGGTCCGATTTGCAAGGACTCCAAGCATATAAAGCATCAAGGGAGGGTCTTCGATGTCGAGCAGTTCGGCCGGGTAGGCCGCGTCGCCCAGCGTGACCACACGCCTGTCCTCGCCGCCCTGCAGCCATTGCATGGTGGTCTGCAGCTGGGCCGCCAGCGTGGGAGGCTCGCTCTGGAGGATGCTGGCCAGCTTGTCGGAGCCGAGTTGCCGCAGCGTGCTGCCGCTCTGGTCGAAAATCGCCTGGGCAGACCCGAATGTGGCGAGCAATTTACGCGCGGCGGTGTTGCCCACGCCGGGCGACAGCGTCAGCCGCAGCCAGGCCAGAAGTTCTTCGGAATCCACGGCGCTAGCGGCTCAAAAAGCGCGGAGGCAAGCCGGCGCGCTCCAGGGGTTCAATTCGGGTTGGCGAAGCGGTCGCCAATCTTCACGCCGTCCGTCACCTGCAGCACCAGCGCGTAGGACAGGTGGTCGAAGGTGCGGAACACCATCATCAGGCCGTTGCGTTCGTTGGGCAGCTTGATCTGCGGATGGGCGCTGTCGGTCTTGTCGCGCAGACGCTGGCCATCCTTCAGGATGGCCACGACGTTGCCGCGTTCCAACCCGTCTGCCGAGCCCCGGTTGATCACCACGATCTGGTTTTCGGCGGCATAGGCCACCACACTGCCGTAAACCGAGACGATCTGGCCCGCGACCGGCAGCGACGGCGCGCGCGGGACATAGCTCAGCAATTCACGCGGCGGTTCGGCAATCAGCCGGTCGCCGACGCGGATCTCTTCCTTGGTGGCGACGATGTCGATGGTGGCCGGCACGATTTCAATCTGCGCCTTGCCATCCTTGTCCTCGGTCTGCGTGGTGGATTCGCCGCGCACCAGTTCAGCCTTGCCGACATACTGCGCTTCGTAGCCGAGGATGGCCTGGGTGGTCGGGTCTTTCAGCGGTTTGACATTGCGAAACACCCGGTAATCCAGCGGCTCGCCCTTGTCATCGCCGAGCGGCTTGCCGGTCGCATTGGCGCCGGAATACGCGCCGCGCGCATAGGCGCGGTCACCGCGGCTGAGCAACACCCGGCCCTCCTGGGTGGCCACGATGCGCGGCGCGGTTTCAAAGGTGAGCTCGTCGACAATCATGGCCTCGGTCAGGAAGGGCTCAATCGCACCCGGCGACAGCGTCGGGATGGACGAGTCCGCCAGCGATTCGGAGCGGGTGCGCGGCGACACGCGCACCGTCTCCGTCGGCGGACCTTCCCCGGCTTGGCTGGTGCGCAGGGTGGCGCGGCCGTTGGCTTTGTCAAGGTAGAGCTGCTGGCCGGGATAGATGCGGTGCGGGTTGCGGATGTCCTGGAGGTTCATGCCCCACAGTTCGGGCCAGCGCCACGGGCTCTTGAGATACATGCGGGAGATCGCCCACAGCGTGTCGCCCCGCTTGACGGTATAGCGGTCCGGGGCGTTGGGCGCCAGGTCGGCCAGCGGGATGCCGGTCTGGGCCACCTGAGCGGCGGTGGCCTTCTGGCCCGAAGTGACCGGAAAATTCTGCGCATGCAGCCCGACTGTCGTGCACAGCAGAGCGGCAGCGGCTATTGAAATATGGCTGAAACGACCAAAATAAATGTGCATCTTTGAGGGCTCTTGGGCTAATACTTCGACGGGCCTGCTTACGTTTTGATTAAAAAAACAGCGTTTTGTAGTATCTGTATCTTGATAAATCACAAACGATTCTGTACTTAAGCCCTTGATTAAGCAACGAATACACGATTCTGCGAATATTGAAGCGTTTAAAAAGCCGGGAAAAGTGGCGAAAATAGCGACTTCCCATCATTTGCCTCCATGAACCCACTGACCATCCTCCGTTACCCCGACCCCCGTTTGCACACGGTCGCCAGGCCCGTCGCCGCCGTTGACGCACGCCTGCGCAAGCTCGCCGGCGACATGCTGGCCACCATGTACGAAGCCGCCGGCATCGGCCTGGCCGCCACGCAGGTTGACGTGCATGAGCGCCTGGTGGTGATTGACGTGAGCGAAAGCCGCGATTCACCGTTAGTGCTGGTCAACCCCGAGATCATCTGGGCCAGCGAGGAAACCCGCCTGGGTGAGGAAGGCTGCCTCTCGGTGCCCGGCATTTACGACGGCGTCGAGCGCTCGATTGCCGTCAAGGTGCAGGCGCTGGACCTGGACGGCAAGCGCCAGACCCATGAAGCCGAGGGCATGCTGGCGGTCTGCATCCAGCACGAAATGGACCATCTGCTGGGCAAGGTGTTTGTCGAATACCTGTCGCCCTTGAAGCGCAACCGCATCAAGATCAAGATGCTCAAGCAGAAAAAGGACGAGGAACGCGAGTGAGCCTTCAAAGGTGGCTCAGCCACTTTGCGGGACAACTTGCGGGACTTTGAGCCAGAAGGCGCGTAAAGCGGGTCTGACTCTTTAGAATCACGCCCCATGCGCGTGATTTTTGCCGGTACCCCTGAATTTGCCCGAGTGGCGCTTGCGCAACTGCACGCCGCCGGCCATGAGATCACCCTGGTGCTGACCCAGCCCGACCGTCCCGCCGGGCGCGGCATGAAACTGCAGGCCTCAAGCGTCAAGCAGTTTGCCCAAAGCCACCATATCCCGGTGGCGCAGCCGCGCAGCCTGCGGCTGGATGGCAAATACCCCGAAGACGCCGCCGCCGCGCGCGCCGCCATCGAAGCGGCTATCAACGCCGGGGCCGATGTCATGGTGGTGGCCGCTTACGGGCTGATCCTGCCGCAGTGGGTACTTGACGCACCACGGCTGGGTTGCCTCAATATCCACGCCTCGCTGCTGCCGCGCTGGCGCGGCGCCGCGCCGATTCACCGCGCCATCGAGGCCGGTGATGCCGAGACTGGCATCACCATCATGCAGATGGATGCGGGGCTGGACACCGGCGACATGCTGCTGCTTGAAAAACTGGCCATCGCGACGACCGACACCACCGGCACGTTGCACGACAGTCTGGCCGTGCTCGGCGGCAGGATGATCGTGCAGGCGCTTGAACTGGCTGCGCGCGGCGCTCTGCAGGCCACGAAGCAGCCCGATCAGGGCGTCAGCTACGCCCACAAGATCGACAAGGCCGAGGCGGCGGTCAACTGGGGCGACAGCGCCGAGGCGATTGGCCGGCGCATCCGCGCGTTTGACCCCTTCCCCGGTGCCAGCAGCCAGCTGGGCGGCGAAACGGTCAAACTCTGGAGCTATGAAATAGATAGCACACTAAAGCCGTCCAATATGGATTACGGTACGATTTTGTCAGTAAACGAGGCGGGCGTGAGCGTCGTTTGCGGCCAGGGCGTGCTGCGCCTGACGGCGCTGCAGCGCGCGGGCGGCAAGCGCCTGGCGGTGGCCGATTTTCTGCACGGGTTTGCGCTTCGCCCCGGCATGGTGTTTGACAGGTAAACCCCGGTGTTCCTGCGACCCGCCTATTACCGCCACCCCGAGTTTCGCCGTGGCGTGAGCGACCTGCTGGTGGTGGCGCCCGGTTTTGCCGCCTGGGGCCTGATGACCGGCGTGGCCATGGTCAACTCCGGCATGAGCGGCTTCGAGGCGGTGCTGATGACGCTGCTGGTGTTTGCCGGCAGCGCCCAGCTGGCCGCCATTCCGCTGATCGTCGCGGGCGCACCGGTGTGGGTGATCCTGGCCGCGGCCTTCTGCGTGAACCTGCGTTTCGTGGTGTTCAGCGCGCACCTGCGCAACTACCTGATGCACCTGCCGCGGCCCGAGCGCCTGCTGACCGGGTTTTTGACGACCGATCTGACCTATGTGATGTTTGTGCAGCGCTTTCCCGCGCCCGGCCAGAACCCGGCGCAGCGCCTGGCCGAGCAGGCCTACCTGGCCGGCAACTGCTGTGTGGGCTGGACCAACTGGGTCGCCAGCAGCCTGGCGGGCATCGCGCTGGCCAAGCTGATTCCGACCGCCTGGGGCCTGGGCTTTGCCGGCATTCTCGCGCTGCTCGGGATTACCTGCTCGATGGCGACCAGCCGGCTGCGCGTGGTGGCGGCGCTGGTGGCCGGGGCGGCGGCCGTGCTGGCCTACGCGCTGCCGCTCAAGCTCAATATCCTGGTGGCGATTGCGGCGGCGGTAGCGGTCTGCCTGCTGCTGCAAAAGCCGCTGTTGCCGGGCCGGCCCAAGCTGCCGCCGGGTGACCGCGCATGAACCAGACCGATCTCTGGACCGTGGGCACCATTGTCGGCATGGCGCTGGTGACGCTGCTGACGCGCTGCTTTTTCTTCATCTCCGACCGCGACTGGACGCTGCCCGCCTGGGCGACGCGCGGGCTGGACTATGCGCCGATTGCCGCGCTGGCCGCCGTCATCATGCCCGAAGTTGTCGTGACGCAGGGCCAGCTCATCGCCAGCTGGCAGGACGCGCGGCTGTTTGCCGCCATGGTCGGCGCCGCCTGGTACTACTGGCGCCACGGCGTGCTTGGCACCATCCTCGCCGGCATGGCGGTCTACCTGCCGCTGCACCTGGTCCTTGGCTGGTGAGTATGGCCCCCACGCTTGTCACTTCGTGTACTGCGCTGCCCCCCGAGGGGGCCGCTGCGCCTGCGGTCTGGCAAAGCCAGTCCCGCGGCCCCTGCTTGAAGGGATCTTTTGCGCACTCACGCGCTGCAATTTCCGCTGGTCCCTGCCCACGCTCGAAAGATTGACCTATGGCCAGCTACATCCTCAAGCGCATCCTGCTGATGATTCCCACCCTGTTCGGCGTGCTGCTGCTAACCTTTGCCATGGTCCAGTTCGTGCCGGGCGGGCCGGTCGAGCAGATGGTGGCGCAGTTGCAGGGGCGCGATTCGGGCGGTGAACGGGCCGCGTCTGCCGGGGCTGGCTACCGCGGGCGGCAGGGCGTGGATGCCGAGCGCATCGCGGAAATCAAGGCGCTCTATGGTTTTGACAAGCCGGTCCACCAACGGTTCATCCAGATGCTGGGACGTTTTGCTCGCTTCGACCTGGGCAACAGTTTTTACCAGCACAAGGATGTGTGGCAACTGGTCAAGGAAAAGTTGCCGGTCTCGGTCAGCCTGGGGCTTTGGACGTTTTTCCTCAGCTACCTGATTGCCGTGCCGCTGGGCGTGGCCAAGGCGGTCAGGGCCGGTTCCCGCTTCGACTTTGTTACCACGCTGATCGTGCTGGTGGGCTACGCGATTCCGGGCTTTGTGCTGGGCGTGGCGCTGCTGGTGGTGTTTGGCGGGCAGCTGCAGTGGTTTCCGCTGCGCGGCCTGACCTCGGCCAACTGGGACACGCTGGGCTGGGGGGCGCGCATCACCGACTACCTCTGGCACATCACGTTGCCCGTCATTGCCATGGTGCTGGGCAGTTTCGCAGTGACCGCCGTGCTGACCAAAAACTCGTTTCTTGAGGAAATCCGCAAGCAGTATGTGCTGACGGCCAGAGCCAAGGGGCTGAGCGAACGCCAGGTGCTGTGGAAGCATGTGTTTCGCAATGCCTTGATTCCCATCGTCACGGGCTTTCCGGCCGCGTTTATCGGCGCGTTTTTCACCGGCTCGCTGCTGATAGAAACCCTGTTTTCACTCGATGGCCTGGGCCTGCTGAGCTATGAGAGCGTGATTCGGCGCGACTACCCGGTGGTGCTGGGAACGCTTTACCTCTTCACGCTGATTGGCCTGGTGACCAAGCTGATCAGCGATCTTTGCTATGTGTGGGTGGATCCGCGTGTCAAGTTTGATTGACCCCCCTGAAGCGGCCTCTGGCCGCCTTCCCCCCAAGGGGACGCCTCCAGCGGACGGGCGGAGCCCGATCCGCGGCGGCCTTGGCGAAAACTCGCCTTCCGCAGCCAGCGTGAGCCCTGGCCGCCGGGCCTGGCAGCGCTTCCGGCGAAACAAGCTGGGCTTTTTCAGTCTCGTGCTGTTTTGCCTGCTGGTCGTGTTCAGCCTGTTTGCCGAGGTGCTGTCAAACGACAAGCCGCTGGTCGCCAGCTACCAGGGCCAGCTTTACTTTCCGCTGCTGAAAGACTATTCCGAGAAAACCTTTGACGGCGACTTTGACACGCCCGCCGACTTCCTCGATCCTTTCATCAGGGACAAGCTGAGCGGCAATGGCAACTGGGCGGTTTACCCGCCCAATCCCTACGGCCCGCGCACCATCAACTATTTCGCAAAAGATCCGAATCCCTCGGCGCCGTCGCAGGACAACCTGTTTGGCACGGATGACCGGGGGCGTGACTTGCTGGCGCAACTGATTTATGGCTTTCGCCTGAGCGTGCTGTTTGGCCTGGCGCTGACATTTCTGGGTGTGGTGATGGGCATTGTTGCCGGCGCCATCCAGGGCTACGCGGGCGGAAAAACCGATCTGATCGGGCAGCGCTTCATGGAAATCTGGGGCTCCATGCCCGAGTTGTATCTTTTGATCATTTTCAGCGCCATTTTTGCCCCCAGCGTGGCGCTGCTCCTGCTGCTTCTCAGCCTGTTTGGCTGGATGGGGCTTTCAGACTATGTGCGCGCCGAGTTTTTGCGTAACCGGCAGATGGACTACGTGCGGGCCGCCAGGGCGCTGGGCGTGAGCAATCTGCAGATCATGTGGCGGCACATTTTGCCCAACAGCCTGACGCCGGTGGTGACCTTTTTGCCGTTTCGCATGAGCGCGGCGATTCTGGCCCTGACCTCGCTTGATTTTCTGGGCCTGGGCGTGCCGCCGGGAACGCCTTCCCTGGGCGAGTTGCTGAGCCAGGGCAAGGCCAATATCGATGCCTGGTGGATTTCGCTGTCAACTTTCGCCGTGCTGGTCATCACCTTGCTGCTGCTGACCTTCATGGGCGACGCCTTGCGCGATGCGCTTGACCCGCGAAAGGCGGAAACATGACCCCCACGCTTGTCGCTTCGCGTACTGCGCTGCCCCCCGAGGGGGCTGTTCCGCCTAAGGGCGGCCTGTCGGCGAAACTGGCCCCCACGCTCCCCACTGCGTGTCGTTCGTTGCCCCCCGAGGGGGCGCTGATACCCCTTGGGGCGGCCGGGCGGGAGTACCAACATGGCTGAGATTAAAAATTACACGCTGAACTTTGGCCCACAACACCCGGCCGCGCACGGCGTGCTGCGCTTGGTACTGGAGCTCGATGGAGAAGTCATCCAGCGCGCGGATCCACACATCGGTTTGCTACACCGTGCCACTGAAAAACTGGCCGAAAGCAAAACCTACATCCAGTCCCTGCCTTACATGGACAGGCTTGACTACGTGTCGATGATGTCTAACGAGCAGGCTTACTGTCTGGCCATTGAAAAACTGCTGGGCGTGGATGTGCCAGAGCGCGCGCAGTACATCCGAGTGATGTACGCCGAAATCACCCGCCTGCTCAACCATCTGCTGTGGCTGGGTGCTCATGGGTTTGACTGCGGCGCGATGAATATTCTGATTTATTGCTTCCGTGAACGTGAAAGTTTGTTTGATATGTACGAGGCCGTGTCTGGCGCGCGTATGCATGCAGCGTACTTCCGGCCTGGCGGCGTGTACCGTGACTTGCCAGATCGTATGCCGCAGTACAAAGTCAGCAAGGTTAAAAATGCGAAAGCGATTGAAGCACTGAACGAAAACCGTCAAGGCTCGTTGCTTGACTTCATTGAAGACTTCACCAACAAGTTTCCCCATTACGTTGATGAGTACGAAACCCTGTTGACCGACAACCGCATCTGGAAGCAACGTACTGTTGGTGTGGGCGTGGTGTCCCCAGAGCGTGCTTTGGCACTCGGCTTTACCGGCCCTATGCTGCGCGGTTCAGGCTTTGCCTGGGACTTGCGCAAGCAGCAGCCGTATGACGTGTACGACAAGATGGATTTTGACATTCCCGTCGGCAAAACAGGCGACTGCTACGACCGCTACCTGGTTCGCATTGAAGAAATGCGCCAGTCCAACCGCATCATCAAGCAGTGTATTGACTGGTTGCGTGTGAACCCCGGCCCAGTGATTACCAGTAATCACAAGGTGGCTGCACCTGACCGTGAATCCATGAAGTCCAACATGGAAGAGTTGATTCACCATTTCAAACTCTTTACTGAGGGCTTTCACGTGCCTGAAGGCGAGGCCTACGCAGCGGTTGAGCATCCCAAGGGTGAGTTCGGTATTTACATCGTGAGCGATGGCGCTAACAAGCCGTACCGGTTAAAAATTCGTCCGCCAGGCTTTTCACATTTGGCAGCCATGGACGAGATGTCGCGCGGCCACATGATTGCCGACGCCGTTGCCGTGATCGGCACGATGGACATTGTCTTTGGTGAAATTGATCGCTGATACAGGTATTTGTAAATATGATCTCTGAACAAGCTAAAACGAAGTTCGCCCGCGAAGTTGCCAAATATCCAGCTGACCAAAAGCAGTCAGCTGTGATGGCTTGCCTGACGATTTTGCAAGAGGAGTTGGGTCACATCAGCGCTGACAGCGAGAAGCTGGTGGCTGACTATTTGGGCATGGCTCCGATTGCGGTACATGAAGTTACGACCTTCTACAACATGTACAACCAGCGTCCCGTGGGCAAGTACAAGTTAAACGTGTGTACCAACTTACCTTGCCAGTTGCGTGACGGCGCCGTCGCGTTGAAGTATCTGGAACACAAGCTGGGCATATCTATGGGTGAAACCACACAGGACGGCTTGTTCACTTTGCAGCAGTCTGAGTGCCTGGGTGCTTGTGCTGACTCCCCGGTGATGCTGGTCAACGACCTGACCATGTGCAGTTTCATGAGCAATGAAAAACTAGACCAGCTGATTGCCGGGCTGCAATCTGCAGAGGCAAAAGTATGACAGTCGTTATCAATTCCGCAGTGAGTCTTGAGGCTAAAAACGTGTTGTCGCAATTTGCGGCAACTGGCGTTCAAAGCAGCTTTCATGGCCGCCATATCAATCCGCAAATCATGGCAGACCTGAACGGCAGCAACTGGCGATTGAAAGACTACGAATCACGCGGCGGCTACCAGGCCTTACGCAAAATACTTGCCCAAGATGAGGGGGCGGGCATGACGCCGGATCAGGTGATAGCAGATGTCAAGCTCGGCGGCCTGCGCGGTCGAGGTGGTGCCGGTTTCCCTACGGGTTTGAAGTGGAGCTTCATGCCGCGCCAGTTCCCTGGGCAGAAGTACTTGGTCTGTAATTCGGACGAGGGCGAGCCAGGCACCTGCAAAGACCGTGACATCATGCAGTTCAACCCGCACAGCGTGATTGAAGGGATGGCAATTGCGGCTTATGCCATGGGCATCACAGTGGGCTACAACTATATTCACGGCGAGATTTTCGCCACCTATCAGCGTTTTGAAGAAGCCTTGGAAGAAGCTCGCGCCGCCGGCTACATCAGCAAGGAAGTTGGCGATAAAATCTTGGGTAGCAGCTTCAGTTTTCAACTGCATGCCTCGCATGGTTTCGGTGCCTATATTTGCGGTGAAGAAACTGCCTTGCTCGAATCACTCGAAGGCAAAAAAGGTCAGCCACGCTTCAAGCCACCGTTCCCGGCCAGTTTCGGTTTGTACGGCAAGCCCACAACGATC
>JBKJKI010000220.1:0-3221 GCA_046597475.1 Polaromonas sp. | reverse complement strand
TGGTGATCACCAAGGACGGCAACCGCAACCTCACCGCTTTCCCTTACGGTCCCGAGCACAACATCATCAAGGCTTGATGGTGCACCAGGCCGGGTTTCAATTCGCCGCCAACCCGGCCTGGCACATGCCGAAATTCATGCAACAAAATTACACAAGGAGACAATATCATGAGCATTGACAACAGTGCTGGATTCAACCGAAGGAACTCCTTGGCCAGCTTCTTCATTGGTGGAACTGCGCGTGTGCAGACGCCGACCACGCTGAACATGCTCGCCTGGTTCACGGGCTCGGAGGCTGGCAAATGAACACCCATACCAACGACGCCGTTGATCTTGAAGAGATGCTGCAACCGATCCCCGAGGATCGACGCACCAAAAGCGTCTGGGGTCAGTTTTGGATCTGGTCAGGGGCAAACGTTGCGCCTATCAACTGGATCCTGGGCGCACTCGGAATAAATCTCGGACTCTCGTTCGCCGACACGGTGACCGTTCTGGTGGTCGGCAACCTGATTGGAATGCTTGGCTTCGGCGCCTTTGTGTTGCTCGGACAACGAACCGGCGTCACCGGAATGGTGCTATCCCGCGCTGCCTTCGGACGACAGGGCGCCTACCTGCCCGCCGCCATCCAGGCGACGCTGGCTGTGGGCTGGTCAGCGGTGAATACCTGGATCATTCTCGATCTGGTGATGGCGCTTTTCGGCAAGATTGGCTGGGTCGATCCGAGCTTGGAGAATTTCTGGTGGCGTCTCTCAACCGCAGGCACCATCATGACCATTCAGGTCGTCATCTGCTACATGGGATATCGCGCAATTGCCGCCTTTGAAAAATGGACAGTACCGCCTACGATACTGGTGCTCGTGGCGATGAGCATCGTTGCCTGGACTCAGTTCAATATTGACTGGTCCTACGCCGGCCCTGCTGGCAAGGTCCTGACCGGCATGCCGCGCCTTGCAGCCATGAGCGGGGTAATGACCGCGATTGGCATTGGCTGGGGCATAGGCTGGTTTACCTACGCACCTGACTATTCACGCTTTGTCTCGAAGTCAGTTCCGAAAATGCGCTTGTACCTTGCCAGCACGCTTGGCCAGTTCATCCCCGTGGTCTGGCTGGGCGTGCTGGGAGCAAGCCTGGCAACCAAGAGCGGAAGCGCCGACCCAGGCGCACTGATCGTCGACAACTTCGGGGTACTCGCGATCCCGGTGTTGGCGCTTGTCATACACGGTCCAATCGCCACCAACATCATCAACCTCTACACGTTCGGCGTGGCAGCGCAGGCCATGGACATCAAGGTTTCCCGGCGCAAGCTATCAATCTTGGTGGGCGTCTTCGCGATGGTTGCTGTCATGTTCTTCATGAAGCAGAAGAACTTTGCGCATGCGCTTGATGCCTGGCTGATCTCCATCGTGGCTTGGGTTGCCACTTGGGGCGGCATCATGGCCGTGCACTACTTCGTCTTTGAACGCAAGACCACGAATTTCGATTTCCTCTTTGAAGGGCAGGAATCCAGGCACATGAGCCGATTCAATCCGGCGGCGCTTGTGGCGTTCTTTGGCGGACTGGGCTGCACGTACCTGTTCATGTACGGAATCATCCCGCTGTTTCAAGGCCCAATTGCTACGGCAATGGGTGGCGTGGATCTTTCCTGGCTCGCCGGTGGCGTCACCTCGGCAGTCCTGTACTACCTGTTGGGTCGTAAGTACGCCCTGAGATACAAGCAAGCGGCCGGCAAGAGCATAGTTTTTGAAGGAGCAAAGTCCCGAGCTTGAACGGCTATACCTCGTTAATTGCCTATGCTTGAGGGGGTATTGCACTGGCCTGACTCGGCCGCTCTCGCGCCAGAGCGTCGAGCCCGTTTGGTGCCGGCATGGTTTCTGGTCGGGGCCGCGGTGCTTGCGGTGGTCGCCAGTCGGGAGACGGGGTGGGGTGTGCTGAAAGATGAGTGAGATGGCGCGCGCGAGCTGGCTCGGCTGGCTCTCGCGTTTCCATCGCAAGAAAGCCAAAAATCCATGCTTGCGTGGGCGAGACCGGCATGTCGTGCCCCATGAATTGCCCCAAGACTCTTCGCAATGGTCCGTGTGAAGGCATACGTGCCGGCGGCCATTGCGAGGCGAAGCCGGAAATGCGCTGCGTCTGAGTGGAAGCGATCGCCGGCAGCGAGCGCATGCGGGACGACGGCGCGGGAATCCGGGCCGTGCAAGTTCCAGTGGACTGGCGGCTGCAAGGACGCTCGTCATGGCTGAGCGCGGCGCGCGAAAAGGCCGGCGGTGCTCATGATTTTCGATGACGAGCCCGTCGATCCAGGCGCGCCACTGCCTATCCTGCCTGGTCACAGTTCACCAGGGCGCTTGGAGCGGGTGCTGCGGGTCGGTAAATTCGCCGTGACCACCGAACTGGATCCGTTTGATTCGGCCGACCCCACCGAGGTCTATACGCGCGCACGTGTTTTCGACGGCTATGTGGACGCCATCAACACTACCGATGGGCCAGCTGCCCACTGCCACCTGTCAAGCGTCGCCATGTCCGCTTTGCTGATCCGTGCCGGTTACTCCCCCGTCATGCAGATTGCTTGCCGCGACAAGAACAGCATTGCCATCCAGGACGATATTCTCGGCGGCGCCGCGATGGGTGTGTGCAGCATGCTGTGCCTGACTGGCGACGGCGTGCAGGTGGGGCGATCATCACCAGGCCAAGCCGGTATTCGATCTGGATATCCGGCGCTGACGATCAGCGGCCTGAAGGCCGAAGTCTCTGCATCGAACTGATCCAGGATATCCGTGAGATCAAGGGCGTCAGCGGCGTCCACGTGATGACCAGCCACCAGCATGAGGCCGTTGCCGAAGTCATCGACCGGTCCGGCATCCTGGGCGGGCGGACGCCCTGGCATCCCGGTCGCCCGGAACGCAACATCTAACGGTAGGTGGGAAGGCCGGTGCATCCACGAAAGTGGCTGGCATGGAATGCACCGTATCGGCCTGAGCAGCGAGTCATCGGCTGCGCAACCGTGCTACTGAGTAGTAACCCTTAAAAGGGCGATTGCACTCACAGGTAGTAACCCTGAGTAACGGCCCAGGTCACGGGTCGCAGCGAAGCTGTGTTCCGTAATCGGGATATTCAATGTCGCAACTGTGATTCCGGCAGCGGTGAAGATATCTAAAGTTTGCTCCATCAATCAACCACCCATGGAGCCCACTGAAATGATGATGAACATGCCCGACCTGATCC
>JBKJKI010000219.1:0-4663 GCA_046597475.1 Polaromonas sp. | reverse complement strand
CTTCCGTCGCCTCGTCGGTAACCTTGGTTGCCGCAGCCGTCAGGTCGGAACCGCCCATGCCGCTGAGAGTCGCTCCTGCGGGAATGAACTTCCCTGTCTGCTTGTCGGGCGGCGGCGGCACCACGTCCACTGCGGCGTCGCCCATAAGTCCGATGCTGGAGATCTTGAGTTCGCTTCCTTCCGGCAGTTTGAATTCCGGATAAATGTCCAGTGAGACCTTCACACCTTTCAGTCCCTCGACGAGTTCCGGGGAGGTGGAAACTTTACCGATGTTGGAACCCGCGCGGCGCACTGGCGATCCTTTGATGAGATTCTGCGCGTCGGAAAAGATGGCATGCACAGTGTAGGGTTTGCGCATCCAGTGCTGCAGCGGTCCAAACTCCAAAATGAGCCCGCCCAGCAGAACGAGACCGCAGAGCACGAAGATGCCGGCGAAGATTTGAGTGCGCGAATTGCTTTCAGCCATGAGAATCGGCGGAGGCCCGCCGCGGCGACCATAGGAGCGGCACTGCGTTCTTCAAGCTGTGATGCGCTTCATGCGTCAGGCTCGCCTTTCTCAGCATTCCGTCACGTTCACGGCGAGTCCGCCGCGGCTGGTTTCCTTGTATTTGCTGCTCATGTCCGCGCCCGTCTGGCGCATCGTGGCGATGACTTTGTCGAGTGAAACGGTGTGCCGTCCGTCGCCGCGCAGGGCGAGCCGCGCGGCGTTGATGGCTTTCACGGCTCCCATCGCGTTGCGCTCGATGCAGGGGATCTGCACCAGGCCGCCGATGGGATCGCAGGTCAGCCCGAGATTGTGCTCCATGCCGATCTCGGCCGCGTTCTCGACCTGCTCCGGCGAGCCGCCCATGACCTGCGCCAGCGCGCCGGCGGCCATTGAGCAGGCCACGCCCACTTCTCCCTGGCAACCGACCTCGGCGCCCGAGATGGAGGCGTTTTCCTTGTAAAGGATGCCAATCGCGGCGGCGGTCAGCAGGAAGTCGATCACGCCCTGCTCGTTCGCACCAGGGACGAAGCGCGTGTAATAGTGCAGCACGGCCGGCACGATGCCCGCCGCACCATTGGTGGGCGCCGTGACGACGCGGCCGCCGGCGGCGTTTTCCTCGTTGACGGCCAGCGCGTAGAGGTTGATCCAGTCCATCATTTGCAGCGGATCCTTCAGCGCCGCCTCGGGGTGCGCCGTCAGGTCGCGGTACAGCTCGGCGGCGCGACGCTTGATCTTGAAGCCGCCAGGCAGTACGCCCTCGGTGGCGATGCCGCGCTGCACGCAGGCCTGCATGACGTTCCAGATACGCAGCAGGCCGGCGCGCACTGCCTCGGCATCACGCCATGCCAGTTCGTTGTGCCACATCAGCTGCGCGATGGACAGCCCACTTTCGCCACAGCGCACCAGCAGTTCATCGCCGCTTTTGAACGGGTAAGGAATTCGCTGCGGATCCGGCACCAGCGCAGGTTGGCCCTGTGCATCCTGGCTGATGACGAAGCCGCCGCCGACCGAGTAATAGGTTTTCTCAAGCAGGGTCGCTCCGCTCGCATCGAACGCAAGAAGGCGCATGCCATTGGGGTGGAAGGGCAGTGTCTTGCGCAGGAACACCAGGTCTTCACGTTCGTTGAACGCGACCGGGTGTGCGCCCAGGAGATTCAGGGTCTGCGACTCGCGCAGGCTCTGCAGTCGTGGCGCGATGGCGTCCGGCTCGACAAGGTCGGGCTCTTCGCCCTCCAGGCCCAGCAACACGGCCTTGTCGCTGCCGTGGCCCTTGCCGGTGGCGCCGAGCGAGCCATAGAGCTCGCAGCGAACGCGATGCACGGCATCCAGACTGCCGCCCTCGCGCAGCGCCACCGCGAACAGGCGCGCCGCGCGCATCGGTCCGACGGTGTGCGAACTGCTCGGCCCGATGCCGATTTTGAACAGATCGAAAGTACTAAGTGACATGGCGGTGGGTCTCGTGGTTCAGCCGTACACCGGGAAGGCGGCGGTCAGCTTGGCTACTTCGGCGCGTACCATGTTTATTTGCGCTTCATCGTCCGGGTGGTCGAGCAGATCGGCGATCAGGTGTCCGACCTGGCGTGCCTCGGCTTCCTTGAAGCCGCGTGTGGTCATGGCCGGCGAGCCCAGGCGCACCCCGCTGGTCACCATCGGTTTTTCGGGATCGTTGGGGATGGCGTTCTTGTTGACGGTGATGTGCGCGCGGCCTAGCAGGGCCTCGGCGGCCTTGCCGGTCATGCCCTTGGCGCGCAGGTCCACCAGCATCACATGGCTTTCGGTGCGGCCCGAGACGATGCGCAGCCCACGCTGCACCAGTGTTTCGGCCAGCGCCGCGGCGTTCTTCACCACCTGCTGCTGGTAAGTCTTGAACTCGGGCGCCAGCGCCTCCTTGAAGGCCACCGCCTTGGCGGCAATGACGTGCATCAGCGGGCCGCCCTGCAGGCCGGGGAAAATCGCGCTGTTGATCGCCTTTTCATGCTCGGGGCGCATCAAGATGATGCCGCCGCGCGGGCCGCGCAGGCTCTTGTGCGTGGTGCTGGTGACGATGTCGGCGTGCGGGATGGGGTTGGGGTACTCGCCGGCCGCGATCAGGCCTGCGTAGTGCGCCATGTCCACCATGAGCAGCGCGCCGACGTCCTTCGCCACCTTTGCGAAGCGCTCGAAGTCGATGCGCAGCGCATAGGCCGATGCGCCGGCGATGATGATTTTCGGGCGGCTCTCGTGAGCTTTGCGCTCCATCGCCTCGTAGTCGATTTCTTCCTTGTCGTTCAGGCCGTAGCTGACCACGTTGAACCACTTGCCGCTCATGTTCAGCGCCATGCCGTGCGAGAGGTGGCCGCCTTCGGCCAGGTTCATTCCCATAAAGGTGTCGCCCGGCTTCATGAAGGCCATGAATACGGCTTCATTGGCCTGCGCGCCCGAGTGCGCCTGCACGTTGGCGGCCCAGCCGTGAAGGTCGGCGCCAAAAAGTTGCTTGACCCGGTCGATGGCGAGCTGCTCGGCCTGGTCAACGAATTCGCAGCCGCCGTAATAGCGCCGGCCAGGATAGCCTTCGGCATACTTGTTGGTGAGCTGGCTGCCCTGCGCTTCCATCACCGCCGGGGAGGTGTAGTTCTCGCTGGCGATCAGCTCGATGTGCTGCTCCTGGCGTTGATGCTCATGCTGGATCACGGCCCACAGATCGGGGTCGACGGCTTGGAGGGTCTGCTTGCTGTAGCTGAACATGGTGTGGCGCCTTTATGGATCAGTGGTTTAAATGTGCCTGAATCATCGTTGTCGGCAGGCGATGGCGCAATGTCGATTGCGTCAATAAATATGTAATTTGCGACAAACTAACGTACGGGTTTTCCCTCTTATCGCTTTGCATTATCGGTGCGGGCCGTGCCCCGGAGCGGGTGCGAAAGTGTGCTGCGGCCCTGCGCGTGCGGTTTGCGCATCTGCGCATAATCCTTGCATGGGCACCGACACTTCCGACATACAGAACGCCGTCAACGTGCAGCGCTTTGGCTTTCTGCTGATCCCCGGTTTTTCGCTGATAGCACTCAGCTCGGCCGTTGATCCCCTGCGGCTGGCCAACATGGCGCTGGGGCGCAGGGCGTTCGAATGGGTCACGATTGGACTGCGTGACGAGCCCGTCCTGTCAAGCGGTGGCATCCGCGTGCTTCCCGACCAGGTGATGGGCGAAAGCAGCCGCTTTGACACGGTATTCGTGATTGGCCCCAATCCGCTGCCAAAGCACGGCTATGGTGACACCACGCGCTGGCTGCGCCAGCTCGCGGCCCAGGGCATTACCCTGGGCGGCATCGATACCGGCAGCTATTACCTTGCCAAGGCCGGGCTGCTCAACGGCTACCACTGCACCATCCACTGGGAAGACCGGGAAACCCTGGTCAAGGAATTCCCGGAACTCCTGGTGTCCAGCCGATTGTTCGAAATAGACCGTGACCGCTACACGTGTTCCGGGGGTGTGAGCCCGCTTGATCTTATGACCTTTGTGCTGCGACGCCCGCCGGGCAGCCGGGAACTTGCGCAGCAGGTGTCCGACCTGCTGGTATCGCACCAGCGCAGCAAGGACGAGAACCAGTCACTGCCCATGCGTTACCGCTACGGCAACATGCCCGCGGTGTTGCTTGAGGCGCTCGAGATGATGGAGAGCAACGTCGAGGAGCCACTGAGTCCGGTCGAGATCGCGGGCTACCTGAAGGTGTCTCGCCGCCAGCTCGAACGCCTGTTCGAGCAATATATTCGGACCTCGCCATCCCGTAAATACCTTGAAATCCGGCTGGCACATGCGCGCCTGTCGGTGCTGCGAACGACCCGGCGCATTGACGAGATTGCACTGTTGTGCGGCTTCGCGGCACCGGCGCATTTCATTGCGCGCTACCGTGAGGTCTACGGCAACACGCCGATGGCCGAGCGACTCGCCGCCGCAAAGGCGGAACGCACCGAGTCGAACTGACCTCACGGCCCTTGATGACCGGATTTTCATCGCGAAACCAGGTATTAACCCTGAGTAGTTGACCACGTCACTGATCACGGTGAAGCTGCGTTACGTAATCAGGATATTCAATGTCGCAACTGTGATTCCGGCAGCGGTGAAGATATCTAAAGTTTGCTCCATCAATCAACCACCCATGGAGCCCACTGAAATGATGATGAACATGCCCGACCTGATCC